>DJAN01000017.1 GCA_002429615.1 Lysobacteraceae bacterium UBA6001
CGGGACCGTTGGCGCCATGGATGGCGCCATCGAGCCCCCATGGATGGGTTTACGGCGTGTCCCGAAAGGGGCCTGCCCCCGGAGGCCGCGCGCGATCCCTGCGAGCCGATCCACCTCGCAGGCCAGCCCAGAAAGAAAGGGCGGCCAACAGCCGCCCCCCTTCACGCCAACGATAAAGAACCGCTCAAGGGGAAGCTGCCTTCCCCTTCCCCTTGGCAGGAGCACCCACCTTCCCAGGCGCCCCGAGATACTGCTGCAGCCAATCGTTGGTCTCGGCCATCATCTGCATGATCGACTCCCGCGCCCGATACCGATGCGCCTCGTTGGGCAGCAGCACCAGCCGCGCATTCCCGCCCAAGCCTTTGACCGCCGCATAGAGCCGTTCGCTCTGGATGGGGAACGTCCCGCTGTTGTCATCGTCCTGACCATGGATGAGCAGCAGCGGCGCCTTGATGTGATCGGCATAGTTGAACGGCGACATCGCCTCGTACACAGCCTGGGCCTGCCAGTAGTTGCGCTCCTCGGACTGGAACCCGAACGGCGTCAGCGTGCGGTTATAGGCACCACTGCGCGCGATACCGGCCTTGAACAGGTCCGAATGCGCCAGCAGGTTCGCCGTCATGAACGCCCCGTAGGAATGACCTCCGATCGCGATCCGTCCACGATCGGCCACCCCGCGGCGCACCACCTCGTCCACCGCCGCCTGCGCATCGGCCACCAGCTGCTGCACGTAGGTATCGTTCGGCTCCGCATCGCCCTCACCGATGATCGGCATCGACGGATTGTTGAGCACCGCATACCCCATCGCCAGGTAGGCCTGCGGCCCCCAGTAGCTCACCGCGTTGAAACGATACGGCGAATCGGTGACCTGGCTGGCCGCCGCCGCTGATTTGAACTCACCCGGGTATGCCCACATCAGCATCGGCAGCGGCCCATCGCGTTTGGCGTCGTAGCCCGGCGGCAGCAGCAGCGTCGCCGTCAGATCCACGCCATCGGCCCGCTTGTAGCGGATCTGCTCCTTCTGCACCCCACGCAGCTGCGGCAACGGATGCGCGAAATGCGTCAGCGCGCGCGACTCGGCACCATCGAGCGTGCGCACATACCAGTTGGCGGGCTGGTCGGGCGACTCGCGCGTCGTCAGCCACCGCTTGCCCTCCGCATCCAGCGGCGCATGCGGCCGCTCGTAGAACGGCGCCTGCGACTGGAACAACCGCTCGCGCTGGCCATCGCGCAGATCCAGCCGATCCACGAACGGACGATCGCCTTCCGGCGACGCACCCTCGCCGATCAGATACAGGAACTGCCCCTGCGCATCGGTGAACAGACGCGCGTGTCCGCTCTCGTCATCCACCGTGGCCGGCCTGCCCGGATCCGCGTAACGATCCTCTTCTGAGCGCTCGCTCAACAACACCGGCGCCTGTCCCGGCGCGTCCGGCGCCACGCGCCACTGGCGGATCTTGCGGTCCTTCCACCAGAACTCGTCGACCAGCGCCAGATCACCGCGCCCCCAGGTCACATCGACGAAGCGGCTGCCCAGCTCGATCAACGTCTGTGGCGGCTGCTCGAACGGCGCCGCCTGCACCATCACCGCATCGCGGATACGCGCCTCGCGCGCCGGATCGCCGCCATCCTGCGCCTCCGCCCACAGCAGCGTCGCCGGCGCATCCGCCCGCCACTGGATGGCACGCACGCCGGTCGGCACCGCATCGTTGCCGGTGGGCAGTCCCTCGACCAGCGGCAGCTTCGCCACCTCGTGTTCGTAAAGCCCCTTCGCATCCAGCACCTCGATGCGACGCGGGAAGCGACCCAGCGGGACCAGATAGGAGAAGGGCCGCTCGATCCGCTGCGACAACAGGTGCTTGCCGTCCGGCGACGGCGCCAGATCGGTATACAGGCCCGGCGTCCCTACCGGCTCGGCATGGCCGTTGAGGGCCACCCGCGCCGGCTGTGTCGCCAGGTAGTATTCCAGCTGCTTCGCATCGGCCTCGTTGCGCAGCAGGTCCTGGTAGGTCCGGATCGACCGTGCCCCGGCACCCTGCGCGGTCTGCTGGATCGCAGGGCCGCTCGGGACACCATCGCCGCTGGGGGCCGCGCCCTGCCCGGCCGGCTGCAGGAACACCAGCAGCGACCGGCTGTCCGGCATCCAGCGATACCCCTTGTCGGCGGTGGTGTTGAGCTTCTCGGCCACGCGCCAGGCGCGATGTGCATCGACATCGACCAGCCACAGTTCGTTGGCGCCGCTCCCCGAGTCCACCCGGTTGAAGGCCAGATAGCGCTGGTCCGGCGACCACGAGACCGTGGACAGCGACAGCGGCGAGGGCAGCCCGTCGATCTGCACTTCCTGCCCGTCGGCGATGCGCAGCAGCCACAGGCGCTGGGCGAAGGAGAACGCACTGCGCGAATGCGTGCGCGGATGGATGCGCAGGCCCGCCAGTTTCAACTCCGGCTGCGCCACCTCGGCGATGCCCGGCAGCGGCGGCGTCTGCAGCAGCGCGCCCCACTCGCGCTGGCGCGACAACACCAGCTGCGGCGGGGTCGGCGCGTCGGCCACGGCCTGCAGCGCGGCC
>DJAN01000153.1:0-204 GCA_002429615.1 Lysobacteraceae bacterium UBA6001
GCCGGCCTCCTCGACGGTGCCGGCCGCACCGGCCGAGACCGCCCCGGCGCAGCAGGCGCCGGTAGACGCCGCGCCGGTCGAACAGGCCCCGCAGGCGGGCGAAGAAAATAACGCCGGCTCGTCACAAAAACACTGAAGCCGGTTACAATACGCTGCGCACCGCAACGCTGGTGCGCAACGCAAGCCCAGGTGGCGGAATTGGTA
>DJAN01000153.1:377-39612 GCA_002429615.1 Lysobacteraceae bacterium UBA6001
GCCCAGGTGGCGGAATTGGTAGACGCACTACCTTGAGGTGGTAGCGACTTAGGTCGTAGGGGTTCGAGTCCCCTCTTGGGCACCATGTTTGGCTGCGGTTCCTGCGGGTTGTGGCAACGCCTGCCGCGGGTTCCGCCTATACCCCATGCCGGCGCACCCCACGCGCTCGGCAGAGGCAAGAGAGAATCGCTGTGCTGGCCGAATATTTGCCGAGTCTGCTGTTCCTGGTCGTCGCTACGGGCATCGGCATCGCGCTGATGGTCATTGGCCGGTTGCTCGGCCCGCGCCGCCCCGATCTCCAGAAACTCTCGCCGTACGAATGCGGCTTCGAAGCCTTCGAAGACGCGCGCATGAAATTCGACGTGCGCTACTACCTGATCGCGATCCAGTTCATCGTCTTCGATCTGGAAATCATCTTCATCGTGCCCTGGACGCAGGTGTTCATGGAAATCGGCGCTCGTTCGCTGGTCACCATGGGCCTGTTCGTCGGCATGCTGTTCCTCGGTTTCATTTACGTCTGGAAGAAGGGAGCCCTGGAATGGGAGTGATTCAGACCCTCGACCGTCTGATGACCAATCCGATCCCGGAAGGTCGCATCGACGACATTCTCCGCCCCGAAGGCGAGAACCCGCTGCTCGAAAAGGGCTACGTCACCACCAGCGTCGACGCACTGCTCAACTGGGCACGCACCGGCTCGATGTGGCCGATGACCTTCGGCCTGGCCTGCTGCGCGGTGGAGATGATGCACGCCGGCGCCGCGCGCCTGGACCTGGACCGCTACGGCGTGGTGTTCCGCCCGTCGCCGCGCCAGTCCGACGTGATGATCGTCGCCGGTACCCTGGTCAACAAGATGGCCCCGGCGCTGCGCAAGGTCTATGACCAGATGCCGGATCCGAAGTGGGTCATCTCGATGGGCAGCTGCGCCAATGGCGGCGGCTACTACCATTATTCGTACTCGGTGGTCCGCGGCTGCGACCGCGTGGTCCCGGTCGATGTCTACGTCCCGGGTTGCCCGCCGACGGCCGAGGCCCTGGTGTACGGCATCCTGCAGCTGCAGAAGAAGATCTGGCGCACCCAGACGATCGCACGCTGACCCGTCTTCCTCTTACAAAGCAGCCAAGCCCCCATGGCAGAGCAAGCAATTCCCTTCACTGACCGACTCAGCGCGCGTTTCGCCCGCGCGCGGGTCACCGTGGTCGAACCGCGCGGCGAAGTGACGCTGGAAGTGTCTGCCGCCGAATGGCACGCGACCTGCCTGGCACTGCGTGACGAGCTCGGCTTTGAACAGCTCTCGGACCTGTGCGGCGTCGACTACCTCGGCTATGGCAGCGACGAGTGGGACACCGATGATGTCTCCTCGCAGGGCTTCAGCCGTGGCGTCGAAGGCAAGTCGGCCGGCCGCTTCGCCTGGGGCGAGTTCCCCAGCCGCGAGACGCCGGAAGGCGCGCAGCCGGACACCATGCCGCAGCAGCGCTTCGCGGTGGTGGCCCAGCTGATCTCCTATCAGCACAACCAGCGCCTGCGCGTTCGCTGCTATGCGCCGAACGACGAACTGCCGGTGGTGGCCTCGGTGTGCGATATCTGGCCGGGCGTGAACTGGTTCGAGCGCGAGGCGTTCGACCTGTTCGGCATCGTCTTCGCCGGCCATCCGGACCTGCGCCGCATCCTGACCGACTACGGCTTCGTGGGCCATCCGTTCCGCAAGGATTTCCCGCTGATCGGCAACGTCGAAGTGCGCTACGACGAAGAAAAGAAGCGCGTGGTGTACGAGCCGGTGACCTCGGTCGAACCGCGCGTCAACGTGCCGCGCGTGATCCGCGACGACGCGCGTTACCAGACCGCGGCCGGTGAGTCGCAGACGGAGGCCGCCAAGTGAGTGAGTTCCACCAGGCCTCCGCGGCCTTCGCGAGCAATCCTGCCGAAAGCAAGCAGGAGATCCGCAACTACACGATGAACTTCGGCCCGCAGCATCCTGCGGCGCACGGCGTGCTGCGCCTGATCCTGGAAATGGACGGCGAAACCGTGGTGCGTGCCGACCCGCATATCGGCCTGCTGCACCGTGGCACCGAGAAGCTGGCCGAGTCCAAGCCGTTCAACCAGTCGATCGGCTACATGGATCGCCTGGATTACGTGTCGATGATGTGCAACGAGCACGCCTACGTGCGCGCGATCGAGACCCTGATGGGGATCGAGGCGCCGGAGCGTGCGCAGTACATCCGCACCATGTTCGACGAGATCACCCGCATCCTGAACCACCTGATGTGGGTCGGTTCCAACGCGCTCGACCTGGGCGCGATGGCGGTGATGCTGTATGCGTTCCGCGAGCGCGAAGAGCTGATGGACGTCTACGAGGCGGTCAGCGGCGCGCGCATGCACGCCACGTACTACCGTCCGGGCGGCGTCTACCGCGACCTGCCGGACCACATGCCGAAGTACAAGGAATCGCGCTGGCACAAGGGCAATGCGCTGAAGAAGCTCAATGCCGCCCGCGAAGGTTCGATGCTGGACTTCCTGGAAGACTTCACCAACACGTTCCCGTCGCGCGTCGACGAATACGAAACCCTGCTGACCGATAACCGCATCTGGAAGCAGCGTACCGTGGGCGTGGGCGTGGTCTCGCCGGAAATGGCGCGTGCGTGGGGCATGACCGGCGTGATGCTGCGCGGCTCGGGCATCGCCTGGGACCTGCGCAAGAAGCAGCCGTATGCCAAGTACGACGCGGTCGATTTCGACATCCCGCTCGGCACCGAAGGCGACTGCTACGACCGCTACCTGGTCCGCGTGGCCGAGATGCGCGAGTCCAACCGCATCATCAAGCAGTGCGTGGCGTGGCTGAAGGCCAACCCCGGCCCGGTCATGGTCAAGAACTTCAAGGTCGCTCCGCCCAAGCGCGAGGACATGAAGGACGACATGGAAGCGCTGATCCACCACTTCAAGCTGTTCAGCGAAGGCTACTGCGTGCCGGCCGGCGAGACCTACAGCGCCGTCGAGGCGCCGAAGGGTGAGTTCGGCTGCTACCTGCTGTCCGACGGCGCCAACAAGCCGTTCCGCGTGCACCTGCGCGCGCCGGGCTTCGTGCACCTGTCCTCGATGGACGCGATCATCCGCGGTCACATGCTCCCCGACGTGGTGGCAATGATCGGTACTTACGATTTGGTTTTCGGTGAGGTCGACCGATGAAGGCGACGGGCAATTTCGAATCGGCGCGCGACGTCGATCCGCTGGTGGTGCTGAGCGACAAGACGCGCGCTCACATCGATCATTGGCTCACCAAGTTCCCGCCGGAGCGCAAGCGCTCGGCGGTGCTGCAGGGGCTGCATGCCGCACAGGAGCAGAACGAGGGCTGGCTGACCGACGAACTCATCGCCGGCGTCGCCAAGTACCTGGACCTGCCGCCGGTGTGGGCCTACGAGGTGGCGAGCTTCTACTCGATGTTCGAGACCGAGAAGGTCGGCCGCCACAACGTCGCGTTCTGCACCAACATCAGCTGCTGGCTCAACGGCGCCGAGGACCTGGTCGCGCACGCCGAAAAGAAGCTTGGCTGCAAGCTGGGCCAGTCCACCGCCGATGGCCGCGTCTACCTCAAGCGTGAGGAAGAGTGCCTGGCGGGCTGCTCGGCCGCACCGATGATGGTCATCAATGGCCACTACCACGAGCGTCTGACCAAGCAGAAGGTCGACGAACTCCTGGACGGGCTGGAGTAAGCGCATGGCACACCACGAATCCAAGGGTCCGGTCGGTCCGGCGCCGTTGCCGCACCAGGTCTGCCTGACCACGCTGCACTACGACACGCCCTGGTCCTACGAGAACTACCTCAAGACCGGCGGCTACGCCGCGCTGCGCAAGATCCTCGAAGAGAAGATCGCGCCGGCCGACGTCATCGAGATGGTCAAGCAGTCCGGCCTGCGCGGCCGCGGTGGCGCGGGCTTCCCGACCGGCCTGAAGTGGTCCTTCATGCCGAAGGGCGACATGCAGAAGTACATCCTCTGCAACTCGGACGAATCCGAGCCGGGCACCTGCAAGGACCGCGACATCCTGCGCTACAACCCGCACTCGGTGGTGGAGGGCATGGCGATCGCCTGCTACGCCACCGGTTCGACCGCGGGCTACAACTACCTGCGCGGTGAGTTCCACCACGAGCCGTTCGAGCACTTCGAGCAGGCCCTGGCCGACGCGTACGCGAACGGCTGGCTGGGCAAGAACGTGCTGGGCTCGGGCGTGGACATCGACATCTATGGCGCGCTGGGCGCCGGCGCCTACATCTGCGGCGAAGAAACCGCGCTGATGGAATCGCTGGAAGGCAAGAAGGGCCAGCCGCGCTACAAGCCGCCGTTCCCGGCCAACTTCGGCCTGTACGGCAAGCCGACGACGATCAACAACACCGAGACCTACGCTTCGGTGCCGGCGATCATCCGCAACGGCGCGGAGTGGTTCAAGGGCCTGAGCAAGACCGCCAACGGCGGCCCGAAGATCTTCTCGGTCTCCGGCTGCGTGCAGAAGGGCGGCAACTTCGAAGTGCCGCTGGGCACCACCTTCGACGAGCTGCTGGAGATGGCCGGTGGCCTGAAGCCGGGCCGCAAGCTGAAGGCGGCGGTGCCGGGCGGCGTGTCGATGCCGGTGCTGAAGGCCGACCAGCTGGCCGGCCTGCAGATGGACTACGACACCCTGCGTGCCCTGGGCACCGGCCTGGGGTCGGGCGCCATCGTGGTGCTGGACGACAGCGTGTGCTGCGTGCGTTTCGCCTGCCGCATCTCGCAGTTCTTCCACAAGGAATCCTGTGGCCAGTGCACCCCGTGCCGCGAAGGCACCGGCTGGATGCATCGCGTGCTGGAGCGCATCGTCGCCGGCAAGGCGACCATGGAAGACCTGCACCAGCTGAAGGCGGTGGCCGGTCAGATCGAGGGCCATACCATCTGCGCGTTCGGCGAGGCCGCGGCCTGGCCGATCCAGGGTTTCCTGCGCCAGTTCTGGGATGAATTCGAGTACTACATCGTCAACGGTCGTTCGATCGTCGACGAGCAAATGGGAGTGGCTGCGTGAGCGCACAGCCTGTCAATCCGAACGTTCCGCCGGATCATGTGACCGTCGAAATCGACGGCCAGAGCCTCGTCGTGCCGAAGGGCTCGATGATCATCCAGGCCGCCGACAAGGCCGGCATTCCGATTCCGCGCTTCTGCTACCACGAGAAGCTGCCGATCGCCGCCAACTGCCGCATGTGCCTGGTGGACGTGGAGAAGTCGCCGAAGCCGGCGCCTGCCTGCGCCACCCCGGTGATGGACGGCATGAAGGTCGCCACGCGCAGCGAGAAGGCGCTGAAGTTCCAGCGCAGCGTGATGGAATTCCTGCTGATCAACCACCCGCTGGACTGCCCGATCTGCGACCAGGGCGGCGAGTGCGAGCTGCAGGACGTCTCGCTGGGCTACGGCCGTTCGGTGAGCCGCTTCAACGAGCGCAAGCGCGTGGTGCCGGACGAGGACATCGGTCCGCTGGTCGCCACCGAGATGACCCGCTGCATCCAGTGCACGCGCTGCGTGCGCTTCACCGCGGACGTCGCCGGCACCTATGAGCTGGGCGGCATGTACCGCGGCGAGAACCTGCAGATCGGCACCTACGACGGCAAGCCGCTGACCACCGAGATTTCCGGCAACGTCATCGACGTGTGCCCAGTGGGGGCGCTGACCAACAAGGTGTTCCAGTTCCGCGCCCGTCCGTGGGAGCTGTCGGCGCGCGAGTCGCTGGGCTACCACGACGCGATGGGTTCGAACCTGTTCCTGCACGTGCGTCGCGGCGAAGTGCTGCGCACCGTGCCGCGCGACAACGAGCTGGTCAACGAATGCTGGCTGTCGGACCGCGACCGCTACTCGCACCAGGGCCTGTACAGCGAAGACCGCGCGGTCAAGCCGCTGAAGAAGGTCAACGGCGAGTGGGTGGAAGTGAGCTGGGCCGAAGGCCTGTCCGCCGCCGCCGAAATCCTCAAGGCGCAGTCGGGTGACAACCTCGGCGTGCTGGTCCACCCGGCCACCTCGAACGAGGAGGGCGAGCTGCTGGCGCGTCTGGCGTCGGGCCTGGGCACCGGTAACCTCGACCACCGCATCTTCAACCGCGATTTCTCCGACGCCGCCGTCGCCGAGCCGTTCGCCGTGCCGCTGGCCGAGATCGAACAGGCCGACGTGGTGGTGATTGTCGGCAGCAACGTGCGCCACGAGCTGCCGCTGCTGCATGCCCGCCTGCGCAAGGCGCAGGTGAGCAACGGCGCCAAGATCCACGCGGTCAACCCGGTCGATTTCGACTTCGCCTTCAAGCTGGCCGGCAAGCAGGTCGTGGCCCCGTCGCAGATCGCCTCGGCGCTCTCCGACGCCGCGCTGCGCGATGCGGTCAAGGGTGCCTCGCGCGCCGTGGTGATCGTCGGCGGCCTGGTCGAGAACCACCCGCAGGCCGCCTCGCTGCGCGCCGCGGTGCGTGATTTCGCTGGTGCCACCGGCGCGGCGCTGTGCCGCATCCCGCAGGGTGCCAACGCCGTCGGCCTGGTCGCGCAGGGCGTGCTGCCCACCGCGCGCGATGCCGCTGCGATGCTGGCCCAGCCGCGTTCGGCCTATGTGATCTACGGCATCGAGCCGGGCCTGGACTTCGCCGATGCCCCGGCCGCGCGTGCCGCGCTGCACGGCGCCAAGGTGGTGGCCTTCAGCCAGTTCGCCTGCGCCTCGACCCGCGATGTCGCTGACGTCATCCTGCCGATCGGCGCGCTGCCGGAAATCGAAGCGACGCTGACCAACCTCGACGGCCGCGTGCAGAAGGCCAAGGCCGGCGGCAAGCTGCCCGTGGAAGCCCGCGAGGGCTGGCGCGTGCTGCGTGCCCTCGGTGGCGAACTGGCCCTGGCTGGTTTCGAGTTCACCGACCTGGCCGGCCTGCGTGCCGGCATGCAGGGCCGCAGCGTGACCCCGAGCGCTTCGGCGCAGCCGGCGGTGGCGGGCGAGGGTCTGGAAGTGGCCGCGACCGCCGCGATCTACCGCACCGATGCGGTCGTTCGCCGCGCCGCCGCGCTGCAGTCGCATCCGCTCAACCTGGCCCCGGCCGTGGTGATGAGCCCGGATGCGGCCGCGCAGCTGCAGGTGGCCGAAGGTCAGATGGTCAAGGTCGGCACGAGCGCCGGTAAGGCGACGCTGCCGGTGGTGCTGGACAAGCGGGTCGCCGCGGGCACGGTCTGGATCGAATCCGGCCATGGCGCTACCGCGCCGCTCGGCGCCGGTCGCGTAACGGTGGTGGCTGCATGAACGAGATGCTGTTGAACCTGGTCGATCCGCTGCACCAGTGGCTGCTGGGCCTGGGCGATATCGGCGCGGTGCTGTGGATCATCGCCAAGATCCTGGTGATCGCGGTGCCGGTCATCACCGCGGTGGCCTTCTACGTGGTGTGGGAGCGCAAGCTGATCGGCTGGATGCATGTCCGCCACGGGCCGAGCTACGTCGGTCTCGGCGGCCTGCTGCAGGCCTTCGCCGACGTCTTCAAGCTGCTGACCAAGGAAATCATCCAGCCGTCCAGCGCGCACAAGGCGCTGTACGTGATCGCCCCGCTGATCGTGCTCGCCCCGGCCTTCGCGGCCTGGTCGGTGGTGCCGTTCGACGCCAAGATCGTGCTGTCCAACGCCAACGTCGGCCTGCTGTACCTGCTGGCGATGACCTCGCTGGGCGTGTACGGCATCATCCTGGCCGGCTGGGCGTCGAACTCCAAGTACGCCTTCCTGGGTGCGATGCGTTCGGCCGCGCAGGTGGTGAGCTACGAAATCGCGATGGGCTTCGCCCTGGTCGGCGTGATGATCGCCGCGCAGAGTGTGAACCTCACCGCGATCGTCGAAGCCCAGGGCGGCAGCTCCGGCTTCTTCGACTGGTTCCTGATCCCGCTGTTCCCGCTGTTCGTCGTGTACTGGGTGTCCGGCGTGGCCGAGACCAACCGCGCGCCGTTCGACGTGGTGGAAGGCGAGTCGGAAATCGTCGCCGGCCACATGGTGGAGTACTCGGGCGGCGCCTTCGCGCTGTTCTTCCTGGCCGAGTACGCCAACATGATCCTGGTCAGCTTCCTGATCTCGATCTTCTTCCTCGGCGGCTGGCTGAGCCCGATCCAGGGCTGGGTCAACCCGGGCAACGTCTCGCCGCTGGTCGACTGGATCTGGCTGGGCGGCTGGCCGTGGCTGTTCATCAAGGTGTTCTTCTTCGCCAGCGCCTACATCTGGTTCCGCGCGTCGTTCCCGCGCTACCGCTACGACCAGATCATGCGACTGGGCTGGAAGATCTTCATCCCGCTGACCATCGTCTGGATCGCGGTGACGGCATTGATGGTGTTCTACGGCGTGATCCAGAAGGGCGTGTAATCGATGAACAAGATCACCCATTACTTCAAGAGCCTGCTGCTCCTCGAGCTGCTGAGCGGTCTGTGGCTGACGCTGAAGTACACCTTCAAGCCGAAGTACACCGTCATCTACCCGATGGAGAAGTTCCCGCAGTCGCCGCGTTTCCGTGGCCTGCACGCGCTGCGTCGCTACCCGAACGGGGAAGAACGCTGCATCGCCTGCAAGCTGTGCGAGGCGGTGTGCCCGGCGCTGGCGATCACCATCGACTCGGCCAAGCGCGAGGACGGCACCCGCCGCACCACGCGTTACGACATCGACCTGTTCAAGTGCATCTTCTGCGGTTTCTGCGAAGAGAGCTGCCCGGTCGACTCGATCGTGGAAACCCACATCCTCGAGTACCACTTCGAGAACCGTGGCGAGAACATCGTCACCAAGCCGCAGCTGCTGGCGATCGGCGACCGTCTCGAATCCGAGATCGCCGAGCGCCGCGCCGCCGACGCCGCCTTCCGCTGAGGTCATGATGGACTGGGTCAATATTCTCTTCTGGGCCTTCTCGGCGATCGCGGTGGTCTCGGCCGCCTCGGTGATCAGCGTGCGCAACCCCGTCTACGCGGTGCTGTGCCTGATCCTGACGTTCTTCTCCATCGCCTGCGTGTGGGTGCTGGTCGGCGCGGAGTTCCTCGGCGTCACCCTGGTGCTGGTCTACGTCGGCGCGGTGATGGTGCTGTTCCTGTTCGTGGTGATGATGCTGGACATCGACACCAGCCGGATGCGCGAGGGCTGGGTGCGCTACCTGCCGGTCGGTATCTTCTTCGCCGCGCTGATGCTGGTGCAGATGTTTGCCCTGATCGGGGTGAAGTCGCGCGCCGCCGCGCCGCTGCCGGCCGACAACGCCGCCGCGCTCGCCGCTGATAGTTCCAACCTGACCTGGCTGGCGCGCAGCCTGTTTACCGAGTTCCTGCTGCCGTTCGAGTTCGCCGCCGTCATCCTGACCGTGGCGGTGATCGCCGCGGTGATGCTGACCCTGCGCAAGCGCACCGGCATCAAGACCCAGGACCCGTCGGCGCAGACCCGCGTGAAGTCGCGTGACCGCCTGCGCATGGTCAAGATGGCCGCCGAGAAGCCGGTGGCCCCGGCTGCGACGGATGCCGGCAACACCCAGGAGGCAAATTCGTGATCACCCTCGGCCACCTGCTGGGACTGGGCGCGGTGCTGTTCTGCATCAGCCTCGCCGGCATCTTCCTCAACCGCAAGAACGTGATCGTGCTGTTGATGTCCATCGAGCTGCTGCTGCTCTCGGTCAACATCAACTTCATCGCCTTCTCGCGCCACCTGGGTGACACGGCCGGACAGCTGTTCGTGTTCTTCATCCTGACCGTCGCCGCCGCCGAAGCCGCCATCGGCCTGGCCATCCTGGTGACCCTGTTCCGCACGCGCCGCACGATCAACGTGGCCGAAGTCGATTCGCTGAAGGGCTGACCCGAAGATGGAAATCACACTCTCCAAGGGCCTGCTCATCGCCGTGGTGCTCGCACCGCTGGTGGGCAGCATCATCGCCGGTCTGTTCGGCCGGCAGGTCGGCCGCAAGGGCGCCCAGTTCGCCACCATCCTCGGCGTGGCGGTCAGCTGCGCGCTGTCCTGCTGGACGCTGTACCAGCTGGTCGGGCAGGGCGCCTCGCCGTTCAACCAGAACATCTACACCTTCTTCGAGGTGGGCCACTACAGCGCGCACGTCGGCTTCATGATCGACAAGCTGACCGCGATGATGATGGTCGTGGTGACCTTCGTCTCGCTGCTGGTGCACATCTACACCATCGGCTACATGGCCGATGACCCGGGTTACCAGCGTTTCTTCAGCTACATCTCGCTGTTCACCTTCTCGATGCTCACCCTGGTGATGAGCAACAACTTCCTGCAGCTGTTCTTCGGCTGGGAAGCGGTGGGCCTGGTGTCGTACCTGCTGATCGGCTTCTGGTTCAAGCGCCCGACCGCGGTGTTCGCCAACATGAAGGCGTTCCTGGTCAACCGCGTCGGCGACTTCGGCTTCATCCTCGGCATCGCCGCGGTGCTGTGGATCTTCGGCACGCTGGACTATTCGAGCGTGTTCGCCAACGCCGGCATGCTCGCCGACCCGCGCGCCGCCATCCAGCTGTGGGATGGCTCGATCGACCTGTTCGGCCAGCACTTCACCCTGCTGAGCCAGCCGATGGTGTGGTCGATCGCCACGCTGATCTGCATCTGCCTGTTCATCGGTGCGATGGGCAAGTCGGCGCAGGTGCCGCTGCACGTCTGGCTGCCGGACTCGATGGAAGGCCCGACCCCGATCTCGGCGCTGATCCACGCCGCGACGATGGTGACCGCCGGCATCTTCATGGTGGCGCGCATGTCGCCGCTGTTCGAGCTGTCGGAAACCGCGCTGAACTTCGTGCTGTTCGTCGGCGCCACCACCGCGTTCTTCACCGGCCTGATCGGCATCGTGCAGAACGACATCAAGCGCGTGGTCGCGTATTCGACGCTGTCGCAGCTGGGCTACATGACCGTCGCGCTGGGCGTGTCGGCGTACTCGGCGGCGGTGTTCCACCTGATGACCCATGCCTTCTTCAAGGCGCTGCTGTTCCTGGCGGCCGGCTCGGTCATCATCGGCATGCACCACGAGCAGGACATGCGCAAGATGGGCGGCCTGCGCAAGTACATGCCGATCACCTACTGGACCAGCGTCATCGGTACCCTGGCCCTGGTCGGCACGCCGTTCTTCTCCGGCTTCTACTCGAAGGACACCATCATCGAGGCGGCCGAGATCCACGCGCACCATGCCAACAACTGGGTGGCCACCTATGGCTACTGGGCGGTGCTGGGCGGCGTGCTGGTGACCAGCTTCTACAGCTTCCGCCTGCTGTTCATGACCTTCCATGGCAAGGAGCGCTTCCGCGATGCGCATGCGCACCACGCGGCGCATGACGACCATGCCCACGATGATCATGCGCACGACGATCACGGTCACGACGACCATGGCCACGGCCATGGCGCGCACGAGCCGCACGAGTCGCCGTGGGTGGTGACGCTGCCGCTGGTGCTGCTGGCGATCCCGTCGATCGCGATTGGTTTCATCACCTCCGGCCCGATGCTGTTCGGCACCGACTGGATGGGCCATCGTGCCGCCGAGACGGTGCCGGGCCAGGAGACCACGTTCTTCACCGGCGTCATCGACTTCTACAACCAGAGCCACAACACCGTGGCCGAGGTCGGCGAGGAGTTCTGGCACGGTCCGATCGAGTACTCGTGGCACGGCATGAGCGCCTGGCCGTTCTGGCTGACCCTGGCGGGCTTCCTGCTGGCGGCGCTGCTGTACCTGTGGAAGCCGGACCTGGCGGGCAGGGCGCGCAAGCTGTTCGCCTGGCCGGTGCGGATCCTCGAAGAGAAGTACGGTTTCGACAAGCTCTGGATCAACGGCTTCGCCGGCGGCGGTGTCCGCCTGGGCAAGGTGTCCCGCGCGATCGACACGTATGTGGTCGACGGCGCGGTGGTCAACGGCTCGGCCCGCGTGGTCGACCTGGCGGCCAACCTGCTGCGTCGCACGCAGTCCGGTTTCCTCTACCACTACGCCTTCGCGATGATCATCGGGCTGATCGCCCTGCTGATGGTCGTGAATTATGTCTGGCGTTGACCTGTACGGATAAGAAGACGTGTCGAACTGGCCCCTACTGAGTGTCCTGATCTGGCTGCCGATCCTTGGCGGCGCCTTGATCCTTGCCCTGCGCAACGCGCAGGCTGCCCGCTGGGCATCGCTGCTGGTGGCGGTGGTGACCCTGCTGATCAGCCTGCCGCTGCTGACCGGTTATGACCGCAGCAGCGACGCGCTGCAGTTCGTCGAGCTGCATGCGTGGATCCCGGCGTACAACATCGGCTACAACCTCGGCGTGGATGGCATCGCCATCGCGCTGATCGTGCTGACCACGCTGGTCACGGTGCTGGCCCTGGTCGGTGCGTGGGGCGTGATCGAAAAGCGCGTCAACCAGTACGTCGCCGCGTTCCTGATCCTGGAAGGCGTGACCGTGGGCATCTTCGCGGCGACCGACGCGATGCTGTTCTACGTGTTCTTCGAGGCGATGCTGATCCCGATGTTCCTGATCATCGGTGTGTGGGGCGGCCCGCGCCGCATCTACGCCGCGATCAAGTTCTTCCTGTACACCTTCCTCGGCTCGGTGCTGATGCTGGTGGCGCTGATCTACCTGTACCTGAAGGGAGGCAGCTTCCAGCTCGCCGACCTGTACGCGCTGCAGCTGACCGCCAAGGAACAGACCTGGATATTCTTCGCCTTCCTGATCGCCTTCGCGGTCAAGGTGCCGATGTTCCCGGTGCACACCTGGCTGCCGGATGCGCACGTGGAAGCGCCGACCGCCGGTTCGGTGATCCTGGCGGCGATCGCGCTGAAGATCGGTGGCTACGGCTTCCTGCGCTTCAACCTGCCGATCGTGCCGGACGCCAGCAACCACTTCGCCTGGGTGGTGATCGCGCTGTCGCTGATCGCGGTGATCTACGTCGGCCTGGTCGCCCTGGTGCAGGACGACATGAAGAAGCTGGTGGCGTATTCGTCGATCGCTCACATGGGCTTCGTCACCCTCGGCACCTTCATCGCCTTCACCCTGGTGCGTGACTACGGCAACGTCGATGCCGCCCGCCTGGGCCTGCAGGGCGCGATGGTGCAGATGATCTCGCACGGCTTCGTGTCCGGCGCGATGTTCACCTGCATCGGCGTGCTGTACGACCGCATGCACACCCGCCGCATCGCCGATTACGGCGGCGTGGTCAACGTGATGCCGTGGTTCGCCACCTTCGCCATGCTGTTCTACATGGCCAACGCGGGCCTGCCGGGCACCAGCGGCTTCGTGGGCGAGTTCATGGTGATCATGGCCAGCTTCCAGAAGCATCCGTTCATCGCCTTCGGTGCCGCCACCACGCTGGTGATCACCGCCGCCTACACGCTGTGGCTGTACAAGCGCGTGTTCTTCGGCGAGGTCGCCAATGCCCACGTCGCGGAACTGAAGGACATCAACGGCCGCGAGGCGTTCGTGCTCGGCGTGTTCGCCATCGGCGTGCTGGTGCTGGGCTTCTATCCCAAGCCGCTGACCGACCTGATGGAACCGTCGATTGCCAAGCTGGCGACCCAGATCGCCGTGAGCAAGCTCTGACGGGCCGTCGCAAGAAATTGAACCAGGAATGATGATGACCACGCCAACGCAACTGTCGTTGACCACTGCCGACCTGGCGTCGCTCGCACCCGAACTGGTGCTGATCGGCGGCGCCTTCGCCCTGCTGATGATCGATCTGTTCGTCAGCCAGCGGCACAAGGTCTGGACCCACCTGATCTCGGTCGCGATCCTCGCCATCGTGCTGGCGATGCTGGCCACCGGCGTGGGCGGGCAGGGCGAGATCTTCAACGGCATGTTCGTGCGCGATACCGCCGCGGACGTGATGAAGACCGTGATCGTGCTGGTCAGCGGCCTGACCCTGATCTACGGCTGGAGCTACCTGCGCGAGCGCAACCTGTTCCAGGGCGAGATTCCGGTGCTGGTGCTGTTCGCCACCGCCGGCATGATGATCCTGGTGTCGGCCGGCAGCCTGCTGATGGTCTACCTGGGCCTGGAGCTGCTCGCGCTGTGTTCGTATGCGCTGGTCGCCTCGAACCGTGACAACGGCCTGGCCACCGAGGCGGCGATGAAGTACATCGTGCTCGGCTCGCTGGCCTCGGGCCTGCTGCTGTACGGCATGTCGCTGATCTACGGTGCCACCGGCACGCTGAGCCTGGCCGGCATCCACGATGCCATCAACGGTTCGCCCGAGCGCCTGCTGCTGCTCACCGGTACCGTCTTCATGATCGCCGGCGTGGCGTTCAAGCTGGGCGCCGCGCCGTTCCACATGTGGCTGCCGGACGTGTACCAGGGTGCCCCGGCGCCGATCGCGCTGTTCATCAGCTCGGCACCGAAGCTTGCCGCTTTCGGCATGGCGTATCGCCTGCTGGAAATGGGCATGGGCCCGCTGTCGCCGCAGTGGAGCCTGCTGATCGGCGCGCTGTCGGCGCTGTCGCTGGTCATCGGCAACCTGATGGCGATCGCGCAGAGCAACCTCAAGCGCATGCTGGCGTATTCGACGGTTTCGCACATCGGCTTCCTGCTGATGGGCGTGGCCGGCGGTGACGAGCGCGGCTATTCGGCGGCGATGTTCTACGCGGTGAGCTACGCGATCATGTCGACCGCTTCGTTCGGCGCGATCATCGCGCTGTCGCGCAGCGGTTTCGAAGCCGAGAACATCGACGACTTCAAGGGTCTCAACGCCCGCAACCCGTGGATGGCCGGCCTGGTCCTGTGCATCATGGCCTCGCTCGCCGGCATCCCGCCGTTCCTGGGTTTCTGGACCAAGCTGGCCGTGCTCGGCGCGGCGGTGCAGGGCCACATGCTGTGGCTGGCGATCCTCGGCGTGATCTGCGCGGTGATCGGTGCGTACTACTACCTGCGCGTCATCAAGGTCATGTACTTCGACGAGCCGGTGGGTGAACCGCTGCCGGCCAACCACGACCGCGTGCTTGGCGTGGTGCTCGGCGTGAACGCGCTGGCGCTGCTCGCACTGGGCGTGGCCTGGAATCCGATCATGGTGTGGTGCCAGCGCGCGTTCGCGCATCTCGCCTGATCGATGGAAAAAACGCTACAGGGGGTTGCAATAGTTCTCCTGTATCGTCATAATCTCTTTCTCTGCTGCGGGGTGGAGCAGTCTGGCAGCTCGTCGGGCTCATAACCCGAAGGTCGCAGGTTCAAATCCTGCCCCCGCTACCATCGTTATCTGCGATGCAGACGGAAAAGCGATCTCGGCAACGAGGTCGCTTTTTTCGTTCTGGCGCACGGTGATTTGGTCCCCGATGATGTCGCGTAGCGCTTCACGGCCGGCAGGGGATTTCCGGGCGTGCTCCTGCAGCCGATCAACGGCCTGGCGCCAGATCTCTCGGGCGCGCGGCAAGACGGTGGCAGGCTGGGTGCGCTTTGCCAAATCGATCTCGGCGAGCAGTCCGCGTATGGCCGATTCACTGTTCTCCAATTCAGCTTTGGTGGTGGCGGTGAGGATGCCCGCCTTGATCGCGGCCATGATGTTGTCGCGGTCCCGTTCGGCAGCCTTCAGCTGCCGCTGGAGCTCGGCGCCGTCAGGTTGGCCAGCCCGCAGCGCCGCGGTCACGGCGCGCTGGAAGCGCTGGAATGCCTCTTCGCTCTGCAGTTCGTCCCGCACCTCGGTAAGGATCGCGCGCTCCGCCATCCCGCGCGGGACTCGCAGGCGGCTCGCACAGGCGGCCTCCCCGCGATCCTTGTTCGTACTGCAGCCGTAGTTGTACTTGTCGACCACCACCATGGGGCCGCCGCAGGCGCAGCAGCGCATAAGGCCGCTCAACAGGTTCGTGGGCAAGCGCCCCGGGCCGCGCGGGGCGCCTTGGCGGCCGTAGGAGGCGTAGCGACGGTTCCCCATCCGCGCCCGCGCGCGTTCCCACGTCTCGGCGTCGATGATGGCCAACTCGGGGTGCTGGGTGATGATCCACTCGGCTTCTGGCCGCTCCTGCCGAACGCGCCGGCCGGTTTCCGGGTGTTTGACCCAGCGGCTTCGGTTCCAGACCTGGCGGCCAATGTAAATGGGGTTGGCCAAGATGCCGATGCCGCGGCGCTCGTCGCCATAGATGGCCGTGAACGCCCAGGTGCCGCCGCGCGGGCTCGGTACTCGATCGGCATTCAACCTGGCTGCGATCTCGCGCGGGCTGCGGCCGCCGAGGTACTCGCTGTATATCCGCCGGACGACGGCTGCTTGGCCCTCATCCACCTCCCTGCAGCCGGTTCCCGCCACCCGATAGCCGTAGGGCAAGCCGCCGGCGCTGGCGCCTTGAAGTGCGCGGCCCGTCAGGCCGCGGTGGGTCTTGTCAGCCAAGTCGTCGAGATAGAGTTCGGACATCAGCCCGCGCAGCCCGACGTCGATCTTGTGGCCGCGACGTTGAGTGTCTACGCCGTCGCTGACGCCCACCAAGCGGACGCCCGAGAAGGTGAGCCGCTTGACCGTTTTTCCGATCTCGTCCTTGTCGCGTCCGAGGCGGGAAAGATCGTCCACAAGCAGGATGTCGTACTGGTGGATTTCCGCCAGCAACCTCGCATACCCGGGCCGATCTAGCCGCGCTCCGCTGATCGCAGCGTCCTGGAAGGTTGACGGTTCGGGCAAGCCTTGGCGGGCGCACCAGGCGCGGCAATTGCGCAGCTGGTCGTCGAGGCTTGCCTCGCGCTGTTGGTCGGAGCTGTAGCGGGCGTAGGCGGCGATGCGCATTCGGGAATCCTAGGCAGCGACCTGGCGCGCCGGCAACGGAGCCCGCTCCGAACGGCGAGCCTCCGAATCCAGCTGCGGCGGTAGCTGGGCGCGCAGATAATCCTCCACGACCGCCTCTGCCAAGCTATCGATCAGCCGAGCATAGGCGTTCCTCTTTTGCGCTGTGGCCGGCGCGCCTGCACGGGAGGTGGTACTCATGCCCACACTTCCTCCGCCACATGCTTGACCGCAGGGTCGAGATTAGCCAGCGCGAGGGCCCGCAATGGCGGAGGACTGACGCTGTTGCCCACCATGCGCACGGCCGCCGAGGTACTGATCGGCCGGCCGTCTGCGGTGCGGTCGATGACGTACCCCGCCGGGAAGCCCTGCGCGCGGTAGAGCTCGTGCGGCTTGAGCATGCGCAGGCCGATGTCCACGATCACGTACGGGGTGCCGCGCACCATTACCGTCACCAGCGCCATGCGGTCCTTCGTGGTCACGGTGGGCAGGGCCTGCCGCAGGTCTCCCCACTGCCCGCCCTCGCCGTAGTAGCGCATCAGGAAGGCTGCGACCTGCAGCGCGCCCGCCTCCTGCTCGGGGCTGAGGGTGCACTCCACCAGCGCCTGGTTCCCGGCCGCGGTGATCGTCGGAACGCCTTCAGTGGCGGCGGCGCCGGGGTGGCCGCTGGTGTTGGTCACCAGATGGGCTGTGACCAGTTGCTGCTGGCTGCCGGCGGCGGTGATCGTGCTCATCGGGGCGCGCGCGTCCCGGCCGCCGCCCTCGTAGAAGCCGCCGTTGGCCTGCTCCAGGAACGCGCAGGCGACCGCGTGCCCGCCGGCGCCGCTGGCGGTGATGGTGCCGACCGGCTCTGCCGCAGGCTTGTGGCCAGCGCCCCAGCGCTGGACACCGCCGGGCTTTCCGTCACCGTGGGCGGCCTGGACCATCACCGGTGCGATCACGGCGGTGTCAGCCTTCGTGGTGAGGGTGTACAGCGGCTCGTC
Source organism: Lysobacteraceae bacterium UBA6001 (assembly GCA_002429615.1). Taxonomy (GTDB): domain Bacteria; phylum Pseudomonadota; class Gammaproteobacteria; order Xanthomonadales; family Xanthomonadaceae; genus Stenotrophomonas_A. Next base: position 18,045 of record DJAN01000153.1, read on the forward strand.
ACCCGGACGCGGTTCGGTCTGGCCGGCCCTGCCACCCACGCCAGCCAGTACCGGCGCGACGAGGGCAAAGTGTCCGCCCTTCACGCCAGCGCACTGGGTGCGCAACGGCTCGTCCGCTGGCCAAGTGCGCGACATGCTGGCATTGGCGTGCTCAGTCAGGAAGGGCGCGAGTTTCGGCGCGACGAGCATCAGCTCGCCACGGTTCGCCGCGGTCACCGTGGATAGCGGCTCCCGCACATCGTTGACGCGGTCCGCGCCCTGGTGCGTCGCCGGCACGATGAAAGGATCGGCCGCCGTGATCACGTGGCGCATGACGCCCTTGGCGATGCGTCGCAGCGTGGCGTCCGCCAGCGGGCGCTTGCGGGTGAAGATCGACGGGCACGGCAGGGAGAAGTCCAGGCAATCGGCGGCGCTGACGCGCGGCAGCTGACCGGGCGCGGCGCCGTGCGTCGGCTCCGGCCACGCGACCGGCATGCCGTCGCGGCGGGCGAGCAAGAACAGCCGTTCCCGGCTGGTGCCGGCGCCGTAGTCGCTAGCCACCAGCTTTCGCCATTCAACCACGTAGCCGAACGACCGCAGGACGGACACGAAGTGCTGCCAGGTCTCGCCGAGCCGTTTCTTGTCCGGCACCAGCTGCTGCATATGGACAGGAACGCGCTCGCCCTTCGCGGCCACGGTGCCGTCCATCTTCAGCACCCGTCCCGTCGCCTTGTCGCGCTTCGCGATCAGCGGGCACCACGACAGCATCTGCCAGACGTTCTCCATCGACACCAGGCGCGGCGCCAGCCCCACCTTCGCGAGCTGGCCGATCCACTTCACGCCGACCCATGCGAGTGCGCGGATCTTTCGGCTGCGCGGCTGGCCGCCCTTCGCCTGGCTGAAATGAGTGCAGTCCGGGGAGAAGTGGAACCAACCCACCGGCCGACCGGCGACGTCGCGGCGCGGATCCGCGTGCCAGATGTCCTCGCGGTGGTGGATCGTCAGCGGGTGGTTCGCCGCGTGCATGCCGATGGCCCACTCGTCGTGGTTGTAGGCCAGCGCCGGGTCGATGCCGAGGGCTTGCTTCAGCGCCTCGCTGGCACCGCCGCCGCCGGCGAACAGGTCCACCACGATCTCGCCCGCTCGCAGGCGCGAGAGCTGCGGCGGTGGGAAATTGAACGCGCGGGAGCCATCAGCCATGGTGCAGAGCCTCGAAATTTATGCGGATGCTTCCGGAAGAAGCTGTCGATCGCCTCGGGCGAAGCGCCGTAGGCAGCCATGCGAAGCGATTCACCACGGTGCGCCGCAGCCGTCTAGCGCGGGCATGTCGCAGATGTCCATCAAAGCTGGCCACGCGTGTCCGCAGCTTGGCGAGCTCATCCGCTCTTGCGTGGATGACCGCGCCGCTCACGTGGCGGCCTTCCCATTCGGCGAGCGCGGCGCGCAGGTGCCCAACCACGCGGCGCCGCGCCAGCGTGTGCGTGGGGTGGATCACGTAGCCGAGGAAATCCAGGCCATCGGTCAGCCGGCGAAGCCGGACGTCGTCCTTGAGCTGGAGGCCGAGGCGCTCCTGAAGGAAGCGCTCGATGCGGGCATGCCATTCCAACAGCTGTGCGCGGTCATGGTGGAAGAGCACGAAATCATCGACGTAGCGCAGGTAGCGCTGAGCCTTGAGCTCGTGCTTCACGAACTGGTCCAGTGCGTCCAGATAGACGTTCGCGAAGAACTGGCTGGACAGGTTGCCGATCGGCAGTCCGCGGCCTGCCGGCGCGTTGGCGAGGCGCTTGTGCGCCGGCACCAGTGCCAGCTCGGCCGCCGTCGCCCGGACGCGCACGCCAGCCGTGCCGGGCGCGTGACGCAACAGAGCGTGTGTGACCCGCTGGACCGTGTCGGGCGCGCCCACGCGCTGCAGGCGCGCCTTCAGCATGCCCCACAGGATGGGGCGGTGAATGCGGTTGAAGAAGTTGGCCACGTCCAGCTGCAGGTACCAGCCGCCGCCTTGGCCGCTGTGCACCTGGCGGGCGAACGCCTGGGCCCGCCGCACTGCCGCGTGGCTGCCCTTGCCGCGCCGGTTGGCGTAGCAGTCGTGGATGAAGGTGGGCTCCCATATGGCCTCCAGCTGGGGCACCAGCCAGTGGTGCACGACCCGGTCGGCAAAATCAGGCGCGTGGATCTCGCGCGCCTTCGGCCGGGTGGCCACGAAACACGTGGAGGGCCGCGGCGCCCAGGTGCCCGCCGTCAGTTGGACCTCCAACTGCAGCAGGTGGGCCGCCCAGTTGGCATCGAAATGCAGCTGGTTGAAGCTTGGGACCTTCTGGCGGCGCGCACGCTTCCATGCGCGGTACAGCTCCTGCAATCCCGGCGCCCCCTGAAACTCACCGGCACGACGCACGGCCAACGCGAACCCGTTGTTGTTGCGGTGGTTGTTGTTGACGTTGCCGTTGTTGAAATTGACGTTCCACGCGGACGCCGAAGACCAGGCGGCCGCCTCCCCATACACTTGCGACCAGGCCGAGCAGCCCGGATGCGGGTAGCGCGGCTTCGTCATTGTTTGGCCCCCGCAGAGGCGGTACGGGTACTCAGTTTCTGGCCACGCTGCGGGACGGCGCGATGGCCTTCCGCATTCTGGGCTTGAGGGGCATGCAGCTGACGGCGCCAGCCGCCAGCTTGGGCGCCCAAGGCCTCCGCCTGCCGGACGATGTGCTCGAACTGGCGGAAGCTCTTGAACGCATGAAGCTGCATTGCGGTGCGCAGGTACTGCTTGAGGTCGTCGATCGCCCAGACCACCTGTTCCACCCACCGGCGCTGGTGTGCCCGATCGCGCCACGCACGGACGGCCGTATGGAGCACGTCGGTGGCCTTGCGCCGGATGTCGCCGCCGATCTGGTAGCGGTAATACCTCGGGAACACGCGGACCGCCTGCTCGATGTCCACGAGCAGGCGTTCGGCGGCCTTGATGATCGGCGGCGGCTGGAAGCGGGAGGTCATTGGATCGATCAGCCCAAAATCAAATTACTGACCGGCACGACGCACGGCCAACGCGAACCCGCTGCCGTTGCGGCGGTAGCTGCTGACGTTGCCGTAGTAGAAACTGACGAACCACGCGGACGCCGAAGACCAGGCGGCCGGCGTCTTCGACCAGTACCAGTCGTTCTGGATGTCGTGGAAGAAGTCGGTGTCGATCGCCGGCGAGTAGCGGGTGCGGTCCACCAGCAACTGGAGCTCGTCGATGGTCGGCAGGTCCCAGTCGGCGAAGCCGGCGAGCGTCAGCGCCTTACAGGCGGCCTCGCACTTCTCCTGCGATACGTCCGACTCGACGACACTGGTGGCGGTGAACATCAGCCCGTGTGCGGGCAGCAGGACGGCGACCTGGTCGGTCGCGTCGTCCGGCAGCTGCTGGCCATCGGCGCCGATCTTGATGTACTTGGGTTGGGACATGGTGGTGCTCCTGAGATTGATCAAAAGGGCCAACTACTGACCGGCACGACGCACGGCCAACGCGAACCCGTGGTCGTAGCTGCGGTTGTGGCTGACGTAGCCGAGGTCGAAATAGACGCCCCACGCGGACGCCGAAGACCAGGCGGCCGGGGTGCTGGTCCAGTGCCAGCGAGGCTTCACGCGCGGGAAGTGCTCGACGTCGATGGCAGGCTCATGCCGCGTGTCGTCGATGAGGCCGGCGAGCTCGGAACGAGTGGGCAAGCGCCAGTCTTCGTGGTCGAGCAAGCGCAGCTGTTTGCAGCGCTCGATGCAGTGCTCTTGGGTGACGCCATCGTTCTCGTCGGCCGGATCGCCGAGCGATTCCACCGACCACATCAGGCCGGTGGTGTGATCGATCACCGCCACGTGGTCGGTACGCTTGTCGCCAGCGGGCAACTCAGTGCCGTCGGCGGCAACCTTGGTGAAGCGCGCATCCACCTTCGCGGCAGCGAGCGCCTTCTCGATGGCATGGGTCACACCGCTCTGGTCAACGGTCACGTTGAGCGACTGCGTGAGCAGCTTGGCGCGGCGGGGTTCGATGACGATCCTGGAATCGTCGGTTTCGATGGTGATGAGGCTCATGCGGGTTGGTTTCCTGTCAGGGACTGGGCAGAAGGCGATAGCTGCGGCGGCCTTTGCCCGGCAGGGCCGTCGGTGCGGGCATGGCGCCCGGAAGGTGTTGCGGCTTTGGCGGGCTTGCCTGGGCAATGCGGTTGGCCGCCTCGTCCACGGTCGCCTGTCGGCGGCTCTTGGCTTGGCGCAGCGGAGTGGGGCCGAGGACCTCGACCTTGCCGCCGCGGCGCTTGAAGGCGGCCAGCAGCCGCGCCAGCTCGGCGCGCTCGGCATCCTTCTGCTGCTGGTTGCCGCTCACGAAGCCCGCCACCGGCGGGCGACCCTCAGCCGCGCGGCGCAGGTCCGATTCGTTCTGGCGCTGTGCGGTACGCGGCATCAACGCGTCGGTGACGGTGTGCGTTCTCATGCGTCGCACCCCGGGCCCAACTCACCTGGCTTGCCATCGCGTGCGGCGGTGAACCGGCGATAGTCGATCCATCCCTGTTCCGGGCAGTGGAAGCCCCACAGGCGCACGCGGGGGCCGGTGATGAAGATCGTCCAGGCACCCTCGCCGGGAAGGATCTCCACGCGGTGAGCGGTGCTGGGCAGCGCGCAGCGCAGGCTGCCGGCCTGGCGCACTCGACGGCAATGGATGCCGCCGGCCTTGATGGTGTGCTCCAGGTAACGTCCCTTGAGCAGCAGCGAGCACCACGCCCACGGATGGTCGTGCAGGGCGCGGTCGTCGTCGCTGCGCAGGAACCGGTGGAGGTAGACGTTGAACACGGGGTTGCGCGGGATCAACCACCAGCGCAGCAGGTAAGGGCCCGCCGTGTCGTCAGCGCCCACGACGAAGTTCGCCGGCCGCCGCGAGACCACGCGCCACACCAGGTGGCGGAATAGCCAGGAGGCCAGACGTACGCGCAGGGTCTTCATGCGCCCACCGTCTTGCCGTTGTCCGCGAGCAGCTGCTCGGCATAACGCTCGCCCCGGGCATTGAGGCGCACGACGGATGGATACTGCGGATCGTCGAACTCGACCAGGCCGGCGTTGTCCAGCCAGTTCACCGCGCGGCGGGTGAAGACCTGCACGTCTGCGGTGCCGCTGGTCTTGATCGTGGCCGGCGGGGTGGTGAATCCACCACGGGCGCGGCGCAGCGCATGCCCCGGCGAATGAAACGCGGCCAGGAGGGCGCGTTGAGCGATGGGTTGAAGGTGCATGGGTTCTCCGGGGTCAGGCCGCGTGGGCCTCGGCAGCGAGCGCGGCGAGGGCTTCCTCGCGGGCGCGGGTGATCTGGGACAGGGGGATGCGGTGGGCGCCGCTGGGATCGACCCAGCGCGACTCCGCGATGGCCCGGCTGGGGTGCGGCCTGGTCGCGACCTGGCAGCGGCAGCATTCGACGTGATGCAGCGGCGGCATCGGGCCGCCCAGGGCGTGCCGGACGGGCGCGCCGTGCGTGGTCACCAGCTGCGGGTGGTGACCCGGCTGGCAGCCGGGCACGGAAGCGGGCAGGGGCGTGGCGGTCTGGCGCATGGTCATGCCTCCAGCTGGTAGAGGTCGGAGTTGCCGGTCTGCAGGCCGGAAAAGCCCAGGTAGGCCTCCACGCCGGCCCGGATCGCCGCGTCGCATTCCTCGAACTCGGCCACGCAGGCGCGTGCGATTTCCTGCCAGAACGCGGCGAGCTGCGGCTGCTTGTGGTCCCACGCCGCAGCGCCCTCGCGGATGGCGACGGCGTGGGCTTGCGTGGCAGCGTGGGCGCGCTGATAGAGGGAGATTTCAGTGGGCATCGGCGTGCGACTCCTGGTAGGCGCGCTGGAACTGCGCCATTTCGACAAGGCGGTGCGGAACGGCGTAGGCCAGCAGCAGCACGACGGCTGCCCAGGCGACGCGGAGGCGGCGGCTCACGGCTGCACCTCGACCACGCGCACGCCCTGGCGGTCCAACCAGCGCGATGCGCGCTTGAGGGCGTGGCGCGTCATGGGGAAGCGCTGGTCACCCAGCTGCAGGTCTCGCCGGCTCACCTGGGCGCGCCTGGTGGTGGCGACGCCAATCTCGCGCGGAGTGGCGCTGTGCGGGCTGGCCAGCAGGCCAGCCCATACGAAGTCGCGGCACACGATTAGGGCAAGGGTCTCGCCGCGCATGCCGGTGGCAAAGGATTCGGAGGCAGGGCAGGCGATCACGAGCGCGTCTCCCGGGCGAGATCACGGGAGGCGGCTTCCACACGCTTGCTGGTGGCGTCCAGGCGGGCGGCGCGGGTCTTCTGGTTCCGGTTGTGCGAGCCGCGACTGGAGCGCAGCTGGGCCTGCGCTAGCGCATGGTCATGCTGGGCTGCCGAACGGCAGCAGCGCACCGCGCAGGGCGGGAGGGTGTCGGCATCGGTGTCGGTCTGGAACATGGCGCGCCTCCGGGAAGGGAGGGCGCCAGCGGATCACCGGCCTGGGGAGTGGCCGTCAGGCGGCCAGAGGGGAAGGGCCGGCCGCCTTGGCGACCCGCTGGTCGCCCGGGCCATGTCGCAGGCCCGGGTCTAGATTAGGAGTGCCTTATAGGCCTGTCAATAGGAGCGCCTAATTATTCTGTTCTCGTCAGTCGGAGCGATCCGTCAGAGGGAAGCAGAATGCGGTACACCTGACGAGCCCCAGCCGCCAGGCTGGCGTTCTGGGAGGTGGAGATGTTGGGGCAGAGGCCGCCGCCGGTCTCCAGGCGAAAAAAGTAGTCACCGGGCTGGAGGTGAACTGTGATCCCCTCAGCATGTCTGATTGCAGCCACTTTGACGTTATTCACGAAGAGGTCATGCGAGCAGCCACTTCCGCTGAATCCAGCGTCGCGGAGGAAGACCACTTGCGCGCTCTTCTCGCTCGTCTCCAGCAGATATTCAGGCGCATAGACTCTGTCTTGAGGCACCTCTTTGGCTTGGGACTGCGTTACCTGCGTAGTAGAGCAGGCGGCGAGCATGGCAACGGCGGCCGCCGCCAGGATTCTGTGCTTCATAGTTCCCCCTGGTTGAAACGAGGCCGGATGAGCCCCGCAAGATCGAAACTGATTCCCTCCGCGACACATTCCCGCGCTCTGTCAATGTCATCGTGAAGAGCAATTAGCTCTGCATCGGAAAGCTGATCCATGCTGCTTCTGCCGATTGTTGCTTGATTAATAAGGAGGTCGAATCCGTGATGCCGATAGGCGCGGGCAAGACTTCGGATCAGCCGGATGTGGCTCTCTCTGGTAACCAAGTCCATACCGCCAGATCGGCCAGTAGGATTCGCTAGGAATCCACCATGGTCAGCGGATGGCGCGGCGTTGATCCGCGCTACCAGCTTCTCCAGCAATGCCTCCGTCTTGCTCATCAGTTCCGCTCTCCTTCTCGTCGCGTGCAGCCCGCCAGCGGGCAAAGTCCACAAGATTTCGCTCGTCGACGGGCCGCTCATCAGTCGCGACCCACGAGTAGACATCAGCGAACAAGTCCGCTTCGGTCTTTAGTGAAAAGGACTTCCCCAGGGCGGCAAAAGCGCGTTCGAGAAAATCTTGTGTCTCGACAAGGATTGCAGGGTCCGGTCGCTCGGGCTGAGACGTCATCGTCGCCGCGCCTGAGGTCCTATCCATGGCGCCGCGGCCAGTGGCGAGCCAGGTTTCCGCCACGCCCAGGTACTGGGCCGCGTAGATCAGGTTCATCCCAGTCAGCCGCTTCGTGCGCCCGTTGAACCAGTCAGAGACCGATGGCGGCCGTATGCCGCACGCGCGAGCAAGGCCTGCCTTCGTCAAGGAAGCATCCCTGGCGAAAGCCATTTCCAAACGCTGGTGAAGGGTTGTGACCATTAGGAAAGCCTAAATTGACGCGAATAAGGAGTGCCTATTGACTCCGCACTAAGGAGTGCCTAATACTTGGCGCATGACGCCCCTTACCGACTCCGAAATTATCGATCGCCTCGGTGGCACCGCTGAGGTCGCCCGTATTTGTCGAATCAAGCCCCCGTCGGTCAGCGAGTGGAGGGCGAGGGGCATTCCCGCTGCACGGCGCCAGTTTCTGGCGCTGCTCCGGCCGGAAGCGTTCGAGCCGGCGCCCGAGTGCCAGCTCGCGGGCGAGGTGCGCTGATGGCCCGCCATCTGACGCCGCTCCAGGACAGCCTCGGAGCTGGCGAGCTCAGCTCGCTGGTGGGCAGCCCCATCTTCGACAACGCCGATCAAGCCGACCTGTCTCTCACGGCAGACGAATGGGTAGCGCTGCTTGCGCGCCGGAACCGCGTCGGTTGGCCGCTGCATTTCGTGGAGGTGCCCGATGCTGGCTGACCGCTGGAACCCCAGGCTGTGGCTGCGGACTTGGCTATTGAGGCAGTCGGCGAGCGAGCAGGAACAGTTTCGCCGCGTCGTTGAGGCCTCGGCACGCGCCGCAGTTGGACGTGAGTGCAGGCCCGGCGGTCTGCTTGACGGGTACAAGTTCGACGGTCGCGTCAATCCCGAATACCAAAGTAGCTGCAAGGCGACTGAGTACGGGCGGCGGCTCACGCCTTTGAACCTCAAAGAGGTTCGCTCGGTCGATTTCAGTGACCAGGGAGGGCGCCAGCACCCCGTCGGCGTGGCTGCTTCGCGGATTCCAACAGCGCATTCGCGATGGTCATCGTGGCGTTCAGCCATGCGCAATTGGTCCTACGAGCGAGCGCTTAACGCTGTGCGGGCGCAGTGGCATGGCCAAAATGGTCGCCGTCGCCTGCGTGGCGGGTTGGGGTTGCTCCGCGATGCCGTGGCGGTGGGCTTGTTGGCAGGCTCGCTCTTGCTGGCCGCGCACGCCCTCTTCGAGCGAGAACATGATCGCCACGGGCGCGCCGATGCCGTGCCCCACATCGAACCGACGAAGGGCGCTGAATTTCAGGGTGGGGCGTCCAATGCTCATGGGCTGAATTCTTCAGCGCAAGCCGGGTGCTGCGCATGAAGGACGCCCGTCAGTTTCTGCCGCCTCGGCAATCGCTGATCTATGCGCACACGCGGCGCATGCTCGATGCCACGGCCTGCAACTACACCACGTTCGCCATGCAGGTCGCCGAACGCTACCTCGCCATGACCGCGCCGGACGTGCGCCAGGTGAAGTTGCGCACGGGAGAGGGCGCGGACCTGATCAGGGCAATGGAGAACAACGCCCAGGTTCTGCGTCGCTACATGGACGGCACACTCAAGACGCTGCCTGCGGACCTCGAAGACGCGTGGGTGCTGAGCCTGCCCGAACCCTACCGCGCTGACTGTGAGCGCGACTTGGCACGCCGCCGCGGCATGCTCGCGGTGGCGATGCCTGCGGTCGAGGGACTGCAGGTGGCTAGCGTGGCGACTCTAATGGGCAACTACGCCAACCTGGTGCATGCCTTGGCGCCAGCGATAGCGGATGGCAGCTTCGGCCCGGAGGACCTTCCGCACCGGCGAGCAATCGACGCGGCCGGCCGCGACGTCATTGCTGCGGTGATCGGGATAGGCCACGAGCTCGACCGCGGCATCTACGGGGAGCCGCCGAGTGCTTGATATGGCCATCTACAGAGCGCCCCGGGCAGCAAGCACGGCCGGCCATCGGGCGATCAGCGCCACCGCCCGGGCGCATATCGCTGAGGCAATGCGCGTTCTCTACGCCGACGCGCCTGGGCTTGAAGGCGACGAGGCTATCGCAGAGCGCGAGCGCTATCGATGCGAGGAAGAAGCACGCAACAGCCTCCAGGCAGTGTTGCCTCTCGGGTGCGGGTCGTGAGCGTCAGCACATGCATCATCAAGGCGCTGGATATTGCCCGTGTACCGCGCCAGCAGTGGAAGGCGGCCATTGATGCGCTACCCGAAGCCTGCCAAACGCCCAGCGTCTGCACCGGCGGCATTGGTTGCCGGCAGCGCCTGGCCGAATATCTGCGGGTGCAGTACCTGGCGCAGGCCCGGCGCGAGCGGATGAAAGCGGGTGGGCGGCCATGACCGACAGCAAGATCGACGTCGAGCAGCTGAAAGCCCAGGTAGATCTCGCGCAAGTGGTGGCTCGCTACGTGCCCCTGCGCAAGGCCGGCAAGGAATTGACGGGCCTGTGCCCGTTCCATTCCGAGTCGAGCCCATCCTTTACGGTGATCCCCGCCAAGGGCTTCGTGCACTGCTTTGGCTGCGGCGTCCACTACGACGTCATCGGCTTCCTGATGGCGATCACGGGTTGCGACTTCCGGGAAGCATGCGTCCAGCTGGGGGCACAGGACTATCAGCGCGCCCGAGAGGATGTGCGCCGTGAGATCGAGGCACCCCTCGATGTGACCTGGGTGCCGCTGATGCCCGTTCCGGAAGATGCCCCAGATCTGCTCGCCGGTGGCCAGTGGACGGTCCCGATCTGGAACGTGAAGCGCGCCAAGTTGCGCCGAATGCGGGTCACTCGCGCGGACGCCTACCGCGATGGCGAGGGTCGGCTCCTTGGCTACGTGCTGCGCGCCGACATCAAGGATCGCCAGACCGGGAAGATCAAGAAGTGGACGCCGCAGGTGACCTGGTGCGTTGGCCCCGACGGCAAACGCCAGTGGTGCATCCAGCACTTCCCTGTGCCTCGGCCCCTGCTCGGGCTGGATGCCCTGGCGGCCAAACCGCAGGCCGACGTGCTGTTAGTAGAGGGTGAAAAATGCCGCGCGGCTGGCGCTGGCGCGTGGGAGCGATATGCAGTCGCCTCTTGGGCCGGTGGCAGCAACGCTGTGGGCAAGAGCGACTTCCGACCGTTGGCGGGCCGCAATGTGGTGCTGTGGCCCGATGCCGATCCGGCGGGCCGCAAGGCCATGCTGGGATGGCGGAACGACGCGGGGCGCTACGTCCCCGGCCTGGCGCAGCTTGCGGCACGCGCCGGCGCTGCCAGCATCCGCATGATCGACACCGAAGGAATGCCCGACGGCTGGGACATTGCCGACGCCCTGGAGCGCGATGGCTGGACGCCGCGCCAACTGTCCGCCTGGGCGGCGGGTCGCGTCATCGAGATCACGGTGGTGCCCAGCCATGCGGAGTGACACCACCCAGCAACCTCTGCCGCTCGCGGTCAGGCCGACGCCGGAAGAGTGGCGCGCATCGGCCGAGACCGCGCTGCGCAACCCATTCGAAACGCCGGCGCGATGCCGGGAGCGACACGACTATTACCTGGCGCAGGCGGAGCTTTGCGAGCGGGAAGGGCGGGGATGACCTTGAGTAAACGAAAGAACCTGACGGTCGTGGACGGCGGCCTTGGCACGTCGCCGCCAGGCGGTGGGGACCACAATCCCGACGCCTGGAAGTCGCAGCTGACCTTCAACCGTGACAGCAACGTTGAGGGCACGCTGCACAACCTGATCCTGATCATGGAGCACGACGAGCGGCTAGCGGGCCTGTGGTGGCTCAACGACAGCAGCAACCAGGTCAAGCTGGAACGCGACCCGCCATGGCGCGGGGGTAGTCGTGAAGAGTTCATCGACTCCGATGCCTATGAGCTGGCGGCGTGGTTGCAGCATCCGGACCGCTACGCAATGAAGTGCAGCGATGAGCTGGTCCTGAAAGCCACGATAGCGGTGGCTCGTCGCTACCGCCGGCATCCGATCCGGGAATTCCTCAGCGGACTGAAATGGGATGGCGTGCCACGGGTCGAGCGCATGCTCGTCGACCTGTTCGGCGCGGCCGATACTCCTTACAGCCGGCGCGCAGCGCAGTGCTTCATGGTGAGCGCGGTGGCGCGTGTGCTGTGGTTCGACGCAAAGGCTCCGTCGGTGGGAGCCCAAGTGGACTTCATGCTGGTGCTCGAAGGTGAGCAGGGCAAGCGCAAGTCCAGCGCCCTTCGGGCCCTCTTTGGTAGCCAGTGGTTCGTGGAGACCAGTGAGTCTCCCAGCGGCAAGGACTTCTACCAGGTCATTCAAGGCGCGTGGGGCGTGGAGATCGGCGAGATGGACTCGTTCTCCAAAGCGGACGTGACGAGCGTCAAGACCGCCATCACCCGTCGAGTGGATAAGTTCCGTGCGCCATACGAGCGCGTGCCCCGATCCTATCGACGTGAATGCGTCTTCGCCGGCACGACGAACGAGCACCAGTACCTGCGTGATCCCACCGGCGGAAGGCGCTTCCTGCCAGCGCGCACGGATGGTGAGGTGCGGATTGACGACATCACCACCCACCGCGAGCAGCTTTGGGCGGAGGCGGTACGCATGTTCGAGGACGGCTTCCGGTGGTGGGAGCTGCCCGAGGATGCTTCCGAGCAACAGGCGGCGCGTTACGTCGGTGACAGTTGGGAGGGGCGCGTCGAGAAGTGGATCGACGTACGCATGGAAGAGAGTCGCTATCCAAGCAGGCTCAAATTCGCCACACGCGTGGAGTGGACTACCACCGATGAGGTGTTGGTCCATGCCATAGGGCTGGACCCCGGCAAGCATGGCAAGCCTGAGCAAATGCGCGTGGCAGCCGTGCTCAAGACCCTGGGCTGGGAGAACCACCGACGACGATGGCCGGATGGCGGCCGAGAGCCGCGCTGGTTCCGGGTCGGGGTGTGCGTCGAGGAGTTACTGGCGGGCGCCAGCCGAGAGCAGGCGCGGCAGCAGGTGGCAGATGCGCCTGACTTCTGACCAGACCTATCCGCCAACGTCCACACCTGTCCACACCTGTGTCCAGACCTCAAGCCAGAAACGGCGGGGCTGTCCACACCGTCCAGACCTTTCGCGCGCGCCCATGTACCCGACCCTCGCCAACCATCATTCAAAAGCTCAAATCAGGTGTGGACAGTCTGGACAGTCTGGACACCTCAATGATTCCAAGGGCTGCAGCCGTCCAGACCTCGCGCGCCTGGTGTGGACGGTGTGGACGGCAGGGCGGCATGACGTGTTCCACGGGAATCCGAGGGGGGAGGGGGTGCCGTTCCACGTCGGCAGGGGTCGGCAGCGGGTCCTCCCCCCGGCACCCCCCGTCAGGGGTAATTCGGACCCCGACAATTCGCTAGTCACGACGAGTTTTCAGGGGGGTTGTGGTGGTTGCTGATCTGTCCTCGCCGATGAAACAGGCCGATTTCGGCGACTTGGTCGGCATCTCCCAACAGGCGGTCAGTGACTTGGTCCGCCGAGACGTGCTGCCTGACGGCGCGTGCGGCGACGAGTGGCTGCTGGCCTATTGCGATCACCTACGCGAAGTCGCGGCCGGCCGCGGCGGCGAGGCCGGCAAGGAACTGACCGCTGAGCGCGCGCGCCTTGCGCGCGAGCAGGCTGACCGGCTTGCGATGCAAAACGCAGTGACCCGGGGCGAGCTCGCGCCGGCTCACCTGCTGGAGCAAGTGCTCGCCAAGGCTGGCGCCCGCGCCGGCCGCATCCTGGAGACAATTCCCGGGCTGCTGCGCCGCCGCTTGCCTCAGCTCACCGCCGACGATGTGATCGAGGTAACCCGCGTGGTGGCCAAGGCGCGCAACGTCGCTGCGTCAATGCGGCTGGCCGACGTCGAGGTGGACGACGACGGCGCCGACGACATTGCCGAGCTCGGCGCGGCAGACGGGGGCGAGGCATGAGCCTGCTCTCCGGAATCGATGCCGGTCAGCTTCAGGCGGTTGAACGTCATCTGCAACGTGGCCTGGCGGCGTGGGGCGTGCAAGAGCCGGCTACGCTTGAGCAGTGGGCGCGGGACAACTTCTACCTGTCGGCCGAGTCCAGCTACGTCGAGCAGAACTGGACGCCCTGGCCGTTCCAGCGCGCCATCATGGCGGTGGTGAGCAACGACGACGTGGTAGAGGTGACGGTCAAGAAGTCCGCGCGCGTCGGTTACACCAAGATCCTGCTGGCGGCGATCGGGTACAACGCCGAGCACCGCCGCCGCAATCAGTGCATCTGGCAGCCGACTGACGACGATGCCGAAGACTTCGTGAAGTCCGAGCTGGACCCCATGCTCCGGGACGTGCAGTGCATGCGTGCGGTGTTCCCGGCTTACCTGGCGCGCCACAAGGACAACACCCTGCAGCAGAAGAAGTTCATCGGCTCCCTGTTGCGCGTGCGCGGCGGCAAGGCGGCCAAGAACTACCGCCGCATCTCGATTGACGTCGGCTACCTGGACGAGCTGGACGCCTTCGACAACGATGTAGAGAAGGAGGGCGCCCCGGACGTGCTGGCGCTCAAGCGCCTGGAGGGTGCGACGTTCCCGAAGTTCGTGGCAGGCAGCACCCCCAAGCTCAAGGGCTTCAGCCTGACGGACACGCGCCACGCGCAAGCCGATGAGCGTTTCACCTTCCAGATCGCCTGCCCACAGTGTGGCGACCGCCACGCACTGAGCTGGGGCGGTAAGGACGAGCCGGTCGGCTTCAAGTTCGAGCGCGACGCCGAGGGCAACGTACTGCGGGTCTATCACCTGTGCCCGCACTGCGCCTATCCGCTCAGCCAGGCGGAGTACCTGGCCGCCGCTGAGCAGGGTGAGTGGATCAATGAGCGGGGCGACCTATGGCTCCGCGGCGATGGCCGCTTCACCACGCCTGACGGCTCGACGCTGCCGGCACCGCGCCACGTGGCGCTGCACGTGTGGACTGCGTACAGCCCCGCGGTGTCGTGGTCGCAGATCGTGCGTGAATTCCTGGAGGCCTACGCCAAGCATCTGGAAGGCGATGACACCAAGCTCAAAGCCTGGACCAACACGACGCGAGGGGAGGCCTGGGAGGGCGAGATCGAGCGCACCGACGCCGACGAGCTGCGCAATCGCGCCGAGCCCTTTCCGCTCAAGCTCATGCCGCGCGGCTGTCTGCTGCTGCTGTGCGGCATGGACACTCAAGACAACCGCTTGGAAGCTGCGGTATGGGGTGTGGGCCGTGGCGGTGAGATGTGGACGATCGATCACCAGGTGTTCTTCGGCAACCCCGCCCAGCAGGCCGTCTGGGATGAGGCCGAAGCGTTCCTCCGTGGCGCGGAGTACGCGCACGCGTGTGGGAGGCCGCAGCGGATCTTCGCCACCGCCATCGACTCAGGCGGCCACCATGCTGACGCCGTCTACTCGTTCGCGCACAAGCTCAAGGCGCTGCGGGTACATGCGGTGAAGGGCGCCAGCGGCACCGAGCGGGCGATCGACAATGGGAACACTCGGGTGGCGTACACGTGGAACGGCCGCACCGAGAAGCAGGGCCCGGTGTTGTGGCATGTGGGAACGAACCTGGCCAAAGACCGGTTTCAGTCCCGCTTGGATGTTGTTTCGCCCGGCGCCGGCTATGTCCACCTCTCCCGAGAGCTTTCTCCCGAGTGGTTCAAGCAGCTGGCCGGCGAGATCCGCGCGACGCGTCGCATGAAGGGTGGGACCGAGTCCCGTTGGACGCCGACCCGGAAGCGCATCGAGGTCAAGGACTGCCTGACCTACGCCATCTGGGTGGAGGAACGCCTGGACCTCTGGTCGCCGCGGCGCGCGAAGTGGTGGGGGCAACTGGAAGCGGCGGTACAGCCGGAGGATGACCTCTTTACGGCTCCGCGCGATTCCCGTGAAACATCGCCGACTGCCGTGGCGCCAGTCCCGGTCCCTGGCCCGATCCTTTCGCCGGTGGTGGCCCCGGTGCCACCGCGTCCGCCACAGCCGCGGTCCAGCGGCTTTGCTCGCGAAGGGTGGCGGCTCTGATGGCGCGACGTAAAGAAACTGCCGAGCAGCTGCGCGCGCGCATTCTCTCGGCGATGCAGGGCGACATCGGCATCAGTGAACAGATGGCGCAGCCGTTCGTTGAGTCGATCATGCGGTGCTTCGCGGGCGAGCAGCCTTACTTTCCCGCCGGAGAGCGCAGCTATCCCACCCCGCAGATCAGTGCAGCGCTTGAGCGCGGATGCTCGGTTAAGCAGGTGCTCCGCGACTTTGAGCTATCGCGCGCAAAGCTTTACTCATTGTTCCCGGGTGGGCTTCCTCGGCCCTCTAAAGTGCAGTTGTCTACGGTTTCACTGAAAGTGGAGACAAAATAAATTCCGTGCCATTTGGAATCAAAGACTTAGGAGGCGTGCTGTCCACGACTTTATTTAGTTCGTGGACACCGATATCCCTAACTTGTGCAGTATGGCAACGGCACAAGAAATGCTCGACTTCTACATGCGCGCGGAAGCTTTCGTGCTGCAGGGGCAGAGTATTCGCTATGGCGATCGCCTCCTGACCCATGCTGACCTGGCCGAGATCCGCAAGGGCCGCCAGGAGTGGCAGATCATCGTCGGCCAGCAATCGGATGGGGGTCGTCGTCCCCGCTTCGCTGTTGCCGATTTTGGTGGCCGCACGTGATCCGTGGAAGCGCCACCGTTGCGCGCGATCGCCTTGCGGTTGCCGTAGCCACGGATCGCGAGATCCGAAAGGTCGCCGACCGTTCCGGTCCAGCGGCGTCGATCGCGGCTCGTGCACATGAAGTCACCCGACCCTCGCGCAGCCGCAAGTTGGCGCGTGACTGGGGCAGTGGCAACGCCATCGCCGGCATGGACGCCAGGCAGCTGCGCGACCAAGCCCGCCATCTGGACCGTGACCTGGACCTGGCGACCAACGCGCTGAACGTCCTGGTGCAAAACACGGTCGGCTCAGGCATCGACGTGCTGTCGGCACCGCGCCGTCCCGGCGAAGCGATCAATCGCGAGTTGGCTCAGCAGTTGGATGACCTCTGGGATGCCTGGTGGGATCGGCCCGAGGTCACCTTCACCCATGACTACGGCGCCTGTCAGCAGCTGCTGGCTCGCAGCCTGTTCCGCGACGGTGAGTTCTTCTATCAGGATCTGGTCGGACCTATCTCCTTTCTGGAGCATGGCACCGACGTGCCCTACAGCATCGAGATGATCGAGGCGGACCTATGTCCGCTGGACTTCAATGATCCTAGTCGCGGCATCCTGCAGGGCGTGGAGCGCAATGCCTGGGGTAGGGCAGTTGCCTATCACCTATACAAGCAGCATCCCGGCGATCCGTTGGCCCGCACGCTGGACACCAAGCGAGTCAGCGCAGAGTACCTCCATCACGTGGCGAACCTCACGCGGCTGCATCAGGTTCGCGGTTTGAGCGTATTCGCCAGCGCCATGTCTCGCTTCGAGGACGTCAAAGACTACGAAGAGTCCGAGCGCATCGCGGCCAAAGTGGCTGCCGCGCTGACGTTCCAGATCAAGAAGGGCGATGGGACCCTGTATCAGGCCGACGCCAGCTTGGGTGGCGTGGCGGTGATGGAGCAGGGCCGCACCGTGCGCGAGCTGCAGATGGCACCGGGCATGATCTTCGACGACCTGCTGCCGGGTGAGTCGATCGAGACGCTGGCGTCGAACCGACCCAATCCAAACGCCGCGCCATGGCGCAAGGAACAGCTGCGTGCTGCGGCCGGCGGCATTGGTGTGAGCTATTCCAGCTTGTCGCTCGACTACAACGGCACGTACTCGGCGCAGCGGCAGGAACTGGTTGAGAAGTGGGGCAGCTATCTCATGCTGGCCGAGCAGTTCATAGCGCGCGTGGTGCGTCCGCAGCGCCAGCGCTTTGTCGAGGCGTGCTTGCTCTCCGGTCGCCTTCGCCTGCCCAAGGGCTGGACGCGCCGCGACCTGGCAGCCTCGACCTACGTGCGCCCGGTGATGCCGTGGATCGATCCGCTGAAAGAAGCCAATGCACGCGGCGAGGCGGAGGATCGTGGCTGGGTCAGCCCGCAGCAGAACACGCTGCAGTACGGCAACAACCCCAACGAGGTGCTCCGCCAGCGCGAGGACTGGGCCGAGCAGACCCGTGACCTGCCGCCGCCGGCGGCGTCCATCGACCCCGCGACCCGTGCGCAATTTCGCGCCTCAGTGGTCCGCAACCAGCTTCGGAGCGACAACTGATGCGTCACACCCTTCTCCACATCGCACTAGGCCTGGTGCTCGCGGACGCCGGCGCCGGGCAGGGGCTGAACCTGCTGCAGGTCCGCGCCGACGGCCAGGCCGTCGAAGTGATGATCTACGGCACGATCGGCGACAGCTTCTGGACCGAGTCGGTCTCGGCCGCCGACCTGGCGCAGCAGATCGGCCAGATCCAGGCGGCGACCATCAACGTGCGCATCAACAGCGCGGGCGGCGTAGCCGCTGATGGCATCGCCATCTACAACGCCCTCAAGCAGCATCCGGCGCGCAAGGTCGTTTTCATCGACGGCCAGGCCTGCTCGATTGCCTCGTTGATCGCCATGGCGGGCGACGAGGTGGTCATGTATGCCAGCTCCCTGTTGATGGTGCACGCGCCTCACACCATCGCCGCCGGCAACGCGGCCGACTTTCGCCAGTGGGCTGAGGCACTCGACGCCCACGCTGCGGCCATGGTCGAGGCCTACGTCACCAAGACCGGCAAGCGCGAGGAGGTCGAGCGCCTGCTCTCGGACGGCGCCGACCACTGGTACACGGCGGCCCAGGCGGTCGAGTTCGGGTTCGCTGATCGCGTGCCGGAGGCGGCCGCAGCCGCTGCGGCCAGTGCGCGTGCCTCCGCCGTAGCGCTGAGCAGCTATGTCCAAGCCCTTACCACCGCGCCAGCCGGTGTCGCGCCGCAGCTGCGCGCCCATGTCTCCGCGGCGCTGTCGCCGCAGGTTTTCGCCTCGCTCCCCGAGGTCACCCAGGCCGCCCTGATCGGCCACATCGAGGATCCCACCATGCAGAACAAGTACCGCGCCATCCTCGCCGAGGGCGGCACCACCTCCACCACGCCGCCTGCGGCGGCGGTCGTCCCGCCTGTGGCACCGGCGGCGACCGCGGTCGCTCCCGTCCAGGTCGTCGCGGTTGGCGACACGTCCGTGCAAGCAGCGCTGGCCGCCCTGCGCACGCGCAACGCCGAGATCAGCGCCTTGGCCGAACCGCATATGGCCAACGCAGAGGTGCGCACCTATGTCGACGGCGTCATTGCTGCCGCCGATCCGGCCATCACCGCCGACAACGTGGGCCGCCACATCCTGGCGCTGATGGCACGCAACGCGCAGCCGCTCAATGGCGGCGCTGGCTTCACCGCCGGCACCGACCAGCGCGAGCTGACCCGCGCGGCGATGACCAACGCCATCCAGGCGCGTGTGGGTCTGGCGCAGCCGACCGAGGGCAACCAGTTCCGCGGCCTGACCATGATCGAGATGGCGCGGGCGGCCGTCGAAGCTGCCGGCGTCAGCACCCGTGGCATGGACCGCATGCAGGTGGTGGGCCTGGCGTTCACGCACAGCAATTCGGATTTCCCGGCGCTGCTGGGTACCACCGCCAACCGCGCCATCCTGCAGGGCTATCAGGAGGTCGAAGAGCAGTTCGACCAGTTCACCCGCGCGGTCAACGTCCCGGACTTCAAGCCGACCAACCTGGTGGGCCTGGGTGCGTTCTCGAACCTGGACGTCGTGCCCGAAGGCAGTGAGTTCAAGTACGGCACCTTCAGCGAGCAGTCGCAGTCCATGCGCCTGGTGACCTACGGCAAGCTGTTCTCGATCACCCGCCAGGCCATCATCAACGACGACCTGGGCGTGTTCAACGACGTGCCGCGCAAGATGGGTCAGGCGGCCAAGCGCACGCTGGCCAATGCCGTTTTCCAGTTGCTGACCAGCAACCCGACCCTGGCCGATGGCTTTGCCCTGTTCTCGGCCGAGCATGGCAACTTGCTGACCGGTGCGGCCATCAGCACCACCAGCGTGTCGGGCATGCAGGCGGCTATGGCGCTGCAGAAGGACAAGGACGGCCACGTGATCCGCGTGCCGATGAAGTCCCTGCTGGTGCCGGTCGCCTTGGGTGGCCTGGCGCGCACCGTGCGCGCCAGTCAGTTCGAGGTGGGCGCGGCGAATCGCAACAACACCACGCCCAACATCGTGCAGAACACCTTCGACGTCATCGAGGACGGGCGTCTGGACGCGGCCAGCGCTGCGGCCTGGTACGGCGTGGCGAATCCGAACTTCGTCGACGGCATCGTGGTGGGTTACCTGGACGGCAATCAGACGCCGTTCCTGGACCAGCACGAAGGCTTCACCGTGGACGGCGTGGCCTGGAAGGTCCGCCTGGATGCGGCGCCGGCTATCGCGGACTACCGCGGACTCTACAAGAACCCCGGCGCGTAACGGAGGCGGCGGCTTAGGCCGCCGTGCTTCGCAGCAGCCCCTCCCTTTCGATTCCGGAGAAGCACCATGAAGAACGCATATCAGGACGGTCGCGTCCTGGACCTGATCCTCACCGCGGCGGTCAAGAGCGGCGAGGTGATCGTGCAGAACAAGATCATCGCCATCGCCGTCACCGACGGTGCCGTGGGCGACAAGATCGCCGCGCACGTCGAGGGCGTGTTCCGCCTCAAGAAGGCCACGGCCGCCGTGTTCGCTGCCGGCACGCCGGTCAACTGGGACACCGACAACAAGCAGGCCATCTCCGCCGCCGGCGGCACCGGTGACAGCAACAGCGTTGGTTACGCGGTCGAGGCCGCGGCCAACGGCACGACCGAGGTGCTGGTGCGCCTGACCCCGGGCACCGCTGCGATCGTGGCGTAAGTCTCGACCACCACCGCACGCATAGGCCCGGGTGGCGCGTGCGGTGGTGGGTCCTTTGCAACAAGCAGGCTGGGGGACATGAGTAAAACCACCGTGGATCTTGAACGCGCCACCGAGAGTACCTGGGCCAAGGCCGTCACCCGCTTCGTGGTGCCGATCCTGTTGGCACTGCTGGGCACGGTCTGCGGGCTGCTGCTGCAGGACATCCGCTCCAGCCTCGAAGCGCTCAAGACCGAGCAGCGGCAGCAGGCTGAGAGCACCCAGCAGCTCAAGGGTGATGTGCAGGTCCTCAACGCCAAGCTGGACAACGGCGTCATCTGGCGAATCACCGAATTGGAACGCCGCCTCAATACCGTCGAACAGGCAACCAAGACCCCATGAACCACATCCTCAAATTTCTCGGTCGCTGGCAGGAATTCCTGATCTGGATGCCGCTGCTGGTGGCGCTGTGCCTGGTGGGCTACGTCGTGCTGGGCGCGTTCGATCGTAGCGCCAGTGGCGATGCCCTGGCCCTCCTGCTGGAGCTGGTCGTGCGCTGCGCCTATCTGGCCTGCGTGGGCGGGGCGGCGTGGCTGTTCAAGCGCACGTATCTGCGCGACATCTCCGCTGCCGAAGAGGCCGAGCTCCATGCCGCTGTGCACGCTGGCGATACGGCGGCGCGCTGGCTGCTCATCAAGGATCGCCTGGAATGGCTGTTCCTGCTGGTGCTGGCCGCTTCCTTCCTGTGGGTGGCCCGATGAGCCGCCTGGTCTTGGGTGTGGTGCTGGCTGTGCTCATGCTGCCGGCCCTGGCCAGCGCACAGACTTCCGCGGCCGTCGTGACGACGCCCCGCACCGACGCAGCCGTGGCGGCGGAGCCGGCTGCGGAACGCGCGCAGTCCTCCGCCGCTGGCGTCGTCTCCCCGGTCGTGGTGTCCGTGCGTGAGGCGATCCAGGCAGTGGTGCCGCCGTCGGCGAGCCGGGATGGTTGGCCCATCTCGCCGGCGGCGGGCGCCCTGATCGTGCGCTGGGAGGTGGGCGGGGCAACGAACTACGACCGTCGCCTGCGCGCGCCTGTGTGGCCGGGTGGTGCCTCGGGCGTGACCTGGGGCATCGGCTATGACGGTGGCCAGCAGACCGCGCCGCAGATCGGCCTGGACTGGTCGGCCCACGCCGCCGTCCGGCGCCTGCAGGC
>DJAN01000152.1 GCA_002429615.1 Lysobacteraceae bacterium UBA6001
CACCGGAAGTCGCCCCCGAAGTCACCGCGCCGACGCCGGCCCCCACGCCGCCGCCCGTGACCGAACCGGCGCCGTCCGCCACCTCGTCGCAGGCGCAGGACACCAAGCCGCAGGACACGCCCTTGCCGTGATCGTCATCGGCGTGGCTGCCTGCTGAACGTGGGCGGCGGATTTCACGGGATGTTGTGCGCGCCACGCACACAGTGCGCCTCACGCGATGGCAATCCGGCCGTCGCCTTAGACCGGAGAACCGCCATGAACGCTCGTGGATATCTCGCCGGCCTGGCGCTCGTCGGCATGACCTTCGTCGCCCAGGCGCAGACCTACGGCCCCCAGGACGAGGGCCGCCGCTTCAATGACGGCACCGTGGTGCGCTGCCACAAGGTGGAAGTGCAGAAGAACAGCAAGGATCCGAACCGCGTGACCGGCACCGTGGCCGGTGCGGTGGTGGGCGGCCTGCTCGGCAATCAGATCGGCGGCGGCAACGGCAAGAAACTGGCGACGGTGGGTGGTGCCGTGGCCGGTGGCGCCACCGGCCGCTACGTGCAGGGCCAGCACCAGCAGAACAACGGCGACCGCGTCGTGCAGACGGTGTGCGAGCGCACCCGCTGATCGGCTCCCTCGCCGCCACGGAAAGCCCCGGCCAGGCCGGGGCTTTCTCGTGTGTGCGCTCGCTGGGCCGACGCATCGCGTTGTTGGCCACGCTGTGCGCGGGCCCCGCCATCGCCTCTCCCTGCACCGAGGGCCTGCTGCGCGAGCTCGGCTGGCATATCGACCGCGCCGCCGTCGCTTCCCCGCGCATCGATGGCGGAACGCCGTGTCGGCGCGCGACGCTGGCCGACGCGCAGGCGGCCGGCGACCTGCGCGCAACCTTGCCGCAGGATCCAGTGCAGGCCGACGCCGCGCTGGACGCGATGCTCGATGACCCCGCCACGGTCTGCGCCTATGCGTTCCGCCTTGGTGACGCCGCGCGACGCGCCAGTGCCCGGCTGGAGGCCAACGAGGGTTATCGCTTCTTCGGCCTGCAGACGGGCTGGATCGGCTTTGGTTCCGGTGGCGCGCAGGCACAGGGTTGGTCGCGCTTCCGCAGCTTCGGCCGCGGTTATGTGCCGGTCGCGGCGAACAGCGTGGCCCTGGATGCCTTCTACGCAGGTCACGTCCGCACCGAATGCGGGGTTGGCCGCCAGGTGGCGCAGCTGGCCACGCAGCGCGAGCTCTACGGCGATGCCGCGTTCGATGCCGAATTCGCGCCGGACGAACTGTCGATCGGCACCTTCAACACGCTCCACGACACCGACAGCATCCTGCTCGGCCACCACGCCGGCGCGTTCTTCGCCGACGGCAAGGCGGTGCGCACCAGCGCGCAGGGCCGGCAGGCGTTCATGGGGGTGCCGGGCTTCATCGAGCATGCCTTCTCCAAGCGCTTCCTCGACGACCTCAGCAACCAGGCGGAGAACTTCATCGTCGTCGATGTCACCGACGCGGCGGCGCGCGCGCTGGAAGCACACGGCGGCCTGGCGTACTACGACAACGTCAACCGCCAGCTGTGGCAGCTTTCGCAGCAGGTGACGGGGCTGGGGCGCCGCGGCTTCGAGCGCCTGCTCTACGAGCGCGACCCGCAGCTGCGCGCGAAGCTGGACCCGCACGAGCGCGAGGTGGTCGCGCGCATGGACGCGCTGTTCGACGACCCGTTCTATCGCGGCTTCATCCTCTACGTGCATCCGCGGGGCGTGAAGCCGGTCGGTTACCACGTCGCCCGGCTGCTCGACCGCAACCCGCGCACGCCGTATACGATCGACCTGGCCCTGCACAACCTGCACACCACGCTGTACCGTCGCTGGATCGAGCAGCGGCTGCGGCAGTGCGCTGGCGCAACGATTCGTTGACCTATCGGGCGATGCCGGCGGCGCCGGTTCGTGCCACTCTGCACCCCATCTTTCGCACACGAGGATCTCGCTATGGAACTGGGAATGGTCGGCCTGGGCCGGATGGGCGCCAACATGGCCGAGCGGATCATCCGCGGCGGCCACCGCGTGATCGGCTTCGACCCGGGGGCCGCCGCGCGCCAGGCCGCGCAGGCCAAGGGCATCGTGCCCGCCGCCTCGCTGGCCGAGTTGGTCGCCGCGCTGCCGGTGCCACGTGCGGTGTGGCTGATGGTGCCGGCCGGCAAGGTGGTCGATGACACCATCGCGCAGCTGTTGCCGTTGCTCGCGCCGGGCGACCTGGTCGTCGATGGCGGCAACTCGTACTACAAGGATTCCCAGCGCCGCAGCCGTGAGCTGGCGGGCCACGGCATCGCCTACATCGACTGCGGCACCAGCGGCGGCGTATGGGGGCTGAAGGAGGGCTACAGCCTGATGATCGGCGGCGACGAGGCCGCGGTGGCGCGCCTCGGGCCGGTGTTCACCGCGCTGGCGCCGGCGCCGGATCGCGGCTGGGGCCGGGTTGGCCCAAGCGGTGCGGGCCACTTCACCAAGATGGTCCACAATGGCATCGAGTACGGAATGATGCAGGCTTATGCCGAGGGCTTCGCGCTGATGGAGCGCAAGGAAGAGTTCGCGCTCGACCTGCACCAGGTCGCCGATATCTGGCGCGATGGCAGCGTGGTGCGCTCCTGGCTGCTCGACCTCACCGCCGACGCGCTGGGCCGCGACGCGCGCCTGTCGAGCGTGGCGCCGTTCGTGGAGGATTCCGGTGAAGGCCGCTGGACGGTGGCCGAGGCCATCGACCTCGACGTCTCCGCGCCGGTCATCACCCTGTCGTTGCTCGAACGCCTGCGCTCGCGCGACAAGGATTCGTTCACCGACAAACTGCTGGCCACCATGCGCAACGAGTTCGGCGGCCACGCGCTGCACGCCGCGCCGCCGCCGACCGGCAAGCCGGACTGAGGTTCAGTCCAGTGGCAATACCTGGCCGCGCGCGGATGCCGCCGCGGCCAGCTCCAGCAGTGCCATCACTTCCAGCGCCTGCGCCGCGGTGGTCGGCGGCGCCCCGGCGCCGGTGACCGCATCGCGGAACGCGGCGTAGCAGCGGCGGTAGTCGCCCGGCACGGTGGCAATGCGCTCGCGTCGCAGGGTGCCGTCCGCATCGGCCAGCGTGAACCAGCCATCGCGCGCATCCGCGCCCCAGCCCGGGATGCCCGGGCGCAGGCCCTCGCGCAGCATCGCCTCCTGCGTATCCAGCCCATCCTTGACGAAGCTGCCGCGCACGCCGTGCACGGCGAAGCGGCGTGCGGCGTCGGCGACCAGCGTGCCGGCATGCAGGTGCGCGCGCATGCGCGGGTAGTGCAGCACCACATGGAAGTAATCGTCGCTGCGCGCGCCCTCGCGCTGCGGCAGCAGGTCCGCGCCGATCGCCTGCGGCCGGCCGAACAGCTGCAGGGCTTGGTCGAGCAGGTGCGGGCCGAGGTCGAACCACAGCCCCGCGCCCGGCGCGTCGCTTTCGCGCCAGCGGTCGCGCACCTGCGGACGGTGGCGGTCGAAGTGCGAATGGAATTCGGCGATGTCGCCCAGCACGCCATCGCGCAGCAGCTGCTGCACGGTGAGGAAGTCGGCGTCCCAGCGTCGGTTCTGGAACACGCTGCAGATGCGCCCGGCCGCACTCGCCGCGGCCATCACCGCGCGCGCCTGCGCCAGGTCCACGGTAAACGGCTTGTCGACCAGCACGTGCTTTCCCGCCGCCAAGGCTTCAAGCGCGATGGGCGCGTGGGTGTCGTTCGGCGTGGCGATCACCACCGCGTCGATGTCCGGATCGGCCAGCACGCGCGCGCGGTCCGCATCGATGCGCGCCTGCGGATGCGCCGCGGCGGCATCGGCCTGGCGCGAGACGATCGTATGCAGGCGCAGGCCGTCGGTGGCCTCGATCAGTGGCGCATGGAAAGTGCGGCCGACATAGCCGAAGCCGATCAGGGCGAGATTGAGTTCGTTCATGGCATCACGTCGGCGAGGGGAGAGGCATAGGGTAACGGCTGAATGGTTCACGGCATCTGCATCCCGAAGTCACGTGCGCTGTACGCGCCGCTGCGCATGCTGGCCCCACGTACCGCAAGGGAGGAAACGCAATGAAGAAGCTACATGTTCGCAACACGCTGGCCGCTTCGCTGGTGGCCATTTCCATGCTGGGTGCCGGCAGCGCGTTTGCCGCCGGTTCGATGGACAACAAGAATCCGCCGACCGAGTCGCAGCAGCCGGCCAGCGATACCTGGATCACCACCAAGGTGAAGAGCGACATGCTCGCCACCGACAACGTGCCGGGCAGCGACATCAAGGTCGAAACCAAGAACGGCGTGGTGTGGCTGAGCGGTCTGGTCAAGACCCAGGCCGAGAAGGACAAGGCGGTCTCGGTGGCCAAGGGCATCGAGGGCGTCAAGAAGGTCGAGGCAGCGAACCTCAAGGTCTCGGCGATGGCCGACCACTAAGTCGTATTTTCTTGGACGGTGGCCGGGCCGTGGCGAGGCGGCCCGGCCACCGCAAGGCGCACGCTTCGGGGTGCGCCTTTTTCTTTTGCGCGGCCGGAAAGTGTAGAAGCGTTTTCACACGCGCGGTCGTATGATGGCCCGTATTCATCTAGCCGCCCCGGGGCGCGGCTTATCGCTCGCCAGAATGAACGATTCATTCGGGTGATCGTCGAATGCGGGACAATTCTTCGCCCCCTGGCGGTTTCCTGGAATCGAGCGAACGAGCAGATGCAGACAGCCGCCAACGAAGATGCCTGGGAACGCTGGCGCCTGCCGGCGCTGACCACGGCCATTTTCCTGATCGTGGTCGTCCCGGCATTGCTGCTGCAGCAGATGGCCCGTAGTACCGACCAGGCCGCCAACTGGGTCCAGCACAGCCAGCAGGTGCGACAGCTGTCACAGCAGCTGGAGTCCTCCGTGCGCGATGTGGAGTCCTCGGCGCTGATGCGTTCGCACGGGATTGAGCTGCCGGTGCTCACCGAGCGCATGCGTCGCGGCCGCGCCGAGATCGACAAGGCGCTCGCCGAGCTGATCCAGCAGACCCGCGACAACCCGGAGCAGCTGGTGCGCCTGGGACGCCTGCAGGGCACCGTCGAGCGGCGCATGCAGCTGGCCGAGACCATCGCCCGCTCGCGCGATCCGGCGCAGACCCAGGCGCTGATCCAGGAAATGATCGTCGCCAATCCGATGCGCGAGCTGATCGACCAGCTGCAGTCCTCGGAGAACACGCTGCTGGCGCAGCGCGACCGCGAGTCCAACCTGCGCCGCGTGCAGTACACCGCGCTGAGCTGGGGCGCGCTGATCGTGCAGCTGCTGCTGCTGGGCAGCGTGGTGTGGCTGCTGCAGCGGCAGACGCGCCACCGCGTCGTGGCCGAGCAGGCCTCCACCCGCGCGGCCGCGCGCGCCGCCTCGGTGCTGCAGACCGTGCGCGAACCGATCGTGCTGCTCGACGCACAGCAGCGCCTGGTGCTCTACAACAATGCGTTCGCCGAGCTGTATGGCCTGTCCGAGGAAAACCCGCAGGACATCGCGCTGTCGTCGGTGGGCGACGGCGCCTGGGCCGATCCGGCGATCCGCCAGCGCCTGGCCGACATCCTGCTGCGCGGCCGCGAGCTGTGGGACTACGAGCACGAGCAGAGCGCCGCCGATGGCGTGACCCGGACCATGCTGCTCAATGCCCGGCGCATGCCGCTGCCGGATGAGGAAGACCAGGTCGTGCTGATGACCGTCAGCGACATCAGCCTGCAGAAGGCCTCCAACCAGCGCATCCAGGAGCTCAACCGGCAGCTGGAAGGCAAGGTCGAGCAGGTCTCCGAGGTCAACCGCGAGCTGGAGGCCTTCAGCTATTCGGTCTCGCACGACCTGCGCGCGCCGCTGCGGCATGTCGCCGGCTTCGCCGATAAGCTCGAACGCCACCTCGGCGAGGGTGCCGACGAGAAGGCGCAGCACTACATGCAGGTCATCAGCAGCTCGGCGCGGCGCATGGCCACGCTGATCGACGACCTGCTGGTGTATTCGCGCCTGGGCCGCAGCGCGCTGCGCATGCAGGCGGTGGACATGCAGTCGCTGGTGGCCGAGACGCGGTCGATCCTGGAAGCCAACCAGCGCGCCGAGCAGCCGGAGCACCGCATCGAGTGGCACATCGCGCCGATGCCGATCCTGGTGGCCGACGAGAACATGATGCGGCAGTTGTGGACGAACCTGATCGGCAATGCGATCAAGTACAGCGGCCGGCGTGCCGTCGCGCACATCGACATCGGCTACGAGCTGCTGCCGGACGGCAGCCACCACTTCAGCGTGTCCGACGACGGCGCCGGCTTCGACATGGAGTACGCCACCAAGCTGTTCGGCGTGTTCCAGCGCCTGCACAAGGCCAGCGAGTATCCCGGGACCGGCATCGGCCTGGCCACCGTGCGCCGTGTGCTCAGCCGCCATGGCGGACGCATCTGGGCCGAGAGCAAACTCGACCAGGGCGCCACCTTCCACTTCATTCTTCCCGCGGCGCTCGATGCGCCCAACCCAGAGTCCAAGCCATGAGCCCGATCCGTACCATCCTGCTCGCCGAAGACAGCCCCGCCGACGCGGAAATGGCGATCGACGCCCTGCGCGAGGCGCGCCTGGCCAACCCCATCGTGCATGTCGAGGACGGCGTGGAAACGCTGGACTACCTGTATCGCCGCGGCGCTTTCGCCAACCGCGAGGAGGGCTTGCCGGCGGTGCTGCTGCTGGACATCAAGATGCCGCGGCTGGACGGGCTGGAAGTGCTCAAGCAGATCCGCAACGACGACGAACTCAAGCGCCTGCCGGTGGTGATCCTGTCGTCCTCGCGCGAGGAGAACGACCTGGCGCGCAGCTGGGACCTGGGCGTGAACGCCTACGTGGTCAAGCCGGTGGACGTGGATCAGTTCTTCAACGCCGTGCAGACGCTCGGCACCTTCTGGGCGGTCATCAACCAGGCGCCGGGAAACCACTGATATGCCGCATGAAGGGGCCCGGCTTGGCGAACTGCGCATCCTGCTGATCGAGGATTCGCCGGAAGACGCCGAGCTGTTGTCCGACCAGCTGCTGGAATCGGGCCTGGAGGCCGTGTTCGAGCGCGTCGACAGCGAGGAGCAGCTGCGCCTGGGCCTGGAGACGTTCCGGCCGGACATCGTGCTGTCCGACCTCAGCATGCCGGGGTTCTCCGGGCATGAGGCGCTGCGCATCGTGCGCACCGCCGACCCGCGCACGCCCTTCATCTTCGTCTCCGGCACCATGGGCGAGGAGACCGCGGTCAAGGCGCTGCAGGAAGGCGCCAACGACTACATCATCAAGCACAACCCGACCCGCCTGCCCGCCGCGGTGGCGCGCGCGGTGCGTGAGGCGCGCGTGGAACGCGACCGCGAGCGGGTGGAAAGCGAGCTGATGCGCGCGCAACGGCTGGAGAGCCTGGCGCTGCTGGCCGCCGGCCTCAGCCATGACCTGCGCAACATCCTGCAGCCGCTGCTGATCGTGCCCGATCTGCTGATCGGGCGCGGCGACGACCCGCAGCTGCGCCAGCTCGCCGACGTGATCGCCGAATGCGGCCGTCGCGGGCACGAGATGGCCGAGTCGATGCTCTCGTTCGTGCGCGGCTCCAACAAGCCACGCGAACTGGTCTCGGTCGCACGCCTGTTCCAGGCCGTGCAGCTGCTGCTCAAGAGCAGCCTGCCGAAGGGCGTGACGCTGCAGGTGGACGGCGGCGACGGCGATCTCACCGTCGAGGCCAACTACACCGAACTGCAGCAATGCCTGCTCAACCTCGGGCTCAACGCGGTGCAGGCCATGCCCGAAGGTGGCCAGCTCACCTTCGCCGCCGCCACCGAGAACGAGGGCGAGCTGAAGCTGAGCGTGACCGACACCGGCGTGGGCATGGGCGAGGACACGCTGGCGCGGCTGTTCAGCCCGTTCTTCACCACCAAGGCCGACGGCACCGGCTTGGGCCTGATCTCCTGCAAGCGCATCGTGGAGAGCTATGGCGGCACGATCCAGGTCGACAGCCGTCCCGGCGCCGGTACCCGCTTCGACATCGTGCTGCCGCTGCGTGCGGCCGACGCCGCCGGCGGCGAACACGAACCCGACGTGCCGCTGGGACGTGGCCAGCGCGTGCTGCTGGTGGACGGCGAGGCGACGCGTCTGTCGCTGCTCGGCAACGCGCTGTCCAGCCAGGGTTACCAGCCGCAGCTGGCCGCCGATGGCGCGGCCGCCCTGCAGCACGCGCAGCAGCATGCGCTGCCGGACCTGGTGATCGTGGACAGCGACATCATCCTGCTCTCGGCGGTGAGCCTGCTGCTGACGATGCAGGAACTCGGCTACCAGGGCCCGGCGATCGTGCTGGAAGACGTCGGCCAGCCGCTGCAGCGCGAGCATTTTCCGCCGGATATCCCGGTCCACGTGCTGCGCAAGCCGCTGGAGATGCGCCGCGTGTTCCGCGCCGTCGCTCACGCGCTGGAGAACGGCTAGCCGGACGGATCGTCCGGCAGCTCCCAGGGAAAGCGCGGCAGCGTGTGCACCGCCTCGGTGAGCTTGCGCGACCAGTTGGCGTGGATGTCCGAATACAGCGGCGTATCGGCGTCCAGGCGCATGCGCTCGGTGACGCGCAGGTCGTCGCGGCGCAGCAGCGCCAGGTCGATCGGCATGCCGACCGACAGGTTGGAGCGGATCGTCGAGTCCAGTGACACCAGCGCGGTGCGCGCCGCATCCTCCAGCCGGGTATCGGCGCGGATGATGCGGTCGAGGATCGGCTTGCCGTACTTCGATTCGCCGACCTGCAGGTAGGGCGTCTCCGGCGAGGAGGCGATGGCGTTGCCGAGCGGATAGACCATGTACATGCCGGGGCGCTCGCCGGCGATCTGGCCGCCGAGGATCAGCGTGGCCTGCGTGCTGATGCCCTCGAACTCCGGCCGTCCGGCGGTATCGACCTGGCTGGAGACCAGCACCTGGCCCACGTACTCGGCCACCTCGAACAGATGGCGGAACCGGCGCAGGTTGCGGGCCGCGCCGTCGTCGACGTCGCGCTGGATGCGCGCCAGCGCCAGCTGGGTGGTGGCCAGGTTGCCGGCCGACATGATCGCGAATACCGCCTGCCCCGGGTACTCGAACACATGCAGCTTGCGGTACACGCGCACGTCGTCCAGCGAGGCATTGGTGCGGGTATCGGCGGCGAAGACCAGGCCTTCGTCCACTTCGATGCCGACGCAATAGGTCATGGCGCTGTCATCGTTGACGGAACCGGCATTCTAGGTGCCCGGGCTTGCCGTGCCGTGAAGGTTGCCCGCGGCAAAGGTTGACGATGACGCCACGCGCATGCGCGAATATTGCATGACCACTGTTCTTCTCAGCCTCGGCAGCAACCTGCAGCCGGCCCGGCACCTGTATCTGGCCGTACAGGCCCTGCGCGCGCATTTCGGCGAACTGCGGGTGTCGCCGGCCTACCGCACGCCGGCGGTCGGCTTCGAGGGGCCGGATTTCCTCAACAACGGCGTGCTCCTGCACACGGACATGGAGCTGCTGCCGCTGGATGCCTGGCTGCATGCGCTGGAGGACGCGCACGGGCGCGACCGCAGCGGCCCGCGCTTCGCCGACCGCACGCTGGACATCGACGTGATCTTCTATGGCGACCGCATCGTGGAGGGCCCCGGCCACCTGCGCGTGCCGCGCCCGGAGTTGAAGCACGCGTTCGTGCTCAAGCCGCTGGCGGACATCGCGCCGGACTTCGTCGATCCGGTGAGCGGCCGCACGCTGGAAGCGCTATGGCGCGCGCACACGCAACACGGCGAGCATTTCGACACGGTGCCGCTGGCACCCTGATCCCGCGACAATCTCACGCCGCCCCTGTAGGAGCGGCTTCAGCCGCGACCGGAACCCCTCCGTCGCAGCGCCCCCACCTCACCCCAGCAACCGCCCACCATCCAGCGGCAGCGTATGCCCGGTGATGTAGTGCGCGTCCTGGATGAGCCAGCGCACCGCCTCGGCCACTTCCTCCGGCGTGCCGGTGCGGCCCATCGGCGTGCGTGCCAGCACCGCCGCCTGCGCCGCCGCATCCTTGCCGGCCTCCGGCCACAGGATCGCCCCGGGCGCCACGGCATTCACCCGCACCTGCGGCGCCAGATCCACCGCCAGCGCGGCGGTCAGCGCGGCCAGCGCGCCCTTGGCGGCGGTATAGGCCGCATGCGCGGGCAGGGGATGCGCCAATGCCGCGTCGGTCACGTTGACGATTGCGCCACCGCGCGCGCGCAACGCCGCGGCCGCCGCCTGCGCCAGCAGGAAAGGAGCGCGTGCGTTCACCGCCATCAGCGCATCCCACTGTTCCAGCGTCGCGCTCTCCAGCGGGGTGGCAAAGAAGTTCGATGCATTGTTGACCAGCGCATCCAGCCGGCCGAACGCGGCCAGGGTCTGCGCGACCAGCCCGTTCGCCGCCGCGCCATCACGCAGATCCGCCTGCAACGCCAGCGTGCTGCCAGGCCGTGCCGCCGCCAGCTCAGCGCACAGTGCATCCAGTGCGGGGCCGGAGTCGTGCGCATGCACGGCCACCGAAAATCCGGCGGCATGCAGGCGGCGCACGATCGCCGCGCCGATGCGGCGCGCGCCGCCGGTGACCAGAACGACCTGTGAGGTCTCGCTCATCTTGCGCTTTCCCTTGCTCGGCTATGCTGTGCATTGTCCACGCAATCGACCCGGCCATGCAGCACCAGGACCTGCCCACTCCCGACACCGACGCGCTCGCCCACAGCGACCAGCTCGCCGCGCTGCTGCGCGCCGAAATCGACGCGAGTGGCGGTGCCATGCCGTTCTCGCGCTTCATGGAGCTGTCCCTGTATGCCCCGGGCTGGGGCTATTACAGCGCCGGTGCGAGCAAGTTCGGCGAGAGTGGTGACTTCGTCACCGCACCGGAAATCGGCCCGCTGTTCGCCGCGGTGGTCTCCGGTGCGCTGGCGCCGGTCCTGCAGCAGCTGGGGCCGCAGTCGCGGATCCTGGAAGTCGGCGGCGGCAGCGGCGCGTTTGCCGAGGTCACCCTGAAGCGCCTGCTGGAACTGGACGCACTGCCCGAACGCTACGCCATCCTCGAACCCAGCGCCGACCTGCGCGAACGCCAGCGCGAACGGCTGAGCCGCGCGTTGATTCCGCCGGTGTTCGACCTGGTGGAGTGGGTCGATGGCCCGTTCCCGGACGACTGGGAAGGCGTGCTGTTCGCCAACGAGGTCATCGACGCGCTGCCGACGCCGCGCTTCACCGTGCGCGATGGCGAGGTGTACGAGGAGACCGTGCAGGTCGACGCGGCCGGGCGCTTCGTGCGCGGCGAACAGCCGGCTGATGCGCTGCTGGCGGCGTCGGTGGTGCATGTCGAAAAGTATCTGGAAACGCCCTTCGCCGACGGCTACCGCTCCGAAGTGCTGCCGCAGCTGCCTTACTGGATCCAGGCGGTCGCCGGTGGGCTGAAACGTGGCGCGATGCTGTTCGTGGACTACGGCTATCCGCGCCGCGAGTATTACCAGGCGCAGCGCAGCGACGGCACGCTGCGCGCGTTCTATCGCCATCGCATGCACGAGGATCTGTACCTGTGGCCAGGCCTGCAGGACCTCACCGCGTCGGTGGATTTCACCGCACTGGCCGAGGCCGGCACCGGCGCCGGCTTCGAACTGGCGGGCTACTGCACCCAGGCCAGCTTCCTGCTCGGCAACGGCCTGGACCAGCTGTTGGCGCAGGCCGACACGCGTACCGATGAAGTCGGCCGGGTGCGCCTGCGCGAGCAGGTGAAGCGGCTGACGCTGCCGAGCGAGATGGGCGAGCGCTTCCAGGTGATGGGCTTCTCCAGCGGCGTGGAGTTCGAGCAGGCGTTCCTGCTCGGCGATCTGACCTGGAGGCTGTGAGCATGGGGTTGCGCGCGTTCCGGGTGCCGGCGCTGTGGGTGGGGTTGTGGGGTCTGCTGATCGTCGCGGTGATCGTGGTGTGCCTGGGGCCGCCCCCGGCGATGCCGCAGATGCCGCGCAACACCGACAAGGCGGAGCATTTCCTGACCTACGTGGGATTGGCGTTCTGTGCGGTGCAGCTGTTCGCCACCCGGCGCGCGCTGTTGTGGGCCGGGTTCGGATTGGTGCTGCTGGGTGTGGGCATCGAATTCGCGCAGGGCGCGTTCACCGTGGACCGCAGCGCGGATCCGTTCGATGCATTGGCGAATACGCTGGGCGTGATCGCGGGTCTGTCGCTGGTGGCCACGCCGGCACGCGAGTGGGCGTTGCGGCTGGATCGGCGCTTGTTTGGGGTGCGCGCTTAGGGCGTTACTGACTGGGGGGTTTGCTGCTGCTATTGCGGTGGCGGCTGTGGCTGTGGCTGTGGCTGCGGCTGCCGTTGCTCCTGCTGTTGCTGCTGCTCCCGCTGTTGCTCTGTTGTAGGAGCGGCTTCAGCCGCGACCGCATGATCCCGCAGTCGCGGCTGAAGCCGCTCCTACAACCGGTCCAACCGGTCCGTCCAACCCGTCCCCGCGTCCCCGCGTCCCCGCGTCAGCGGCGAGGCGAGGCGAGGCGAGGCCAGGCGAGGCAACGCAACCGGGAATTGCCGGGCCTACAAGGCAGGCCCGGCAGCTTGCTGTTACCGCCCGGGCACCAGCGTCATCCGGTCAAGCACCCACATCGCCGGCCGCGTATCGCCGGTGAAGTAGACACACAGGTTCGCCTGCTTCGGCGCGGTCTTCGGCAGCTTCACCTCCAGCGTGTAGAAGCCATCGGCATCGGTCTTCGCCGGCAGCTTCACGTTCGCCAGCGTCGGCCCTTCACAGCCCTGCCGCACCACCAGTTCGCCATTGGCCGAATGGGCCGGCTGGAACGTGCGATGCGATTCGTCATGCGCCAGCTGGAAGTAGTACGGCAGCTTGCCGGCACGCACCTTCAGCATGCCGATGTCGTGCAGGTCAGCCTGCTTCCATTCCCAGCAGGGATTGAAGATGTCGACGTTGAACAAGGCGCGGGCGCCTTCGCGCGGGCCGTCGTCTTCCAGCCGCAGCATCAGCTTGCCAGTGCACTGGGACAGTTCCTCATCGCTGCGGCTGCGCAGGCTGTCCGCGCTGAGCACGCGGGTGACCGGCGCGGCCAGCGGCTGTCCTTTCCAGAACGAGGCTGCCTGCAGCGTCACCGGCAGCGCGAGTTCCAGCGGCGCCTCGTAACGCGGCGACGCCGCGGTGGGGGCCTGCCCGTCGGTGCTGTAGCGCACCTCGTCATAGCCCAGCCGGTCGCTGAGGGTGACGCGCACCTTGCCCGCAGCCGTCGGCACGATCTCGACCTTCGGCTGGAACGGCGTCTGCGCGTAATCCGCGCCCCACGCCCGGTACAGCGCCAGCAGATGCGGCAGTCGGTTACGGAAGTCGGCGAAGTCGCGCCGGTCCACGGGCGACCAGCCGGTCTCGGCGACCGCCGCCGCACGCGGGAACAGGGCGTGCTCCACCCGCGCGAAGGTGCGCGAGTGCTCGGTCCAGATGTTGGCCTGCACGCCGAGGATGTGGTGGCGCTTGTCCGCCTCCAGCGCCTCGGGCACCGGCTCGAAGGCATACACGCGCTGCAGGTTGATGTTCGACGGGCGGCCCGGCGGCTCGTCCGGCGAATCGGTCTGCAGGTAGTCCAGGTACAGCTCCGAGGACGGCACCATCACCACGTCGTGGCCCAGCCGCGCCGCGGTCAGGCCGCCTTCGATGCCGCGCCAGGACATCACTGCCGCTTCCGGCGGCAGGCCACCGTCGATGATCTCGTCCCAGCCGATCATCAGCCGGTCATGCGCGACCAGGAAACGCTCCAGGCGCTTGAGCATCCACGCCTGCAATGCCTCCTCGTCCTTGAGCCCGAGTTCCTTGATGCGCGCCTGCATGCGCGGCGATTCCTTCCACTGGTCCTTGACCGCTTCGTCGCCGCCCAGGTGGAAATAGCGGCCCGGGAACAGCGGCACCATCTCGGCCAGCACGTTCTCCAGGAACTGCAGGGTCTTCTCGTCGGCGTTGAACAGGTTGGTGTTCACGCCCCACTCGTTGGAGACCTCGATCTGCTTGCCGCTGACGCCCAGCTCCGGATAGGCGGCGATGGCCGCGGTGGCGTGGCCGGGGATGTCGAACTCCGGCATCACCGTGATGTGGCGCTGCGCCGCGTAGGCCACCACTTCGCGCACCTGGTCCTGGGTATAGAAGCCGCAGTACGGCGCCGGCTTGCCGTCGGCGCCGATGCCGCCATCACCAGCGGGGATGCGGCAGCCGCCGACCTCGGTCAGGCGCGGATAGCGCTTGATCTCGATGCGCCAGCCCTGGTCGTCGGTGAGGTGCCAATGAAAGGTGTTGAACTTGTGCAGCGCCATCACGTCGAGCAGCGACTTGATCTCGGCGATGCTCTGGAAGTGGCGTGCCGAATCCAGCATCAGGCCGCGCCAGCCGAAGCGGGGCGCGTCGGTGATGCGTCCGGCCGGAAGCACCGTCGGGCCGCTTTCGCCGCGCGCCGGGGCCAGCTGCCACAGCGTGACCGCGGCGTAGAACAGGCCGCGCGCATCGGCGGCGCGGGCGCGCACGCCATCGGCGTCGATATCCAGCACGTAGCCTTCCGGCGAGGGGCTGGCCTTGGGGTCGATCGCGAAGGCGATCTCGCCCTTCTTCGCGCGCCCAAGCGGAGCCAGCGTCAGGTGCAGGTCGCTGCCGCGCGCCAGGCCGTCGACGAACTGGCGGGCGGTGGCCTCGGCCGCCGCATCGGCGGGACGCACGACGACCTGCGGGCCCAGCGCGAAGCCGCCCTTGGCGGTCTGCACCTGCGCCGGCGCGGGAATCACGGTGAGGGGGTTGGCCGCGAACGCGGCCGGTGCCAGCGCGGCCAGCAGCAGGGCCAGGCGTGGCAGAAGGGGAGTACGGGCAGTCATCGGATCGATCCTCCGGTGGCGGCGTTGGGGAAGCCGGAAAAGAAAGCGGGCCCGGACGAGTCCGGGCCCGCAGTGGAGCATTACACGCTTTGGAGAGACAACATCAGAACTTGAAGCGCAGGTTGAGGTAGTACTGGCGGCCGTTGGCGTAGAACGCATACGGCAGGAAGCCTGCATCGCTGTTGGTGTAGTACTTGTACACCGGGTTGTTGAGGTTCAGGCCGTCCAGCGAGACGGTCATCCAGTCGGTCACGTGGTAGGACAGCGATGCCGACAGTGCGCCGACCGACTTCTGGTAGAACTCGTCGGTACGGCTCACGCCCGCATAGAAGTCATCACGCCAGTTCCAGCTCACGCGGGCGCTGAAGCGATCGTTCTCGAAGTAGCCGGCCAGGTTGTAGGTGTTCTTGGAGGTGCCATTGAGCGGGCCGCCGCCGCTGGCTTCGCCATCGGCATAGGTGTAGTTCGCCGATACGCCGAAGAACTCGCCGATCGGCTGCTGGTAGGCGACTTCGAAGCCCTTGATGTTGCCGTTGGTGTTGACCGGCACCGAGACCTGGTAGTCCGCATAGACGTCGGTGCCACTGGCGTAGCTGGCGGCCTGGTCCTTGTAGCTGATGGTGGTGGTGCCGAAGTTGATGTAGTCCTTCAGCTGCATCGCGAACACGCCGAAGGACAGCATCGCGCGCGGTGCGAAGTACCACTCGAGGTTGGCGTCGTAGTTGGTCGACACGATCGGCTTCAGCTGCGGATTGCCGCCGCTGCCGGTATGGGTCAGGTCATCCAGCGACAGCGAACCGGCCAGCGCGGAGTAGTCCGGGCGGGTCATGGTCTGCGACACCGCGAAGCGCGCCACCAGGTCCGGGCTCAGGTCGAACTTGATGTTCGCGCTGGGCAGCAGACGGTTGTAGTCGTTGTTCACGATGGTCGGCAGGTAGTCGCCGAATGCCGAACCGCTGATCGCGCCCGGAATGCCGGAGTTCACCGGCAGCGACTGGTTGTAGCGCACGTCGGTGTCGGTCTTGACGTAGCGCAGGCCGAAGTTGCCGCTCCAGGCCTCGCCGGCGAAGTTCGCCTGCACGTAGGCGGCCGAGATCTTCTCCTTCACGCCATAGACGTCGGAGAAGTAGAAGCGGCTGACCGGATCGCGGTTGGCGAAGTCGGCGTTGATCTGCGCCAGCTGCGACGGGGTGTAGTACCAGATGCCGCCCGGGAAGCTGCCGTTGAGGTCGCTGCCGAAGTCACCCGGATAGCTGCCACCGGTGGTCGGATAGGCCGAGATGTCGGTCCAGTTGCTGGCGAAGTTCGGGCCCTGCGCGATCTCGAAGTCGTTCTTGCGCTCGTGCTCGGAGTAACGCACGCCGAAATCGAACGAGGTGAGCACGCTGTCGGCACCGGCGAACAGCTCGCCGTCGGCGGCGAACCAGTCTTCGCTGTCCTTCACGTCGATCGCCTGGCCACCGAAGATCCAGCCGTTCTGCGGCAGGTGATTGGCGGGCGTGTTGACGCCGCCGAGCGCCCAGTCGATCGGGTCGCCCAGGCCGCCCATGCTCCAGCTGGCGCCGGCGTTGCCCGCCGTGCCGGTTTCCAGCACGTCCTGCGTCGGGCTCTTGCCGCTGCCGTCGGTGGTGCCGAGCTGGAACTTGAAGTTCAGGTTGTCGCTGGCCTGCCAGTCGGCGTCGAGGGTGAGGTACTTGGACTCGGAGGACGCATTCGGACGCGAGATCATGTCGTACACGCCGTACGGCGTGACGGTGGCGCTGGTGGTCGGCGCGTAGGTCGCCTGGGTCAGCACGCCGTTGCGGATCACGTAGCCCGGATTCGGCGCCTGCGTGTTGACGAACTGGCTCGCCCACATCATGTAGTTGCGGTTGTAGTTGTCCGCTTCGAGCTTGGAGTAGAAGCCGTTGAGGTTCAGGGTCAGCGTGTCGCTGGCCTTCACCTGCACGTCGATCACGCCGCCCTTGCGCTCGCGGGTCTGGTCGAAGTACACGGCGCCCAGCAGGTTCGGGTACAGCACGCCCGCCAGGTCCGGGTTGGTCGCCACCACGGCGGCATCGTCCGGGATCACGCCGTAGCCGCCGACGACTTCCTGGCCGTCACGACGCAGCGAACGCTTCTCGTAGAAGCCCTGGACCATCACGCCGACGTTGTTGGCGTCGTTCTTCCAGTTCAGCAGCGCGCTGATCTGCGGCTCGGTCTTGTCAGGCAGGTCCGAATACGCCGCACCCACCGAGGCTTCGGTGGTGAGGTTGTCGGCGAACTGCAGCGGCTTGCGGGTGAGGATGTTCACCGAGCCGGCGCTGCCGCCCTCGACGAGCTTGGCCTGCGAGCTCTTGTTGACCACGACCTGGTCGACGATCTCGGCCGGCAGCAGCGAGTAGCTGACGCTGCGACCGACGTTGGCCACCTGGCTGAGCACGAACCAGTCGCCGGTGCCGATGGTGTGGCCGTTGACCAGCGTCTGGGTCAGGCTCGGGCTGGTGCCGCGGAGGCTGACGCGATCGGCTTCGTCGAACGCACCTTCGCTGGCACTGGACGAGCTGATGTTCACGCCCGGCAGTTCGCGCAGCGTATCGGCCACGTTCTTGGCCGGCAGCTTGCCGATGTCCTCGGCGGTCACGACTTCAACGCGAGCCTGCGCATCGCGCTTGGTGTCCAGCGACTTCTCCATCGAGCCGCGGATGCCGACGACCTGCACGGTGTCCAGGTCGGTGGCGGTCGGCTGCTGGCCGGCATCCTGTGCGTGCGCGCTGAACGCAAGACAGGTGACGATGGCCGAGGTAAGTACGGACTTACGGTATTTCATGATGTCTCTCCTCATCAATCAATTGGATTAGCGGGCATTGGTTGGCGCGCCGATGTTGCTGTGCGTGGCGGTCCTCCCCGACCTCGACGCGGACTGCGACCACACGGTGTTGCGATTACGCTGCTTTCGCCTTCTGGCCCAGATACCAACTGGCGGCGCCCACGACGCCCAGCTGCCCGTGATCGACCAACTTCACGGGAATTCGCTCCAGCGCCTCGCGCATCGATCCCTTGTCCAGGAACCGCTGCACGAAGCTGCTGTCGATCAGGAACTGGCGGATCTTGGGAAGGATCCCGCCAGCGAGATAGATGCCGCCCTGCACGCCGTAGAGCAGGGCCATGTCGCCGACCACGCTGCCGAGCAGGCCGCAGAACACGTCCAGCGCCTGGTGCGCGAGCGCATCGCCGCCTTCCAGTGCCGCGGCGGTGATCGCGTCCGGCGTGGTGTGCACGGCCGGTACGCCACGCACCGCGCACAGCGCGTTGTAGAGGTTGAGCAGGCCGGGGCCGGAGATCGCGTGTTCCACCGGCACATGGCTGCGATGGCGCAGCATCTCGCGCACCAGCTGCATCTCCAGCTCGGTGTTGCTGGCCAGCGCGGCCTGGCCGGCCTCGGTGGCGAGCACGACCGGGAAGCCGTCGTTGGGAATCCACACCGCCGCGCCCAGGCCGGTGCCCGGGCCGAGCACCAGCGTCGGGCCGCGCGGCGCCTGCGCCGGGCCGGTGAGCTGGACCACCTCGCTGGCATCCACATAGGCGGCGGCATGCGCCACCGCTTCGAAATCGTTGACCAGGTAGACCTGGGCCAGGCCGAGCTCCTCGCGGATGGCGCGCGGCGACAGCACCCACGGCAGGTTGTTGGTGATGACCGTGCCGTCGGCCAGCGGATAGCCGGCGCTGGCGATCACGCAGTCCTGCACGCCCGGGTTGTCGCGCAGGAAGTCGCCGACGATGGCGGCCAGGCTCGGGTAATCGGCGCAGCGGTACTTGCGGTAGTCCAGCACTTCGACCGGGTGGCGCGGATCGGCGCCCGCCCGCACACGGCCGATGCGCACGTGCGTGCCACCGACATCGGCGGCCAGGAACGGGCCGGCCTGCGACAGGGCGGGGGTCGAAGCTGGGGACATTGCAGCCACACGGACTCCTGGTTGCCTGGGGGCCATGTCGTGCCCCGGGAGGGGTGTCGACGGGGCCGAGTGTGAAATCGGTCTGACAACGATGTCAACGGGGTGCAACGAAATTTTCGCAATTGGGTAACGGCGGCCTGGGCGGGGAAACCGGTTACAGCCCGCGGCCCGCCTGCAAAGCCAGTCGTGGCAAAGGCCGCGCAACTATCGATGCGGCGCCGCAGCATTGCTGCGGCGCGTCACATCCAGTCGCGAGATTTTCCTCACGGGAAGTTGACAAGCGGGCCATGCCCATCGAATAAATGTGACAACGTTGTTCCCAGCCAGACCGCCGCAACGGCCGTCGACGACGCAGGAGCTTTCACCCGATGTCCGCACTCACCTCCACTCCCGAACGCTCCAGCGTGATGACTTCGATCGCCATCGTCGGCGTGCTGTTCTTCGTCATCGGCTTCCTGACCTGGATCAACGGCCCGCTGATCACCTTCGTGCGGCTGGCCTTCGACTTGAACGAGGTCAACGCCTTCCTGGTGTTGATGGTGTTCTACCTGTCGTACTTCTTCCTGGCGCTGCCCTCGTCGTGGATCCTCAAGCGCACCGGCATGAAGAAGGGCCTGGCGGTAAGCCTGTTCGTGATGGCGGCGGGCGCGGCGGCCTTCGGCGAGTTCTCCACGCAGCGCTGGTATCCCGGCGCGCTCGGGGGCCTGTTCGTGATCGGCAGCGGCCTAGCGCTGCTGCAGACCGCGGTCAATCCCTACATCTCCATCCTCGGGCCGATCGAGACCGCCGCGCGGCGCATCGCGCTGATGGGCATCTGCAACAAGATCGGCGGCATCATCGTGCCGCTGGTGATCGGTTCGATCGTGCTGCAGGGCGTGGGCGATCTGTCCGACAAGGTGGCCAAGGCCGATGCGGCCACCAAGGAATTGCTGCTCAACGAATTCGCCGCCAAAATCCACGCGCCTTACCTGACCATGGCGGTGATCCTGCTGGTGGTGGCGATCGGCATCCTGTTTTCGCCGCTGCCGGAGATCAAGCCGGCCGAAGCCAACGCCACGCCCGTCTCCAGCAGCGGCGGCAAGACCAGCATCTTCCAGTTCCCGCACCTGTGGCTGGGCGTGCTGTGCCTGTTCGTCTACGTCGGCGTGGAAGTGATGGCCGGCGATGCGATCGGCACCTACGGGCACGGCTTCGACCTGCCGCTGGATCGCACCAAGCTGTTCACCATGTTTACCCTGATGGCGATGCTCGCCGGCTACATCGCCGGCCTCGTGCTGATCCCGCGCGTGGTCTCGCAGGCGCGCTACCTGAGCATTTCCGCGGTACTGGGCGTGCTGTTCTCGATCGGCGCCTTCCTCACCCACGGCTATGTGTCGGTGGCCTTCGTCGCCGCGCTCGGCTTCGCCAACGCGATGATGTGGCCGGCGATCTTCCCGCTCGCGATCCAGGGCCTGGGCCGTTTCACCGAGACCGGCTCGGCGCTGCTGATCATGGGTATCGCCGGTGGCGCGATCATCCCGCAGGCGTTCGCCATCCTGAAACAGCACCATGACTTCCAGCTGGTCTTCGCCGCGCTGATGGTCCCGTGCTACCTCTACATCCTGTTCTACTCGCTGCGCGGCCACCGGGCCGGTATGCCGGTAGGCCAGGGCTGAGCAGGACGGCCCGGAACCGCGCATCATGGACGCCTTCGCCACCGCCCCGGAGCAGCCCATGCGCAGGCCGACGATCAAGGACGTCGCCGAGCGCGCGAAGGTCTCGCTGAAGACCGTTTCGCGTGTCATCAACAACGAGCCGTCGGTCATGCAGGCCACCCGCGCGCGGGTGCTGCGGGCCATCGCCGACCTGGACTACGAACCCGATCCGTCCGCGCGCAACCTGCGCAGCGGCACGCCGTTCGTGGTCGGCCTGGTCTACGACAACCCGAACCCGTACCACATCATCGGCGTGCAGAACGGTGTGCTGGCCGCCTGCCGCGAGACCGGCTTCGGGCTGCAGATCAACCCGGTCGATTCGACCTCGCCGCTGCTGGCCGAGGAACTGGCCGAATGGGTGCAGCGCTCGCGTCTGGCCGGGCTGGTGCTGACCGCGCCGATGTCCGAGCGCCCCGAGCTGCTGGCCGGCCTGGCCGCGCGCGGCATCAAGACGGTGCGCATCATCGCCGCCACCGAAGACCCGGGCGATGGCGCCTGCGTCTACATCGACGACCGCGATGCCGCCTACGAGATCACCGAGCACCTGATCCAGCTCGGCCACCAGCGCATCGGCTTCCTGTGGGGTGGCCCGCAGCACCGCTCCAGCGGCGAGCGCTATGCCGGCTACGAGGCCGCGCTGCGCGACTACGGCATCACCGTGGACAAGCACCTGATCGTGCCGGGCGACTACACCTTCGACGACGGCTTCCGCGGCGCGCGCCGCCTGCTGGCGCTGCGCGAGCCGCCCACCGCGATCTTCGGCAGCAACGACGAGATCGCCGCCGGCGTGCTCGCCGCGGCCAAGTCCTCCGGCATGAACGTGCCGTACCAGCTGTCCATCGCCGGCTTCGAGGACAGCCCGTTCTCGCGCCAGTCCTGGCCGCCGCTGACCACCGCCAAGCAGGCCACCGAGGACATCGCCCGCCATGCCGCGCGCCTGCTGATCAGCCAGCTGCGCAGCGATGCCTACGACGAGCAGGCACCGCAACTGCATAACCGCGGATTCGTGCCGCAGCTGGTGGTGCGCGGCTCGACCGCGCCGGCACCGGCC
The DNA here is from genome assembly GCA_002429615.1 of Lysobacteraceae bacterium UBA6001. Classification (GTDB taxonomy): domain Bacteria; phylum Pseudomonadota; class Gammaproteobacteria; order Xanthomonadales; family Xanthomonadaceae; genus Stenotrophomonas_A. The sequence goes on from DJAN01000152.1 coordinate 21,535, forward strand.
GCCGCGGCGCGGAACGCCCCGCCCGAACCGACCTGAGCCCCCTCGACCCCACCATGTCCCTGCCCGAAGAAAGCCAGACCCTGATGTTCCGCGAGGCCGCGGAAACCGCCGACGTGGTCGCCGCCCAGTTCGCGCGCAACCGTGCCACCGTCGAGGCGCTGGCCGCCTCGCTGCGCGCCACGCCGCCGCCGTTCGTGGTGACCTGCGCGCGCGGCAGCTCCGACCACGCCGCCACCTACGCCAAGTACCTGTTCGAGACCCAGCTGGGCATCGTCACGGCCTCGGCGTCGCCGTCGGTGGGTTCGGTGTACGAGGCGCCGTTGGCACTGAAGGGGGCGCTGTACCTGGTGATCTCGCAGTCGGGCAAGAGCCCGGACCTGCTGCGCAATGCCGAGGCGGCCAAGGCCGCCGGCGCGCGCGTGGTCGCGTTGGTGAACGTGGAGGATTCGCCGCTGGCGCAGCTGGCCGAGACGGTGATCCCGCTGGGCGCCGGCCCGGAGCGCAGCGTGGCGGCGACCAAGAGCTATCTCGCCTCGCTGGCGGCGATCCTGCAGCTTGGCGCGTTGTGGAAGCAGGATCCGGCGCTGCTGCATGCGCTCGACGCGCTGCCTTCGGCGCTGCGCCAGGCCTGGGCCGCCGACTGGCGCCCACTGACTGAAGGCCTGGTCGGGGCGCGCAACCTGTTCGTGCTCGGCCGTGGTCTCGGCCTGGCCGCCGCGCAGGAAGCGGCGCTCAAGTTCAAGGAAACCTGTGGCCTGCACGCCGAGGCCTACAGCTCGGCCGAGGTGAAGCACGGCCCGATGGCGCTGGTGGATGCCGGCTTCCCAGTGCTGGCGTTCGCGCAGCCGGATGAAACCGGCGCCGGCACCCGCGCCGTCGCCGAAGAATTCCGCGCGCGTGGCGCGCAGGTCTGGCTGGCCGCGCCGGACGGCGATCTGCCGCTGGCCGAGGCGCCGCATCCGGTGTGCACGCCGCTGCTCACCATCCAGAGTTTCTATCGCGCGATCAACGCGCTGGCGCTGCGCCGGGGCCACAACCCCGACCTGCCGCCGCATCTGAACAAGGTCACCGAGACGGTCTGACGCCATGGCGATCGCGCTGCGCAACGGAAAGATCCTTACCGACCACGGCTTCCGCGAAGACGTGGCGGTGCTGGTGGAGGAGGGGCGCATTGCCGCCCTGCTGCCGCTCGATGACCCGCGCGTGGTCGCGGCCGCGCCGGTTGACCTGCAGGGGCATACGCTGCTGCCGGGCTACATCGATGCCCAGGTCAACGGGGGCGGTGGTTATCTGTTCAACAACACCCCGGACGTGCACGCGCTGACAGAAATCGCCCGCGCGCACCGCCGCTTCGGCACCACCGGCATGCTGCCGACGCTGATCAGCGACGATGCCACGGTGATGCAGCAGGCGATCGCCGCGACCGCCGAGGCGATCGACGCTGGCGTGCCCGGCGTGCTCGGCATCCATCTGGAAGGCCCGTACATCGCCCCGGCGCGCAAGGGCACCCACGATGCCAGCAAGTTCCGCGTGCCGGATGCCGCCGAAGTGGCGATGGCCGCGTCGCTGCGCAACGGCGTCACGCTGCTGACCCTGGCGCCGGAGCAGGTGCCGGCGGACACGGTGCGTGCGCTGGTGGCGGCTGGCGTGATCGTGGCCGCGGGCCACACCGCGGGCAGCTACGAGCAGATCCGTGCGGGTCTGGCCGCGGGCATCACCGGCTTCACCCATCTGTACAACGCGATGTCGCCGCTGCAGGGGCGCGAGCCCGGTGCGGTCGGCGCCGCGCTCGAAGACGCCGACAGCTGGTGCGGCATCATCGTCGACGGCGTGCACGTGCATCCGGCCAGCCTGCGCGTGGCGCTGGCGGCCAAGCCGCGTGGCAAGCTGTTCCTGGTCACCGACGCGATGCCGCCGGTCGGCGCCGACGACCCGAGCTATTCGCTGTATGGCGAAGTCATCACCGCGGTGGACGGCGTGGTGCGCAACGCCGCCGGTGCGCTGGCGGGTTCGGCGCTGGACATGGCCACCGCCGTGCGCAACAGCGTGCATCTGCTCGGCCTGCCGCTGGAAGAAGCCGCGCGCATGGCTTCGACGTATCCGGCGCAGTTCCTCGGCCTGGGCGATCGCTACGGCCACATCGCGCCGGGCTACCAGGCCGATCTGGTGCTGGTGGACGCTGATCTGCAGGTCGTCGCCACCTGGATTGGCGGCAGCGCCGACTGATGGCGGGCCCCGGAACGGCGCCGCGTTACGCCTCGGTCGATGCGCTGCGCGGACTCACCGTGGCCGCGATGCTGCTGGTCAATGATCCCGGTGAGTGGGCGCATGTGTGGTGGCCGCTGGAGCATGCCGAGTGGAACGGCTGCACGCCGACCGACCTGATCTTCCCGATGTTCCTGTTCATCGTCGGCGTCTCATCCGCGCTGGCGGTGGTGCCGCGCGTGCTCGCCGGCGGTGATCGCGCGGCGCTGACGCGCACGGTATGGGGACGCGCGTTGCGCATCATCGGCCTGGGGCTGCTGCTGCATCTGTTGGCCTGGTGGTGGCTGGACAAGCCGCACTTCCGGCCGTGGGGTGTACTGCAGCGGATCGGGCTGTGCTTCGGCCTCGCCGGCATGGTGGCGATCTGGATGAAGCCGCGGCTGCAGTGGGGGCTGATTGGCGTGCTGCTGGTGGGCTGGGCGGCGCTGCTGTGGGCCGGGGGCTCGCTGGCGCCGTTCCAGAACATCGCCAGCCGGGTGGATACCGCGATGATGGGGCCGCTGGTCTATCAATACGACGCGCAGAGCGGACTGGGCCACGACCCGGAAGGCTTGCTGTCGACGCTGGGGGCACTGGCCACGACGCTGCTGGGTCTGCGTGCGGGTGACTGGTTGCGACACGGCCAGCGCACCCGGCTGCTGGCCGGTGGCATCGTCATCGGGCTGCTGGGGCTGGCGTGGTCGTGGTGGCTGCCGTTGAACAAGAACCTGTGGACGTCTTCCTATGTGCTGTGGAGCGCCGGGGCGTCGATGGTGCTGCTGTGGGTGGCGCACGCGCTGGTCGATCTGCATCGGTGGCCCGCGCTGGGGCGCAGCTTCGGGGTCAATGCGATTGCCGCGTATGGCGGCTCGGCGCTGATGGTGTATGCGCTGGCGGGATTGGGATGGTGGGGGCCGATCTATGAGCGCGGGTTTGCCAGCTGGATTGCACCGCTGGCGGGGCGCGAGGTGTCGTCGGCGGCGTTCGCCGTGGTGTTTGTCGCGGTGTGGTGGGTGATCGTGCGCTGGATGGATGCGCGGCGCTGGTACTTGAAGATCTGAGTCCTGCGGTTTGTGGGTGGGGCTTTTGCCTCGACGAGGGGCGTCGCGGGCTGTCGGATGGCAGTCGCGGCTGAAGCCGCTCCTACACGGAGAGCGTGCGGGCGTTGTGAATCGCCGCGATGCGCGCCTTCGCCAACGCCTGCCCGATCTGTGGGCCCTGCAGGCCTTCCTGTGTCAGGTCGCGTGCGTTGATCGCCAGCGCAGCCTCGTGCAATCGGCACAGCTCCGGTCCCTGCGGATACGCTTCCTCCGCGCTGCCCAGCCGCCCGCGCTTGTCCGCCTCGCACACCACCGCGATCTGCGCGATCCGCTCCGGCCGCCGGAAGCCATCGCAGCGGCCAATCAGCTCATGCACCGTCGCATCGCGCAGCTCGGCGATCCGATGCACGTTCAGATGCTCCCGGCACACACTCTCCGCCAGCTGCCGGTAATCCTGCGGCACCTTCAGCCGCTCGCTCATCGCCCGCGTCGGCGCCACGCCGCGCTGTTCGTGCATCACATGGCGAGGCAGTTCCTCGCCCGGCGTCAGTGCCTTACCCAGGTCATGGCACAGCGCGGCGTAGCCGATCATCGTGTCGCCCGGCCGCAGTCGCGCGGCCATGTCGCTGACCATCTCCTGGTGCACGCCGGTGTCCACTTCGGGATGGAACTCCGCGCGTTGCGGCACGCCATACAGCGCTTCCACTTCCGGCAATACCGCGCCCAGCGCATGCGCCTCGTGCAGCGTGCGCAGGAATGCCGACGGACGCGATGACGCCAATGCCTTGCGCAGTTCCTGCCACACCCGCTCCGGCACCAAGGCATCCAGCTCGCCGCTGGCGGCGATCTCGCGCATCAGCGCCAGCGTCTCCGGCGCCAGGGTGAAGCCCAGCGGCGCAAAGCGCGCCATGAACCGCGCCGCGCGCAACACGCGCAGCGGGTCTTCCACGAAGGCCGGCCCGACATGCCGCAGCACGCGCGCCTCGATATCACGCACGCCGCCATACGGATCCACCAGCGTGCCGTCGTCGGCGCGCGCGATCGCGTTGAGGGTGAAGTCGCGGCGCAGCAGGTCCTGCTCCAGCGTCACCGACGGATCGGCATCGACCACGAAGCCACGATAGCCACGCCCGGACTTGCGCTCGGTACGCGCCAGCGCATATTCCTCGCCGGTCTTGGGATGCAGGAATACCGGGAAATCGCGCCCCACGGCCTTGAACCCCTGTGCTTCCATCGACGCCTGGTCGGCGCCGACGACCACCCAGTCGCGGTCGCCGGGGGGCAGGTTCAGCAGGGCATCGCGGACCGCGCCGCCAACGAGATAGATCTCCATCGCGTCATCATGCCCGAAGCCGGCGCGCCTCAGCGGCTGCCGGCCGCGGCGGGGGTGTTGCAGACGAACGCCTTGCGCTTGTCCTGCAGCGTGCCGACCAGGCGGTCGCTCAGCGGCAGCGCGTCACCATTGAGGCGCCAGTCGTAGATCACGCTGAAGGCCATCACCCGTGCGACGTAGTCGCGGGTCTCCTTGTAGCTGATCGTCTCGATCCAGAAATCCGGATCGTGCGACGGCCGCTGATCCAGCCAGCGCGCCGCCGGCGTCGGGCCGGCGTTGTACGCGGCGATGGTCACGTAGGGCTGGCCGTACTTGTCCAGCAGCTGGCGCAGATACGCGGTGCCGATGGCGATGTTGGTGTCCGGGTCGTACAGGCTCGATGCGCCGGTGTAGCTGGCCAGCCCGATGCGCTTGGCCACGCCGTTGCCGGTGCCCGGCAGTACCTGCATCAGGCCCATCGCGTTGGCCGGCGAGCGGGCGTTGGAATTGAACACGCTCTCGGCGCGGATCTCCGCCGCCACCCACGCCGGGTCCAGCGCGTTGCGCGCGGCTTCGCGGCGGATCGTATCGCCGTGGTGCAGCGGGAAGCGCAGCGTGTACAGGCGCTGCTCCTCGGGCTTCTTGCCGAGCGAGAACACCGCGCGGTCGAACCAGCCGGCCTCGCCGGCCAGCTCGACCGCCAGCCGGCGCTGGGTGTCGTCGAAGCGGGTCAATGCGTCGTTCCACTCCAGCGTGGCCCAGCCCGCGCGGTCCAGGCGGAACAGTTCCAGCGCGCGCACCAGCGCCGGGTCGCGCGCGATCGCAGCGCGCGCCTGCGCGGTGTCGTTCGGCTCCCACGGGCACAGCACATAGGGCTGGCCGAGCTTGTCGGCGGCGAGGAAGCCGTGGAAGGTCGGGCTGCGTGCGGCGCCGCGGTACCACGCCTGGGCCTCGCTGTTACGGCCGAGCTTCTCGGCCAGGCGCGCACGGAAATACTGCCAGCGCGAATCGTCGCGCTGTTCCGGCGGCATCTTCTCGATCCCGGCCAGCGCGGTCGGCCAGTCACCCCGCGACATCGCCTCGCGCACGCGCCATTCACGCAGACGCTCGTCGTAGGCCGCTTCGGGCACGGCCTGCAGCCGGCGCGCCGAATCCGGCAGATACGAGGCCACCGTCCACAGCGCGATCTGGTACAGCACCTTGCCGCGCTGCGTGGCATCCAGCGCCAGCGCATCGGCCAGCTGCGGCAGCAGGCTCTCGGCGGCATCCGGGTTGGACTTGGCCAGCGCCGACAGCCCGGCCACCGCGATGCGCCGGCTGCGCTCGGTGCGCGGCCAGGACAGGGCGCGGGTATCGGCGGCGGCGACAAAGGCGGCGTAGTCGTTGGCCTGCGCCTGCTCGGCGGCCGGCAACCCCTGTGCCGCCGCGCGCATCACCGCCGGCAGCTGCTCGTCGGCGGCGGCCTCGATGCGCTGCCAGCGCAACGGCGCATCCAGCCCGCCGCGCGCCTGCAGAGTGGCGAATACGTTGTCGCAGCCGTTCGGCAATGCCTTGCCATTGGCGCGCCAGATCGCCTGCGCATCGCTGTTCCACTGTGCATCGGCACGCCCCAGGGCCTGGCGCGCGCTCAGCTCGGCGCAGCGCAGGCCCACGTTGTCGGTCGGCTTCCAGTTGGCCAGGAAGGTGGGCCAGTCCTCGCGCCGGGCCAGTGCGGGCAGCCACAGCGAGCGGAAGGCTTCGGCCACCGGCTGCCCGGCGTAGCGGCGCAGGAAATCCTGCGCGGTGCCGGAGTCGACGCGGTCGATGTCGCGCTTGAGCGTGGCGTATTCCAGCCAGCCGTAGACCGGGTTGTCGCGCAGCGCGGCATTGGCGCCGGCATCGGGACGGCCGGCTTCGGCCGCTTCCAGCGCGGCACGCATCGCCGGACGCTGTGCATCCGGGGACTGCGCGGCGGCGGCGAAGGCCACGCCGGCCAGGGACAGGGCAAGACAGATCGGCTGCAGCGGATTGTTCATGGTTTCGAGGATACCGGCCCGGGGTGAACGGCCGTGACGACTGGCCCGTGATTGTGCGGGCAGCGGATGCCGCGCGTGCGTCCGCGACGACGCGATCGCCGCGTCGCGACCCTGCGCATTCATGCGCTGGCAAGCCTGGAAACGAAAACGGCCGGCGACCCTCGCGGGCCGCCGGCCGGCATCATGCCTCAAACAACGAGGATCAGAACGTCCAGTTGAAGCTCAGTTCGCCATTGCGCGGCGCGCCCCAGGCACCGTAGCCCGAGTCGATCTGCGCGTAGTAACGCTTGTCCAGCAGGTTGTTGAGGTTGAGCTGCACCGAGAACTGCGGCGCCAGGCGGTAGCGCGCGAACGCGCTGACCAGCGCGTAGCCGTCCTGTTCGAACTGCCCGTACACCGCGTCCACGTAGTAGATGCGGTTCTGCCAGTTCACGCCGCCGCCGACCGTGAGGTCATGCCACTCGCCGCTCGGGGTGTAGCTGGTGAACAGCTTGATGGTGGTGCGCGGCAGCTGCTTGTTGATGCTGGTGTCGTTGGCATCGCGCGCGGTGTAGTGCGAGGCGCCGAAGGTCGCGTTCCAGCCTTCCTGCAGCTCGCCGCTGACCTCGAACTCGAAGCCTTCGCTCACCGTGCCCTTGGCCGCGGCGTAGACCTGCTCGCCGCTCGGCAGGTACACGCCGGTCGGCTGGGCCACGTTGTCCTGCTCGATGCGGAACACCGCCGCCGAGGCATTGAGGCGGTTGTCGAACCACGCCGCCTTGACGCCGGCCTCGTAGCTCTTGCCGGTTACCGGGTCGAGGAAGCTGCCGTTGGCACCGCGATACGTCTGCGGCTGGAAGATCTCGGTATAGCTGGCGTAGGTCGACCAGGTGTCGTTGAAGTCGTAGACCAGGCCGGCATACGGCGTGGTGACCTTGTGCGCGCGGTCGGCGCCTTCACCCTCGCTCTTCCAGTCGGTGTAGCGCGCGCCGAGGATGGCGCTCAGCGGGTCGGCCAGCGACAGCCGCAGCGCGGCATAGGCCGCCTTCTGGGTGATCTTGCCACCGCTCGGGTACACCGCCGAGGCCGACCAGTCCGGTTCCGGATACGCGCCGGTCCAGCCGAGGTAGCTGTCCAGCGGGCCGGGGAAGTCGGAGCGGCCGATATTGGAGTAATCGCGGCGGTTGTAGCTGACGCCGCCCATGAAGCGGTGCTCGCGGCCGAACAGCTGGAACGGGCCTTCGGTGTAGCCGTCCAGGCCGTCCACCTTGCGCTCGGTGATGTAGTAGCCGGAGTAGGGTACCACGCCGCCGCCGGTCTGCTTGTCGAAGCCGTAGATCGTGTAGAACGGGTAGAACAGCTTGTCGTCGACGTTGCTCTCGTCATGCGTGGCATTGACCTTGAGCTTCCAGCCGTTGCCGAAGCCGGTCTCCAGGGTGGCGAACGCGCGCTTGACCGTGGTGTCCCAGTAGGTCCAGTCGGCGGCCGGGTTGAACGACTTGCCGTAATCGGTGCGGCTGCCGTCCGAGTACCACAGCGGGAAGCCGCCCCAGGTGACGTCGTTGGAGTTCTTCTTCTGGTAGTCGTAGCCGACGCTGAGCAGGGTGTTGGCGCCGAGGTCGGCGTCGATCACCGCATAGCCCAGGGTCTTGTTCTGGTTGTAGCGGTCCACCCACGATTCGCTGTCGGTGTAGTTGCCGATCACGCGCGCACGCACGCTGCCGCTGCTGTTGAGCGGAGTGGTGACGTCCACCGTGCTGCGGGTCTTGCCGAAGCTGCCGGCGGCCACCGAGACGCTGCCGGTGAACTCGCGGCTGTCGGCGTGCTTGCGCACCAGGTTCACCGAGGCCGACGGATTGCCGGCGCCGGTCAGCAGGCCGGTGGCGCCGCGCACGATCTCCACGCGGTCGTAGAGCGCCAGGTCCAGTGCCGAGTCGCCATAGCTCCAGGCCTGGTCCATCGTGGTCGGGATGCCGTCGAACTGGTAGTTGTCGATATAGAAGCCGCGCGCGAAGAACTCCACGCGCTCGCTGTCGGTCTGGCTGTAGGACACGCCGGTGACGTTGTTGAGCACCTGGCCGATGCTCTGCAGGTTCTGGTCCTTGATCCGGGCCTGGGTGACGATGGTCAGCGACTGCGGAATCTCGCGCGGCGCCAGTTCGAAGCGGGTGCCGGCGGCGACCTTCTCCACGGTGTAGGTCGGGCGCGAGGCGGCGACGTCGAGGCGGTCGAGCGTGCGCACCTCATCCGAGGCGGCAGGGGCCTCGGCGGCCCAGGCCGGCAGCGTGGCCAGGGCGCAGGCGGCGGCCAGCGCGGTGCGCCGGAAACGCGGAAGGGAGGAAACGAAACGAGCCATGCCAATCTCCAGATGAACGACTCCGCCCCGCCGGGGTCGGCCCGCGGGGATCGGATGAGCGATTGGCTTGGCGGTTGCCGCCCGTGGGGGGAAGGCAGCACCTGGCTGGAAAGGCTGGGAAAACCGGGGTTCCGGTGATCCCGCGCGGGGCGCATTTTACCTGCCGCGATGCAGCAGCGTCACCCGCCGGCAGCCCGCCGCCGCCGCCGCGCGGACGCTGGTGTAGCGTGCATGACCTTCGGTGTCAGCGTTTGCCGGGCCGCAGCATCCCGTTCCGCGCGCTTGTCACCGCTTCACGATTTGTTTACAAAGCACGCAAGCCGCAGCGGCGCAGGGAGACGTCGCGGCCGTCCCATCCCCTTTGGAGAGAGAGACCGGATGAGTATCCTGCGCCGCGATCCCTGCCGCCTGGCCCTGGCCTTGACCACCGCGCTGCTGCTGCCGTGGTCGGCATGGGCGCAGGAGGCCGACAGTTCCGCCGACACCGCCACCCGCACGCTGGACAAGGTCCAGGTCACCGGCACGCGGATCAAGACCGCCGAGATGCAGGGCCAGGTGCCCATCCAGACGCTGAGCCGCGCCGACATCGAGCGCACCGGCCTGCAGTCGGTGGGTGACGTGCTGCAGCAGCTCACCGCGTCCGGGTCGGCGCTCAATACCAAATTCAATTCCTCCGGCAACTTCGGCTTCCCCGCTGATGGCGGCGGTGTCGGTGCCGGCTCCTCGCAGGTCGACCTGCGCCACCTGGGCGCCAAGCGCGTGCTGGTGCTGGTGGATGGCGTGCGCTGGGTCAACGAGTCCTCGGCGTCGGGCGTGGGCGCGTCGGTCGATCTCAACACGCTGCCGCTGGCGCTGGTGGAGCGCATCGAGGTGCTGGAGGACGGCGCTTCGTCGCTGTATGGCTCCGACGCGATCGCCGGCGTGGTCAACATCATCACGCGGCGCGAGTTCGAAGGCGCGCAGGTCACGCTCAACTACGGCCAATACGGCGAGGGCGATGGCACCAGCCGCGGCGTGGACCTGGCCTGGGGCACCCAGGCCGACCGCTACAGCCTGTTCCTCGGCGCCAGCTACGTGAAGCAGGATCCGGTGTGGGCACGCGACCGCGCGCAGTCGCGCTATCCGGTGCCGGGCACCGGCGTGGCGCTGGGCAGTTCGGCCACCCCGGACGGCCGTTTCGATTTCATCGATCCCAACACCGGCGCGCAGCAGTCGCTCACGCCCAATGCTGGTGGCAATGGCACACCGGTCTACGACGGCAGCGCCGGCTGCACGCGCAGCGATGACTATCACTGCTTCAGCAGCGCCGACCGCTACAACTTCGCCACCGAGAACCTGCTGCTGACTCCGTCCGAGCGCAAGAGTGTGTTCGGGCAGTTCCGCTACTTCTTCAACGACGACGTGCAGTGGTACCTCAAGGCGCTGGGCAACCGCCGCGAGTCGCGCAACCAGTCCGCGCCCGAGCCGATCTTCCTCGGCCCGGAGGCCGGTACCGGCAATCCGCTGGCCGACAACATCGTCATTTCCGCCGCCAACCCGTACAACCCGTTCGGCTTCGACCTGGATTCGTCGGACAACCTGATCCTGATCGGTCGGCGCCCGGTGGAAGGTGGCCCGCGCGTGTTCGAGCAGCGCGTGGACACGGATTACTTCGCCACCGGTTTCATCGGCACCTTCGAGACGTCATGGCGGACCTGGTACTGGGACGTCAACGCGATGTACAGCCGCAGCAAGGCCGAGCAGACCAACACCGGCAGCTACGACATCTACAACATCGCCCTGGCGCTGGGTGATCCGGCTGCCTGCGCGGCGGTGGCCGGCTGCGTGCCGCTGGATATCTTCGGCGGCGCCGGCAGCATCACCCCGGAGATGCTGCGCTGGATCCAGCCGGTGGTGCACGACCGCAGCCAGAACGAACTGAGCCTGTTCAGCGCCAACCTCAGCAGCGAGCTGTTCCAGCTGCCGGCCGGCGCGGTGTCGTTCGCCGCCGGTGTCGAGCATCGCCGCTATGAGGGATGGTACCAGCCCGATCCGCTGACCGTGGAAGGGCACTACAACGGCGTGCCGTCGCAGCCGACGTCCGGCAGCTACGACGTCAACGAAGCCTATGTCGAATTGAACGTGCCGCTGTTCGCGGCCAAGCGTTTCGGCGACCGTCTCGACCTGAGCCTGGCCGGGCGTTATTCCGACTACTCGACCTTCGGCAGCGAGTTCACCCCGAAGTACGGCCTGCGCTGGCAGGTCACCGACGAATTCGTGCTGCGCACCAGCTGGGCCGAAGGCTTCCGCGCGCCGACCATCGGCGAGTTGTATGGCTCGGCCGCGCGTGCCGACCTGGTGCTGGTCGATCCGTGTTCGGGGGGCGGCAATCCGGTCAACTGCGCCGCGCTCGGCGTGCCGGCTGGTTTCCAGCAGGCCAACCCGCAGATCTCGGTGACCACTGGCGGCAACCGCGCGCTGGAACCGGAGCGCGCGCGCAGCTTCAGCGCCGGCTTCGTGTGGAGTCCGTGGTTCGGCAACAACGCACCGTGGGCGGACCGCTTCGATATCGAGGCGACGTTCTACCGCCATCATGTCGATGATGCGATCCAGGCGATCGACGCGCAGACCCAGCTCGACCTGTGCGTGCAGACGCTGGCCGCCGAGTACTGCGACGGCATCACCCGCGCCAGCACCGGTGGCATCAACGGCTTCAACAACCGCCTGACCAACCTGGGCTCGATCAAGACCGACGGCTGGGACGTGGACGTGTTCTGGACGCTGCCGATCACCACGATTGGCCGCTTCAAGGTCTCCTGGCAGAACACCTTTGTCGGCCGCTACGTGGCGGTGGGTGCGGCGGGTCAGCAGCAGCCGCAGGCGCCGGGCGTGGAGGTCAACGACAGCGCGATTCCGGAATGGAGCAGCAACCTGGCGCTGGACTGGAACCTGGGGGCGTGGAATGCGACGTGGCGTTTACGCCATGTGTCGAGCTTGCGCGAATCATGCGGAAACGCGGTGGATTTCCCGGTGTGCCCGGATCCGGTCAACGACCGCCACGACATGGGCTCGGTGACGTACAGCGACGTGCAGCTGGGTTATCGCTTCGAGTGGCTCTCGGGGCTGCAGGTGAGTGGCGGCGTCAACAACCTGTTCGACAAGGATCCGCCGATCTGCCTGTCGTGCTCGCTCAATGGGTATGACCCGTCTACTTACGATATTCCGGGTGGGCGGTATTGGTATATGCGGGCCGATCTGCGGTTCTGAGGTTTTGCGCGGTCGATTGCACTGACTTACGGTTCGGGCCCCGCCAGGACGAGGCAAGGCGCTTCATTTCCCCACTTCGATGACGAAGCTCGGCTTGGGGGTGGGGGAGAAGAGCAAAAGCAAAAGCGGGTGCCCTCACCGGTGGTGAGGGCGTCTGCTTTTCTGTCCGGTCGAGGGGTTTTGAGGGGGCGTTCGGGGGCCGGGGCCTTATCGGGGGCGTGAGGCGGCATGGATGCCGCCGACCGAGGCCCGAGGCCATGGATGGCCGCTTTCGGCCGTCCCCCGATAAGGCCCCGACCCCCGGGCGCCGCGCGACGAGAATCGAACAGCCGCACTCAAAGCGCGCCGGAAACCCAAACGCGCAACGCGCCCTCAGCGATTAGCGCTTGAGCAATTCCGACGGCACGTCGAGCTCCATCCCGATCGCGAGATGGTCGGAGAACGCAGCGGGAATCGCCTCGGTAGCCCCGATCCCCAGCCCCTCGCTGACGAGGATGTGGTCGATCGCCCGCTCAGGCCGCCAGCTGGGGAACGTGAGCACCGTGGAAGAGGGCGGCTGCAGCCGCGTGCGGCGATACAGCACCTGCATCTCCGGCCGGTCGGCCACGCAGTTGAAGTCGCCCATCAGCACCGCGTTCGGATGGTCGGACAACAGCTCGGCGATGAACGACAACTGCGCCAGCCGCGAATTCGCACCCAGCGACAGATGCGCCACCGCCACCGCCAAGCCCTGCGCACCCTCGCCGAACTTCGCCAGCAGGATGCCGCGCCCGCCGATGCGGCCGGGCAACGCATGGTCCTGCACCTCCACCGGCTCCAGCTTGCTCAGCAGGCCGTTGGCGCTGGACGCCACGCCGCCCATGCGCCGGTTCGGCTGGTGGCTCCAGTAATGGAAGCCCGCGCGCTCGGCCAGGTAATGGGTCTGGTTGGTGAAGCCCGAACGCAGGCTGCCGGGGTCGGACTCGTTGAGTCCGACGATGTCTCGGTCGCCGGCCAGCTGCGCGATGGTGTCCAGGCTGCTGCGCTTGCGGCCCATCGGCAGCGCATGCGACCAGCTGCGGGTCACGTAGTCGCTGTAGCGCCGCGTGCTGCTGCCGGCCTGGATATTGGCCGTCAGCAGCCGCAGCTTGCGCGTGTGTGTGGGGGAATCCGACACGGTAAGAAGCCTGTTGCTTACTGCTTGGCAGCCCGCTCGCGCGCGATCAGGTGGTCGGCGATGCGCAGCATGTCCTGGTAGCTGGTGCCCTTGACCAGGTACTTGCCGTTGACGATCAGCGACGGGGTGCCGGTGATCTTGCTGCGCGCGGCGAACTGCTTGGCGCGGTTGGTCTTGGCGGCGACGCCGAAGCTGGCCATGGTGTCGGCGAACTGCTTGGCGTCCACGCCGTACTTGGCGTAGAACTTGGCGATGTCCTCGACCGAGTCCTTGCCGCGCTCGCCCTTCAGGCTCTGCTCGACGTGGATGGCGTTGTACAGCGCGTCGTGGGTCTTCTCCTGCACGCCCAGGGTCTCGGCGGCGTAGAACGCGCGCGCGTAGTCATCCCAGGTGCCGCCGAACATCGCCGGCACGTACACGAACTGCACGTCCGACGGCAGGCCGGCCTTCCACGGCCCGATCAGCGGCTGGAAGCGGAAGCAGGCCGGGCAGACATAGCCGAACACCTCGGCCACCTCGATCTTGCCGGCGGCCTGCTGGTACGGCTGGCCGCCCTCGATGACCAGGTAGTCGGTGCCTTCGACCGGGGCCGGGCCGCTCGGCGCCTGCGCGTTGACCGGCGGCTGGTGGCCTTCCTCGGTCGTGGCGGGGGCGCTGGCCTGCTCGGCGGTGGCCGGGGCCGGTGCGGTGGACTCGGAGATCGGAAGAGCGGT
>DJAN01000150.1:0-19121 GCA_002429615.1 Lysobacteraceae bacterium UBA6001
AGACGTGTTCTCGATCTCGGGCCGCGGCACCGTGGTGACCGGTCGTATCGAGCGCGGCATCATCAAGGTCGGTGACGAAATCGAAATTGTCGGTATCCGTCCGACCCAGAAGACCACCGTGACCGGCGTGGAAATGTTCCGCAAGCTGCTGGATCAGGGCCAGGCCGGTGACAACGCGGGTCTGCTGCTGCGCGGCACCAAGCGTGACGACGTGGAGCGTGGCCAGGTGCTGGCCAAGCCGGGTTCGATCACCCCGCACACCGAGTTCGAGGCTGAGGTGTACGTGCTGTCGAAGGACGAGGGCGGCCGTCACACCCCGTTCTTCAAGGGCTACCGTCCGCAGTTCTACTTCCGCACCACCGACATCACTGGCGCCGTCCAGCTGCCGGAAGGCGTGGAGATGGTGATGCCGGGTGACAACGTCAAGATGTCGGTCACCCTGATCAACCCGGTGGCGATGGACGAAGGTCTGCGTTTCGCGATTCGCGAAGGCGGCCGTACCGTCGGCGCCGGCGTGGTGGCCAAGATCACCAAGTAAGTGCCTGCTGTCCGGTGGCTTCGGCTGCCGGATCGCAACGAGAGAAGGGGCGGCGCAAGCCGCCCTTTTTCTTTGGCCGGCCTGAATGTGGTGCGGGGCAGGGTGCTTGCACCGGGGGAAAGACCCCGCTACAATGCGCGGCTCGGCATTCCTGGGTAGGGTGCCGGGCAAGACAACCGCGAAAAGAGAGGCAGGAAGCCGCTCGTGTTCGCCAGACCGGGAAGGTCGAGTCGCAAGGAGCACCCAACAGCGCCAAGCTGTTGACGGTGCTTATGTTGCACTCTATACTTTTCCGTCTGGGCAGGCCGGGTAACTGGTCTGCCTCAGTTTTTGGCCGTAAGGAACGGCCGCTGCGGGCGGAGTCCCGCGGAAAGCATCAGGATTTAATCGGGGCAGGTATCCCAGAGGCCTTGCCCGTCGCTCTTTTAACGAAGGAACCCCCGTCATGGCGGACCAAAAGATCCGGATTCGGCTGAAGGCGTTCGATCATCGTCTGATCGATCGTTCGGCCAGCGAGATCGTTGAGACGGCCAAGCGGACCGGCGCGCAAGTGCGTGGCCCGATCCCGCTGCCGACCAAGATCGAGCGTTACACCGTCCTCGTCTCGCCGCACGTCGACAAAGACGCGCGTGACCAGTACGAAACCCGCACGCACAAGCGCGTGCTCGATATCGTCGATCCCAACGACAAGACCGTGGACGCGCTGATGAAGCTCGAACTCGCGGCTGGCGTCGACGTGCAGATCAAGTTGACCTGAGGACTACGACCATGACGAAGAAATATTCGTTGGGCTTCGTGGGCCGCAAGGCGGGTATGAGCCGCGTCTTCATGGAAGACGGTCGCTCGGTCCCGGTGACCCTGATCGAAGCTACCCCGAACCGCATCGCGCAGATCAAGACCGTCGAAACCGACGGCTACAGCGCCGTGCAGGTGACCGTTGGCAGCCGTCGTGCCGCCCTGGTCAACAAGCCCGCTGCTGGCCACTTCGCGAAGGCGAAGGTCGAAGCCGGTCGTGGCCTGTGGGAGTTCCGCGTTGAAGACGCCCAGCTCGGCGATTTCGCCGTCGGCGGCGAAGTCAAGGCTGACATCTTCGAGGTCGGCCAGATCGTCGACGTCCAAGGCGTCACGAAGGGCAAGGGCTTCCAGGGCACCATCAAGCGCCACAACTTCCGTATGGGCGACGCCACCCACGGTAACTCGCTGTCGCATCGCGCGCCGGGTTCGCTGGGTCAGCGCCAGACGCCGGGTCGCGTTTTCCCGGGTAAGAAGATGTCCGGTCACATGGGTGCTGTGCAGCAGAGCACGCAGAACCTGGAAGTGGTCAAGGTTGACGTCGAGCGCGGCCTGATCGCCGTTCGCGGCGCGGTTCCTGGCGCGGCGGGTGGCGACGTGATCGTCCGCCCGGCGAGCAAGGCATAAGGAGAGATGACGATGGAACTCGCCATCACCGGTAGCAGCAACAAGGTCTCGGTCTCCGACGCCGTGTTCGGCCGCGAATTCAGCGAAGACCTGGTCCACCAGGTTGTCGTTGCCTATCGCAACGCCGGCCGCGCTGGCACCAAGGCTCAGAAGACCCGTTCGGAAGTGAACGGCACGACCAAGAAGTCGAAGAAGCAGAAGGGCGGCGGTGCGCGTCATGGCGCGCTGACGGCTCCGATCTTCGTCGGCGGCGGCGTCACCTTCGCGGCCAAGCCGCGCAGCTTCGCCCAGAAGGTCAACCGCAAGATGTATCGCGCGGCCATCGCCGCGATCTTCTCCGAGCTGGTCCGTCAGGACCGCCTGAAGATCGTTGATGCGTTCGACGTCGAAGCGTCCAAGACCAAGGGTCTGGTTGAGAAGCTGAAGGGTCTGGAAGTGGGCAAGCGCCCGCTGATCGTGACCGAAGAGGCTTCCGAGCACCTGTACCTGTCGGCCCGTAACCTGCCGTACGTCGAAGTGCGTGACGTGCAGGGCCTGGATCCGGTCGCGCTGGTCGGGGCCGATACGGTCGTGATCACCGCTGACGCGGTCAAGAAGATCGAGGAGTGGCTGGCATGAGCAGCAACGAAAAAATCTTCAGCGTGCTGCGCGCTCCGCGAGTCTCCGAGAAGACCGCGCGCCTGCAGGAAGTCTCCAACCAGTACGTCTTCGAAGTTTCGAACGATGCCACCAAGGCCGATGTAAAGGCCGCGGTTGAGCAGCTGTTCGACGTCAAGGTCGAGGCGGTCAACGTGGTCAACGTGAAGGGTAAGAGCAAGTCCTTCCGTAACCGCGCGGGCACCCGCGGCAGCTGGCGCAAGGCGTACGTCCGCCTGGTCGATGGTCAGTCCATCGACGTTACGGCCAAGGCCTGAGGTAGATTCCCATGCCATTGATGAAGTTCAAACCCACCTCCGCCGGCCGTCGTTCCGCCGTGCGCGTGGTCACCCCGGACCTGCACAAGGGCGCGCCGCATGCTGCGCTGCTCGAGCCGCAGAGCAAGTCGGGTGGTCGTAACCACCACGGCCGCATCACCACGCGTCACGTCGGTGGTGGCCACAAGCAGCACTACCGCCTGATCGACTTCAAGCGCAACAAGGAAGGCATCCCGGCGCGCGTGGAGCGGATCGAATACGATCCGAACCGCACCGCCCACATCGCCCTGCTGTGCTACGTCGACGGCGAGCGCCGCTACATCATCGCCCCGAAGGGCCTGAAGGCGGGTGACCAGGTCATCGCCGGCGCCAACGCGCCGATCAAGACCGGCAACACCCTGCCGCTGCGCAACATCCCGGTCGGTACGACCGTGCACGGCATCGAACTGAAGCCGGGCAAGGGTGCGCAGATTGCGCGTGCCGCTGGTGCTGCCGTGCAGCTGGTTGCTCGTGAAGGCGTGTACGCCACCCTGCGTCTGCGCTCCGGCGAGATGCGCAAGGTGTCGGCTGAGTGCCGCGCGACCATCGGCGAAGTCGGCAACGACGAGCACAACCTGGAGAAGCTGGGCAAGGCTGGTGCCAAGCGCTGGCGTGGCGTGCGCCCGACCGTTCGCGGTGCGGCCATGAACCCGGTTGACCACCCGCACGGTGGTGGTGAGGCGAAGGCCGGCCAGGGTAATCCGCATCCGGTCACCCCGTGGGGTGTCCCGACCAAGGGTTACAAGACGCGCAAGAACAAGCGCACTCAGCAGTTCATCGTCCGCGATCGTAGGGGCTAATCGACCATGGCACGTTCACTCAAGAAGGGCCCGTTCGTCGATCACCACCTCTTCAAGAAGGTGGAGGCCGCTGCGGGCAGCAAGAAGCCGATCAAGACCTGGTCGCGCCGTTCGATGATCCTGCCGGAAATGGTGGGCATCACCATCGCCGTGCATAACGGCAAGAACCACGTTCCGGTGCTGGTCAACGAGAACATGGTCGGCCACAAGCTCGGCGAATTTGCCGTCACCCGGACCTTCAAGGGTCACGGTGGCGACAAGAAGTCGGGCAAGTAAGGAGAGATGACGATGGAAGCGAAAGCAATCCTGCGCACCGCGCGCATCTCCCCGCAGAAGGCTCGCCTGGTCGCTGACCAGGTGCGTGGCCTGTCCGCCGAGCGTGCGGTCAACCTGCTGAAGTTCTCGGACAAGAAGGCTGCCCACCTGATCAAGAAGGTGGTGGAGTCGGCGATCGCCAATGCCGAGAACAATCAGGGCGCCGATGTCGACGAGCTGAAGGTCAAGACCATCATGGTTGATGAAGGTCCGACCCTGAAGCGCTTCATGGCGCGGGCGAAGGGCCGTGGTACGCGCATTCTCAAGCGCACCAGCCACATCACCGTGGTCGTGGGCGAGGGCAAATAACGATGGGACACAAAGTACATCCGGTTGGTATCCGCCTGGGCATCGCCAAGGACTGGAATTCCAAGTGGTACGCCAATAAGGCCGAGTTCGCCAGCTACCTGGCTGCCGACCTCAAGGTCCGCGAAATGCTGCGCAAGAAGCTGGCGCAGGCGGGCATCAGCAAGATCCTGATCGAGCGTCCGGCCAAGACCGCGCGCGTGACGATCCACACCGCCCGTCCGGGCGTGGTGATCGGCAAGCGTGGTGAGGACATCGAGAAGCTGCGTAAGTCGGTCAGCGAGATGATGGGCGTCCCGGCGCACATCAACGTGACCGAAGTGCGCAAGCCGGAGCTGGATGCGCAGCTGGTCGCCGAGTCGATCGCGCAGCAGCTGGAGCGTCGCATCATGTTCCGCCGCGCGATGAAGCGTTCGGTCGGCAACGCGATGCGCCTGGGTGCCCTGGGCATCAAGGTCAACGTGGCTGGCCGCCTCAACGGTGCTGAAATCGCCCGTTCGGAGTGGTACCGCGAAGGCCGCGTGCCGCTGCATACGCTGCGTGCCGACATCGACTATGGCTTCGCTGAAGCCAAGACGACCTACGGCATCATCGGCATCAAGGTTTGGATCTACAAGGGCGAGGTCTTCGACTTCTCCCAGGTTGGCCAGGAGAAGCAGGACGACAGCCCGCGCAATGATCGTAACGATCGTGGCGACCGCGGCGACCGTCCGTCGCGCCCGGCTCGTGAAGCGAGGTAACGGCAATGTTGCAACCCAAGCGAACCAAATACCGCAAGATGCACAAGGGCCGTAACGAAGGCCTGAGCTGGAGCGGAAATGCCGTCAGCTTCGGCGAGTACGGCCTCAAGGCCACCGCCCACGGCCAGCTGACCGCGCGTCAGATCGAAGCGGCTCGCCGCTCGATCAGCCGCTACGTCAAGCGCGGCGGCAAGATGTGGATCCGCGTGTTCCCGGACAAGCCGATCACCAAGAAGCCGATCGAAGTCCGAATGGGCTCCGGTAAGGGTAATGTGGAGTACTGGGTCGCTCAGATCCAGCCCGGCCGCATGATCTATGAAATCGAGGGCGTGCCCGAGGACGTGGCTCGCGAGGCGTTCCGCCTTGCCGCCGCCAAGCTCTCGGTCACCACCACTTTCGTGACCCGGACGGTGCGCTGATGGACATCAAACAACTCCGCGAGAAGTCGGCTGACGAACTCAAGGCCCACCTGACCGACCTGCGTAAGGAGCAGTTCTCGCTCCGCATGCAGCAGGTCACCGGCCAGCTGCCGAAGACCCACGAAACCCGCCGGGTGCGCCGCGAGATTGCTCGCGTCAAGCACCTGCTCGGCAGCAGCACCAAGTAAGGGACGCCGCGATGAGCGACAACAACGAAAAGAAGACGCTGCGCACGGTCGAAGGCCGTGTCGTCAGCAACAAGATGGACAAGACGGTGACCGTCCTGGTCGAGCGTCAGGTCAAGCACGCCCTGTACGGCAAGTACATCAAGCGCTCGACCAAGCTGCACGCTCATGACGCCGACAACGCCTGCAACGAAGGCGATGTCGTACGCGTCACCGAGATTGCGCCGATGTCCAAGACCAAGAACTGGCGGGTGGTGGAAATCGTCACCCGCGCGGCCGAATAAGGGAGATCTGAATCATGATCCAGATGCAGAGCTACCTCGACGTCGCCGACAACTCCGGTGCCAAGGAAGTGATGTGCATCAAGGTGCTCGGCGGCTCCAAGCGCCGTTACGCGCACATTGGCGACATCATCAAGGTCACCGTCAAGGACGCGATTCCGCGTGGCAAGGTCAAGAAGGGCGAGGTCTATGACGCCGTCGTCGTGCGTACCCGCAAGGGTGTGCGTCGTCCGGACGGTTCGCTGATCCGCTTCGATGGCAATGCTGCCGTCCTGCTGAACAACAAGCAGGAGCCGATCGGCACCCGTATCTTCGGGCCGGTCACTCGCGAGCTGCGTTCCGAGAAGTTCATGAAGATCGTCTCGCTCGCTCCCGAAGTGCTGTGAGCGGAGGACATACACATGGCTAACCGTATCAAGAAGGGCGACCAGGTCGTCATCAACACCGGCAAGGACAAGGGCAAGCAGGGCGAAGTTGTTCGCGTCGAGGGCGACCGCGTGGTCGTCTCCAACGTGAACGTCGTCAAGCGCCACACCAAGCCGAACCCGCAGGCGGGTGTCGCCGGCGGCGTGGTCGAGCGTGAAGCTTCGATCCATATCTCCAACGTGGCGATCGTCAACCCGGCAACGGGCAAGGGTGAGCGCGTTGGCTTCAAGGTGCTGGAGGATGGACGCAAACTGCGTGTGTTCCGCTCCAGCGGTGAGGCGCTCGACGCCTGAGGAATGAGGTCATGACTTCTCGTCTCGAAAAGATCTACAAGGAAGAAGTGGTGCCGGCCCTGATGAAGGAGTTCGGCTACACCAATCCGATGGAAGTGCCGAAGCTGGTCAAGGTCACGCTGAACATGGGCGTGGGCGAAGCCGCTACCAACAAGAAGATCCTGGAAAACGCCGTTGGCGACATGAGCAAGATCTCCGGCCAGAAGCCGGTGGTCACCAAGTCGCGCATCTCGGTGGCGTCGTTCAAGATCCGTGACGGCTGGCCGATCGGCTGCAAGACCACGCTGCGTCGCGCCAAGATGTACGAGTTCCTGGATCGCCTGATCAACATCTCGCTGCCGCGCGTGCGTGACTTCCGCGGCATCTCGGGTCGTTCGTTCGACGGTCGCGGCAACTTCAACATGGGTGTGAAGGAGCAGATCATCTTCCCGGAAATCGACTTCGACGCCGTCGACGCGATCCGCGGCATGGATATCGCCATCACCACCACCGCCAAGACCGACGCGGAAGCGAAGGCGCTGCTCGCAGCGTTCAAGTTCCCGTTCCGTAACTGATTCGCGAGGAAAACCGAAATGGCAAAGACCTCCATGGTCAACCGCGACATCAAGCGGGAAAAGCTGGCCAAGAAGTTCGCCGACAAGCGTGCCGCCCTGAAGAAGGTCATCTCCAGCCAGGACGCGTCCTACGAGGACAAGATCAAGGCCGTTGAAGCCCTGCAGAAGCTGCCGCGCGACTCCTCGCCGAGCCGCCAGCGTAACCGTTGCGAGCTGTCGGGCCGCCCGCGTGGCGTGTACCGCAAGTTCGGCCTGGGCCGTAACAAGCTGCGCGAAGCCACCATGCGTGGTGACGTGCCGGGCCTGCGCAAGGCCAGCTGGTAACAGCTGAAAGCCCACCGGCCGTTCGCGGCCGGCCCGGGCGGAAAGGAAACTTTTCGCCCGGCAGGAGAGTCCGACGCAAGTCGGGCTCTTTTGTCGTATACTCCCGCTTCTGTCTCCGGATTGGAGGCGGGTTCAGGGTCCTGGCCCATCCCAGGAAAACACAAGATTTTCGCGAAAGCGGATATCGGTGCACTCAAAGGTACTTACATGAGCATGACTGATCCCATCGCCGACCTGCTGGTCCGCATCAAGAATGCGGCCGCGGTTGGCAAGCCGACGGTGAAGGCGCCGTCCTCCAAGATCAAGGTTGCGATCGCCCAGGTCCTGAAGGACGAGGGTTACATCGCCGACCTGCGCGTCGTTCCGACCGAGAACAACAAGTCCGAGCTGGAAATCGTCCTGAAGTACTTCGAAGGCCGTCCGGTCATCGAGACCCTGAAGCGTGTGTCGCGCTCGGGTCTGCGTCAGTACCGCGGCAAGGACGAACTGCCGAAGGTCCTCGGTGGCCTCGGTGTCGCCATCATTTCCACGTCGAAGGGCATCATGACCGATGCGCAGGCCCGTCAGGCCGGCGTCGGTGGCGAAGTCCTGTGCTTCGTGGCCTAAGGGAAGGAGCAGAACATGTCCCGCGTAGCCAAGAAGCCCGTCACCCTGCCGAAGGGTGTTGAAGTCAATGTTCAGCCGGAGCTGGTCAGCGTCAAGGGCCCGAAGGGCACCCTGACCCTGCCGAAGCCGACCGGTGTCGAGATCGCCATCGACGGTGGCGTCGCCACCCTGTCGGCCAACGATCCGTCGCAGATCGCCATCACCGGCACCGTGCGCGCCATCCTGGCCAACATGGTCAAGGGCGTGTCCGACGGCTTTGAGCGCAAGCTCGAGCTGGTCGGCGTCGGTTACCGTGCCGCCATGCAGGGCAAGGACCTGAGCCTGTCGCTCGGCTTCTCGCACCCGCTGGTGTTCGTGGCGCCGGAAGGCATCACCCTGTCGACCCCGTCGCAGACCGAGATCGTGGTCCAGGGCGCCGACAAGCAGCGCGTCGGCGAAGTCGCCGCCAAGATCCGCGGTTTCCGTCCGCCGGAGCCCTACAAGGGCAAGGGTGTGAAGTACGCCGGTGAAGTCATCATTCGCAAGGAAGCCAAGAAGGCGTAATGCGGGCTAACCCCCGTACAAGCCGATCCGCTTCCCAAGGAACCAGAAAATGAACAAGAACATCGCTCGTCTGCGCCGCGCCAAGTCGACCCGTGCGCACATCCGCGAGCTGGGCGTCGCCCGCCTGTCGGTGCTGCGCACCGGCCAGCACCTGTACGCGCAGGTCTTCACCGCCGACGGCTCCAAGGTCATCGCCGCTGCCAACACCCTGCAGGCCGACGTCAAGGAAGGCCTGAAGAATGGCAAGAACAGCGACGCCGCCGCCAAGGTCGGCAAGCTGATCGCCGAGCGCGCCAAGGCCGCGGGCATCGAGAAGGTCGCGTTCGACCGCTCGGGCTACCGCTACCACGGTCGCATCAAGGCCCTGGCCGATGCGGCCCGCGAAGGCGGCCTGCAGTTCTAAGCAGTGCGCGGGCATGCCTTCGGGCGTGCCCGCAACCCGCCGGCGTGGGGAACGCCGGGCCGTGCCGCTCTTCTGCAGCGCCCACGGAAGCAAGGTGGTTATCCAACAACGATAAGCGGCCTCGAGCCGTACATATTCGTCCAATCCAAGGAAATCAGAAAATGGCAGAAGAACGTCAGCCGCGGGGTCGCGATCGCGACCGTAACCGCGAAGAGAAGATCGACGACGGCATGATCGAGAAGCTGGTCGCGGTCAACCGCGTCAGCAAGACCGTCAAGGGTGGTCGCCAGTTCACCTTCACCGCCCTGACCGTGGTCGGCGATGGCGAAGGCAAGGTCGGCTTCGGTTATGGCAAGGCGCGCGAAGTGCCGGTCGCCATCCAGAAGTCGATGGAATACGCCCGCAAGAACATGGCCAACATCGACCTGAACAACGGCACCCTGTGGCACCCGCTGAAGTCGGGCCACGGCGCTGCGCGCGTGTTCATGCAGCCTGCCTCGGAAGGTACGGGTGTCATCGCCGGCGGCGCCATGCGTGCCGTGCTGGAAGCGGTGGGCGTGAAGAACGTGCTGGCCAAGGCCACCGGTTCGCGCAACCCGATCAACCTGGTGCGCGCCACCGTTCGCGGCCTGACCGAGATGCAGTCGCCGGCCCGTATCGCTGCCAAGCGCGGCAAGAAGGTCGAGGATCTCAACAATGGCTAATGACACCAACAAGACCGTCAAGGTGCGCCTGGTGCGCGGCCTGCGTGGCACCCAGTCGCGTCACCGCCTGTCGGTGCGTGCCCTGGGCCTGAACAAGCTCAACGATGTGCGTGAACTGAAGGACAGCCCGCAGGTTCGCGGCCTGATCAACAAGGTTCATTACCTCGTCCAGGTTGAGGAGTAATCGACCATGACCATGCGTCTCAATGATCTGAGCCCGGCACCGGGCGCCCGCACCGAGCGCACCCGCGTCGGTCGCGGTATCGGTTCGGGCCTGGGCAAGACCGCCGGCCGCGGCCACAAGGGTTCGTTCGCTCGCAAGGGCGGCGGCAAGATCAAGGCTGGCTTCGAAGGCGGCCAGACCCCGATGCAGCGTCGTCTGCCGAAGATCGGCTTCCGTTCGAAGCTGGCCAAGGACACCGCTGAAGTGCTGCTGTACCAGCTGGACAAGCTGGAAGCCGGTGAGATCGACTTCGCCGCGCTGCGTGCGGCCAAGCTGGTCCCGTCGACCGCCAAGAAGGCCAAGATCGTCGTGAAGGGCGAGCTGACCAAGAAGTTCGTGCTGAAGGGCGTGGCGGCCACCGCGGGCGCCAAGGCCGCGATCGAAGCTGCCGGCGGCAGCGTACAGGAGTAACTCGCAGATGGCGCAGGCTGGCATCGGAAACCTCGGCGGCGGGCTCGGCAAGTTCACGGAACTTCGCCAGCGTCTGCTGTTCGTACTCGGCGCATTGATCGTGTACCGCATCGGCTGCTATGTGCCGGTGCCGGGGGTCAATCCCGATGCCATGCTTTCGTTGATGCAGGCGCAGGGCGGCGGCATCGTGGACATGTTCAACATGTTCTCGGGCGGCGCCCTGCACCGTTTCAGCATTTTCGCGCTGAACGTGATGCCGTACATCTCGGCATCGATCGTGATCCAGCTGGCGACCCACATCTTCCCCGCGCTGAAGGCGATGCAGAAGGAAGGTGAGTCGGGCCGTCGCAAGATCACCCAGTATTCTCGCATCGGCGCCGTGCTGCTGGCCGTGGTGCAGGGCGGCAGCATCGCGCTGGCGCTGCAGAACCAGACCGCGCCGGGCGGCGCGCCGGTCGTCTATGCGCCGGGCATGGGCTTCGTGCTCACCGCGGTGGTCGCACTGACCGCCGGCACCATCTTCCTGATGTGGGTCGGCGAGCAGGTGACCGAGCGCGGCATCGGCAACGGCGTCTCGCTGATCATCTTCGCGGGCATCGTGGCGGGCCTGCCGGCCGCGGCCATCCAGACCGTCGAAGCTTTCCGCAACGACACCCTGAGCTTCATTTCGCTGCTGTTGATCGTCGTCACCATCCTGGCATTTACCTGGTTCGTGGTGTTCGTCGAGCGCGGCCAGCGCCGGATCACGGTCAACTACGCGCGTCGCCAGGGCGGTCGCAATGCGTACATGAACCAGACCTCGTTCCTGCCGCTGAAGCTCAACATGGCGGGCGTGATTCCGCCGATCTTCGCTTCGTCGATCCTGGCCTTCCCGGCCACCCTGTCGATGTGGTCCGGCCAGGCGACCTCCGCCACCTGGCTGCAGAAGATCGCCAACGCGCTGGGTCCGGGCGAGCCCGTGCACATGCTGGTGTTCGCGGGTCTGATCATCGGTTTCGCGTTCTTCTATACCGCGCTGGTGTTCAACTCGCAGGAAACCGCCGACAACCTGAAGAAGTCGGGTGCGCTGATTCCGGGCATCCGTCCGGGCAAGGCCACCGCCGACTACATCGACGGCGTGCTGACCCGCCTGACCGGCGCTGGCGCCGTGTACCTGGTGATCGTCTGCCTGCTGCCGGAAATCATGCGCGCCCAGTTCGGCACGTCCTTCCACTTCGGCGGCACCTCGCTGCTGATCGCCGTGGTGGTGGTGATGGACTTCATCGCGCAGATCCAGGCTCACCTGATGTCGCATCAGTATGAGAGCCTGCTGAAGAAGGCCAACCTGAAGGGCGGCTCGCGCGGCGGTTTTGCCCGCGGTTAACTGTTATACTTTGTTCTTCCTTGCGTGAAGGCGCGGCCGGTTCCCGGCCCAGGCCTTCCGATCTGAAGGGCGGTCCCCGCGGCGTCTCGCGCGGGGGTGTGACGAGGTGGTCCCGTGCGGGAGTAGCACGGGCGATTCGGGAGCGGTATCCCCGGGTCAGCATCGTCCGGCGCCGGAGCATGGGCACACTCCCCATGCCGGGTTCGTGGATCGCGGTTTGGTTCCACGGGCTTCCAAAGTAACCCGAGACCTTGCTAGAATTATCAGTTCACTCTGATCCATCCTGCCGGATGGCGCCGTGGGGCGCCGTCGGGCCATCACTCAGTTGGAGAATCGCGTCATGGCGCGTATTGCAGGCGTCAACCTGCCAGCCCAGAAGCATGTCTGGGTCGGGTTGCAAAGCATCTACGGCATCGGCCGTACCCGTTCGAAGAAGGTCTGCGACTCCGCAGGCGTGACCTCGACCACCAAGATCCGCGACCTGTCGGAGCCGGAAATCGAGCGCCTGCGCGCCGAAGTCGGCAAGTACATCGTCGAGGGCGATCTGCGCCGTGAAGTCGGCATCGCGATCAAGCGCCTGATGGACCTGGGCTGCTACCGCGGCCTGCGTCACCGTCGTGGCCTGCCGCTGCGTGGCCAGCGCACCCGTACCAACGCCCGCACCCGTAAGGGTCCGCGCAAGGCGATCAGGAAGTAAGGGACCTAGAACATGGCTAAGCCCTCCGCAGTCAAGACCAAGAAGAAGATCAAGCGCGTCGTCACCGACGGCGTTGCCCACGTCCACGCTTCTTTCAACAACACCATCGTCACCATCACCGATCGTCAGGGCAATGCACTGTCCTGGGCGACCTCCGGTGGTGCCGGCTTCCGTGGTTCGCGCAAGTCGACCCCGTTCGCCGCGCAGGTTGCCGCCGAAAAGGCCGGCCGCGCTGCGCTGGATTACGGCGTGAAGTCGCTGGAAGTCCGCATCAAGGGCCCGGGTCCGGGCCGCGAGTCCGCCGTTCGTTCGCTGAACAACGTCGGCTACAAGATCACCAACATCATCGACGTGACGCCTATCCCGCACAACGGGTGCCGTCCGCCGAAGAAGCGCCGCGTCTGAGGAGCTGAAGAGAAATGGCTCGTTATATTGGTCCCACCTGTAAGCTCGCCCGTCGCGAAGGCGCCGATCTCGGCCTGAAGAGCGCCGCCCGCGCCCTGGACTCCAAGTGCAAGCTGGAGCAGAAGCCCGGCCAGCACGGCGCCACTGCCCGCAAGGGCAAGCTGTCCGACTACGCCACCCAGCTGCGTGAAAAGCAGAAGGTCAAGCGTATCTACGGCCTGCTGGAGCGTCAGTTCCGCAACTACTACAAGAAGGCCTCGACCAAGAAGGGCAACACCGGCGAGAACCTGCTGCAGCTGCTGGAAACCCGTCTGGACAACGTCGTCTATCGCATGGGCTTCGCCGTGACCCGTCCGGCCGCTCGCCAGCTGGTCTCGCACCGTGGCGTGCTGGTCAACGGCAAGTCGGTCAACCTGGCTTCGTACCAGGTCAAGGCCGGCGACGCGATCACCCTGTCGGAGAAGGCTCAGAAGCAGCTGCGCGTGCAGGAAGCTCTGACCGTCGCCGAGCAGCACGACCAGAATCCGTCGTGGGTCGAAGTCGATTCGAAGAAGTTCAGCGGTGTTTTCAAGGCCGTGCCGGATCGCGCCGACCTGCCTTCGGACATCAACGAAGCGCTGATCGTCGAGTTGTATTCGAAGTAATTCACATTGGAGAACCTCCGGGTCGCACCGGAGGTTCGTCAGGAGACCCCGCAACATGACGGTTACCGCCAACCAGGTTCTGCGCCCCCGTGGTCCGCAGATCGAACGCCTTACCGATAACCGCGCCAAGGTCGTGATCGAGCCCTTGGAGCGTGGTTACGGGCATACGCTGGGCAATGCCCTGCGTCGCGTGCTGTTGTCGTCGATCCCCGGCTTCGCGATCACCGAGGTCGAGATCGATGGCGTGCTTCACGAGTACACCACCGTCGAAGGTCTGCAGGAAGACGTGCTGGAAGTCCTGCTGAACCTCAAGGACGTGGCGATCCGCATGCACAGCGGCGATAGCGCGACCCTGTCGCTGTCCAAGCAGGGCCCGGGCATCGTCACCGCCGCCGATATCAAGACCGACCACAACGTCGAGATCCTCAATGGCGATCACGTGATCTGCCATCTGACCAAGGATACGGCGCTGAACATGCGTCTGAAGATCGAGCGTGGCTTCGGCTACCAGCCGGCTGCCGCGCGTCGCCGTCCGGACGAAGAGACCCGCACCATCGGTCGCCTGGTCCTGGACGCTTCGTTCTCGCCGGTTCGCCGTGTCGCCTACGCCGTGGAAGCGGCGCGCGTCGAGCAGCGTACCGACCTGGACAAGCTGGTCATCGACATCGAGACCAACGGCACCATCGACGCCGAGGAAGCGGTGCGTACCGCCGCGGACATCCTCAGCGACCAGCTGTCGGTCTTCGGTGATTTCACCCATCGTGACCGCGGTGCGCCGAAGCCGGCCACCGGTGGCGTGGATCCGGTGCTGCTGCGCCCGATCGACGACCTCGAGCTGACCGTGCGTTCGGCCAACTGCCTGAAGGCCGAGAGCATCTACTACATCGGCGATCTGATCCAGAAGACCGAAGTCGAACTGCTCAAGACCCCGAACCTCGGCAAGAAGTCGCTCACCGAGATCAAGGAAGTGCTGGCCCAGCGTGGCCTGTCGCTTGGCATGAAGCTGGAGAACTGGCCGCCGGCCGGTGTCGCCCAGCACGGCATGCTCGGCTGATGTACCTGGAACCCGCGTGGGCTTGCCCGCGCGGGTTCCGGCTTTGCAGTACCCCGACGGGTCTGAAGACTCGCGGACATTGACCGGGCAGGGACCCCCGGCTGAGGACCAACCGCAGTCCATGTAACAGCGCCAGGAAGGCGACAACGAAGTCCAGACGTTTCAACATTAACCAAGGAATCAAGACCATGCGTCACCAGAAGTCGGGCCGCAAGTTCAACCGCACCAGCGCCCACCGCGAAGCGATGTTCAAGAACATGGCGTCGTCGCTGTTCAAGCACGAGCTGATCAAGACCACCCTGCCGAAGGCCAAGGAACTGCGCCGCGTTGCCGAGCCGCTGATCACCCTGGCCAAGGTTGACTCGGTCGCCAACCGCCGTCTGGCCTTCGCGCGCCTGCGTGACGCCGAGGCCGTGGGCAACCTGTTCACCATCCTGGGCCCGCGTTACGCGACCCGTCCGGGTGGCTACCTGCGTCTGCTGAAGTGCGGCTTCCGCGCCGGCGACAACGCGCCGATGGCGTACGTCGAGCTGGTGGACCGTCCGGCCGCCGTCGCCGAGGAAGTGGCAGAGTAATTCGCGCCCACCTCGTGTGATCAAGAGAAGCCCGGCTCCGGCCGGGCTTTTTCTTTGCCTGGCCGCCGCGGACGTGGTCGAGCAGGCGGCGATGGTCGATAATCGCCCGGATCGTTCCGAGAGCCGCATCGATGAATCCATTGCGTTGGAGCTTCCGCGCCCAGTTCCTGCTGGGTTTCCTGATCTGCGTCGCCCTGTTGGGCTATGCGATCTACCTGCAACTGCACGACGGCCTGGAGCCGTGCCCGCTGTGCATTTTCCAGCGCATCGCCTTCGCCGCGCTCGCCGTGATGTTCCTGCTGGGCGCGCTGCACGCGCCGCGTGGCAAGGGGGGGCGGAAGGGATACGGGTTCCTCGCCTTCGTCGCGGCCGCCGCCGGCATCGGCGTGGCGGGCCGCCACGTATGGTTGCAGGTGATGCCGCGCGATGCGATGTCCTCCTGTGGCCCGCCGCTGAGCTTCCTCAGCGAGACGATGGGCCCCTTCGAAGTCCTGCGCACGGTGCTGACCGGCACCGGCGACTGCGGCAACGTGGACTGGCGTTTCCTGGGCCTGAGCATGCCGATGTGGAGCCTGGTGTGGTTCCTGCTGCTGGCGGTCTGGGCGCTGTATGCCGGCTTCCGCGCGCGCGGTCCGCGCAAACTGTTCTGACGGCGCACGCGCCGAGTCTTCCGGAGTCACGACGATGCATCAGCCTCATACCCCGCAGCCGGTGAATCTGCCCGCACAGTGGTCGCCGCGCAGTTGGCGCGAGCGCCAGGCGTTGCAGATGCCCACCTATCCGGATGCCGGCGCGCTGGAAGCGGCCCTGGGCGAACTGGGCCAGCTTCCGCCGCTGGTGACGTCCTGGGAAATCTTCGCGCTCAAGCGCCAGCTGGCCGAGGCGCAGGAAGGCAAGCGCTTCCTGCTGCAGGGCGGTGACTGCGCGGAGAATTTCGCCGAGTGCGACTCCAACACCATCTCCAACCGGCTCAAGGTGCTGCTGCAGATGAGCCTGGTGCTGGTGCACGGCCTGCGCCTGCCGGTGATCCGCGTGGGACGCTTTGCCGGCCAGTACGCCAAGCCGCGTTCGACCGATACCGAGACCCGCGACGGCGTGACCCTGCCGAGTTATCGCGGCGATGTGGTCAACGGCCCGGCATTCACCGAAGCCGCGCGCGTGCCGGATCCGCAGCGCATGATCACCGCGCATTCGCGGTCGGCGATGACGATGAATTTCGTGCGGGCGCTGATCGACGGGGGTTTTGCCGACCTGCACCATCCTGAGTACTGGAATCTGCAGTGGGTGGGTTGCTCGCCGTTGGCCGAGGACTACCAGAAGATGGTGGCCTCGATCGGCGACGCGGTGCGCTTCATGGAGACCTTGTCCGGTTCGGAGGTGCACAACCTCAACCGCATCGACTTCTACACCTCGCACGAAGCCCTGCTGCTGCCATACGAGGAAGCGCTGACCCGGCAGGTGCCGCGCCAGTGGGGCTGGTTCAACCTCAGCACGCATTACCCGTGGATCGGCATGCGGACGGCGGCACTGGACGGCGCCCATGTCGAATATCTGCGTGGGGTGCGTAATCCGATCGCGATCAAGGTCGGTCCTTCGGTGCAGCCCGACCAGCTGTTGCGGCTGATCGATGTGCTTAATCCCGATGACGAGCCGGGTCGCCTGAGTTTCATCCATCGGATGGGCGCGGCGCAGATCGCTGACAAGCTGCCGCCGTTGCTGGATGCGGTGAAGCGCGATGGGCGCCGGGTGTTGTGGGTCTGTGATGCGATGCATGGCAACACCGAAAGCACCGGCAACGGCTTCAAGACCCGCCGTTTCGACAATATCCGCAGCGAAGTGGAGCAGTCGTTCGACCTGCACGCGGCAGCGGGAACGCGGTTGGGTGGCGTACACCTGGAGCTGACCGGCGAGGACGTCACCGAGTGCACCGGTGGCGCACGCGAACTGACCGAGCGCGACCTGGAGCGTGCCTACCGTTCCACCGTCGATCCGCGCCTGAACTACGAGCAGTCGCTGGAGATCGCGATGGCGATCGTGCGCAAACAGCAGCAGTCGGTGGCACCGCTGCGCGGATGAAGTTGGCGCGGCGATGACGCCGCGCTCATCGTCCAGGCGGCATCCTTCCTCCCGTGGCATGGAACGGAGGATGCGGTTTGGCCATCGACTGGAACCAGCTGCGCGACTATGCGGTGCCGCTGGGCGCCGGCATGCTTGCCGGCCTCGTCGCCTGGGCGCTGATGACATGGCTGTTCCGGCGCGCGCGCGGGCGTGATCAGCGCCGCGCGCGCATTGCCCGCGTCTTGACCCTGCCGCTGGCCTTCGCGCTGCCGCTGTTGTTCCTGCGCATCGCCAGTGAGGCCACGCCGCTGACCGGTCGCCCGCTGGAGGCGCTGCAGCAGCTGCTGCATGTCGGCATCGTCGGCTGCATCACCTGGCTGCTGGTGCGCGCGGTGGCCGCCAGCGAGAAGGCGATCCTGCGCCACAACCCGATCGACATCGCCGACAACCTGGCCGCGCGCCGCGTCCAGACGCAGACCCGGGTGCTCAGCCGGGTGCTGATGGGCGCGATCATCCTGCTGGGCCTGTCGATCGTGCTGCTCACCTTCCCGCAGGTGCGGCAGATCGGCAAAACGCTGCTGGCCTCGGCGGGCATCATTGGCCTGGTCGCCGGCATCGCGGCCAAGCCGGTGTTCGGCAACCTTATCGCCGGCCTGCAGATCGCGTTGACCCAGCCGATCCGCCTGGATGACGTGGTGATCGTGGAAGGCGAATGGGGCCGTATCGAGGAGATCGGCAGCTCCTACGTGGTGGTGCGGATCTGGGACGAGCGGCGCATGGTGGTGCCGTTGTCATGGTTCATCGAGAACCCGTTCCAGAACTGGACGCGCCGCAGCGCCGACCTGCTCGGCACCGCCTTCCTGTGGCTGGATTACCGCACGCCGTTGGCCGAGGTGCGCGCCGAGCTGGAGCGGATCTGCCGCGAGGCGCCTTTGTGGGATGGCCGCGTCTGCGTCACCCAGGTCACCGATACCAGCGAGCAATCGATCCAGGTGCGCCTGCTGGTCAGTGCCCGCAATTCCGGCGATGCATTCGACCTGCGCTGCCTGGTGCGCGAACGCATGATCGACTTCCTGCTGCGCAAGCATCCGTATGCGTTGCCGCGCTTGCGTGCGGAGATCACCGAGGGCGAGTCGGCGACGCCGCGCCAGCCCCGGGTGCAGGCCGAGGACGTGCGTTCGCCTGGCGCCGAGGACGGTGCACCCGCGGTCGTTGCGGGCGACGGGGCGCCGCCGCTCGTCTAGGCGCGATCAGCGCTTCGCGGGGCCATCCGTCGCGGCGGATGGCAGGAATCGCGGCGGCTTGCGTGCGCCAGTCAGCTGCTCGTAGGCATAGCCCAGTTCGAGCAGGCGCGGCTCGCTCCAGGCCGTGCCCATGAACAGCAGGCCGACCGGAAGGCCGTTGATGTTGCCCATCGGCACGTTGAGGCTGGGATAGCCGGCAACCGCGGCAGCGCCGTAATTGCCGCCGGGAAAATCGTCACCGTGAACCGGGTCGGTCAGCCACGCGACGCCGGTGGTCGGTGCGATCAGCGCATCGAGCTTCTGCGCCTGCAGCGCGGCGTCGATCCCCAGCGGGCCGGCGAGGCGGCGCGCGCGTGTGCGTGCGGCGATGTATTCCGGGTCGTTGACGCCGCCTTTGGCCGCGGCTTCTTCGAACAGGTCCTGGCCGAAATGGGGCATTTCGCGTGCCGCGTTGTCGCGATTGAACGCGATCAGCGCGTCGAGGTCGCGCAGCGGCGCATCGTGTGCGGCGAGGTAACGGGTGATCCCTGCCTTGAATTCGTAGAGCAGCACGGTCTGCTCATCGGCCTCCCACTGGCCCGCCGTGGGAATCTGGGCCTCGACGACCGTGGCGCCGGCCTGGCGCAGCGCCGCCAGCG
>DJAN01000150.1:19342-19515 GCA_002429615.1 Lysobacteraceae bacterium UBA6001
TGGCGCAGCGCCGCCAGCGCCGCCTCCAGTGCGGCGGCCATCGCCGGACTCTCGGTCACCCCGCCGCGCAGCACGCCCAGGCGTGCGCCCTGGAGCGCGCCGGGCTTCAGGCGCGCGGTGTAGTCGTATACCGCCAGGCCGGGGCGTGCGGCGGTGGCCGCGTCGGCCGGGTA
>DJAN01000164.1 GCA_002429615.1 Lysobacteraceae bacterium UBA6001
CGGCGGAGGGCGGCGCGCCCGCGGCCGAAGGGCCGATGGATGCCGCCGACCTGCCCCCGATGCTGCCGGTGCAGGCGCCACAGACGCAGACGCTGTACCTGGAAGTGATCCTCAATGATCGCCCGCGCGGGCTGATGCAGTTCATCGAGCGCGATGGCCGCCTGCAGGCCCGCGTCTCCACGCTGCGCGACATCGGCTTTGCCCTGCCCGGCCGCGCGGCGGAGGAATCGCTGCCCTTGCAGCTGCTCGAAGGCGTGGTGGTGCGATACGACGCGGCCCAGCAGCGGCTGGCGCTGACCGCGCCCTGGTCAACGCTGACCCTGCCCCCGACCCGGCTGGGCGAGGCCGCGCAGGCCGGCCCACCGGCCAGCGCCTCGCCCGGCGTGCTGCTCAATTACGACGTCTACGCCAATCACGCAGGCGGCGACACCCAGGTATCGCTGGGGACCGAACTGCGTGTGTTCGGCGTGGGCAACGGGGTGCTGCGCAACACGATGCTCACGCAGGCCTATACCGACCCCGCGCAGGACCACCGCTGGCGGCACGACAACGTGCGCCTGGATACCACCTGGCAGTTCGACTTCCCCAACTCGGCGTTGAGCGTGCAGGTCGGCGATTTCTATGCCGGCTTTCTGGACTGGAGCCGCACGGTACGCCTGGGCGGCATCCAGATCGGGCGCAATTTCTCCTTGCAGCCCTATCGCGTGCTCACGCCCACGCCCACATTCCTCGGCGAAGCCACCGTGCCCTCCAACGTGGAGCTGTACGTGGAGGGGCTGCGGCAGTACAGCGGCGAGGTGCCGGCCGGCCCGTTCCAGCTCGCCAGCCAGCCCGGCATCAATGGCGTGGGCAATGCGCAGATCGTGGTCACCGATGCCTTCGGCCGCGTGCGCACGCTGGATTTCGCGCTGTACGGCACCACCCAGCTGCTCGCCAAGGGGTTGTCGGACTGGTCGTTCGGCGTGGGCCGCATGCGCAGCGATTACGGCATCCGCTCGTTCGCCTACGACGACACCACCGTGGCCAGCGCCAGCCTGCGCCGCGGGCTCACCGACCAGGTCACGCTGGAAGCGCACGCCGAAGGCGGTGGCGGGCTCGGCAATGCCGGCATGGGCGCGGCCTGGCTGCTGGGGTTGCGCGGCGGCGTGGTCAGCGGTTCGTATGCGCGCAGCCGTTATCGCGGCCTGGCCGGCGGCCAGTACGCGCTGGACTACGAATGGAGCAACCGCGTCTTCAACGTGAACCTCGGCACCCAGCGCACCCACGGCGACTATCGCGACCTGGGCGCGCTGCAGGATGCGTTGCCCGCGACCACGAGCGACCACGCGGTGATCGGCATGACCTTGCCGCGTGCCGGCGCGCTGAGCGTGGGCTACGTCGGGCTGAAGTATCCGCAGGCACGCGACGCGCGCTACATCAGCGCCTTCTGGTCGCGCAATTTCGCGCGCACCTGGTCGGCGAGCCTGTCGCTGAGCCAGAACCTGGACGATGACAACGACCGCAGCGCCTACCTGACCCTGGCCACCACGCTCGGCGCCGAGCGCCAGCTCAACCTGGCCGCGCAGCGCAACGGCGACCGCCAGGCGCTGGTGGCCGACCTGTCGCGCCCGTTGCCCGGCGATGGCGACGCCGGGGCGTTCGGCTGGCGCGTGCAGGCGCGTGCAGGCGACGACGGCGGCGGCGGACTGGCCGAGATCGGCTGGCTCAACGACGCCGGCCGCTATGCCGCCGGCGCGGCGCAGCAGGGCGGCGACACCTATGCGTATGCCAGTGCCAGCGGCAGCCTGGTGTGGATGGGCCCGCATGTGTTCGCCGCGCGCGACATCTACGACGCCTTCGCCGTGGTCGATACCGGCGGCTACCCCGGCGTGCCGGTGCGACTGGAGAACCGGCTGATCGGCGTGACCGACGAGGACGGCGTGCTGCTGGTGACGCCGCTGCGCTCCTGGCAGCGCAACCGGTTGTCGATCGATACCTTCGAACTGCCGGCCAACGTACGCGTGGCACACGTGGAGGACGAGGTGACCCCACGCCAGCAGGCCGGCGTGCGCGTGGATTTCCGGGTCGAGCCGGTGCGCGCGGCGCTGCTCTCGCTGCAGGACGCGCAGGGCCAGCCGCTGCCGCTGGGCAGCCGGGTGCGGCAGGACGGCGTGGACGATCGCGGCGTGATCGTCGGCTACGACGGCCAGGCCTACCTGGACACACTGCAGCCGCACAACGTGCTGCAGGTGGAAGGCCCGCAGGGCAGCTGCCGGGTGGAATTCGACTACCCCGCCGATACGGTCAGCGAGATGCCGCGGATCGGCCCGCTGCGCTGCACGCCGGTGGCGCCATGAGCGCGCGCATGCTGCTCGCCGTCTTGGCGCTGCTGCTGGGGTGCGGCGTCGCACCGATGGCCCGCGCCGACACCACCTGCACCGTGCAGCCGACGACACTGGCCTTCGGCCCGGTCACCGCCACCGCGGTGCGCGATGCGACCACCACCTTCAATGTCACCTGCAACACCACCGGGCTGGCGGTGCTGGGCAGCGCACGTGTGCGCATGTGCATCGGCATCGGCGATGGCAGCGGCGGCGTGGGCCAGTACCTGCCGCGGCGCATGAGCAGCGGCAGCAACATCGTGCAGTACCAGATCTACCGTGACAGCACGCGCACGCAGGTATGGGGCGCCACCGGCAACGCCACCGTGCCCAACCCGCTGGTGCTGGACTTTGCGTACTCGGTGCCACTGCTGGGCGGCTCGCTCACCCAGCAGGTCACGCTGTACGGGCGCGTGCCCAGCGGGCAATCGCTCACCGTGGGCAGCTACACCAGCAACTTCAGCGGCGCGGCCACGACGATCCAGTACGCGTACAACGAAAGCATCATCGGCGACACCACCGTACCCAGCAGCTGCACCACCGCCATCACCGGTGCCAAGACCGCCAGCAATGCCTTTCCCTTCAGCGTCACCGCCAGCGTCGCGCCCCAATGCAGCACCTATGTCACCAGCGACCTGGACTTCGGCACCGTCGCGGCGGCGACCATCGCCAGCAATGTCGACCGCACCACCACCATCGGCCTGACCTGCACCAACCAGACCGCCTGGAACATCGGCCTGAACAACGGCGCCAACGCCAATGGCAGCGTGCGCCGCATGCGCCTGGGCAGCACCGCCAACTACGTCAGCTACGAGCTGTACCGTGACAGCACGCGCGCGCAGCGCTGGGGGACGACGATCGGCACCGACACGCTGACCGGCACCGGCAACGGCAGCGCGCAGACGGTCACCGTGTACGGGCGGGTGCCGCCGCAGAGCCCGGCAGCGGGCAGCTATACCGATACGGTCACGGTCACGATCACTTACTGAATCGCCCGTGGCAGGTTCAGGCCACGCGCCCGCCGGCGCTGAAGAAGCGTGACGCCGCGCCGATAACGTCAGCGGCTCCCCTCCTTTTCCGCCCGTGAAAGCTTCTCTCTGGTTCCTGCCGGGCCTGCTCGCATTGAGCGCGCCCCTGTCCGCCGCCGACAGCGCGTCGCTGCACGTCCGCCTGCGCGTGGTGCGCACCTGCGATCTTCCGCCCGCCTCGCTCGACGCCGGCCGCGCCAGCTGCGGGAACGGCTTGCCACAGGCACGCGACGACGCCCGCCACCCGGCGCCGACGCAACTGCGCGCCCTGACCCCGCCCTCGCCCCAGCAGGATGCGAACGAGGCCGAGTTCACCACCTACACCTTCTGAGCCATGCGCCACCGGGCCTGGCTGTCGCTGATGCTGTTCCCCGCCCTGGCGCGGGCCGAGGGTCTGACGGTCAGCCCGATCACAGTGCGCGTGCCGGCGGGCGAGCCGCAGGCCCTGGTGCGCGTCGTCAACCCGGGTGACAGCCCCTGGCCTGCCGAGGCCCGTCTCTATATATGGCGCCAGCAGGACGACACCGACCAGCTGGAGCCGGCCGCCGACCTGGCACTGAGCCCGTCGCACTTCGATATCGCCCCGGGCGGCGAACAGCGCCTGCGGGTGGTCCGGCTGGGCGAGGCGCCGGCACATGACGAGCGCGCCTATCGGCTGGTGATCGAGCAGCGCCGTGGTGATGGCCCCGCGCCCCCGGCCCTGCTGCGCTATTCGGCGCCCGTGTTCGTGCTGCCGAGCGCCCCGCTGCCCACGCGGCCGCTGCTGGCCGCCGAGGTGATCGACGGCACGGATGGCGCGCGGCTGCGGGTCAGCAACCCGGGGCCCCTGCATGCCCGGCTGGCCGACCTGGTCTTCATCGACGCCGGCGGCCAGCGCCAGGCGCTGCATCCCGACCTGGCCGGCTACGTGCTGCCCCGGCAGGCACGAAGCTGGCCGCTGCCGGCACGCGCCGACGGCTATCTCGGCGGCCGCTTCCTGGCCAGGCTGAATGCGCTCGGCGAGGCCGAATTGTCCGCCCCCGGCCCCGCCACGCCCTGAGGCGATTTGCCCCGCGCCGGCCGGGCCGGTATCATTCGCCGGTTCGCCCGCCCGGGCGCGCCGTCCACGACGCACGTCAGCGCCGAATCCTCACCTGCCGCCACCATCCGTGCCGGGGTGCCCCGCGAGGGGTTCGACACGGAGACGACAGGGAAGCCCAACCCCGGAACCTTTACCGCCTTCATCGGCGGGCCGCTCCCTAATTTTCGCGGCCGGTTCCCTATCAGGAGTCATGCAATGTCCCAGGTCACCATGCGCCAGATGCTCGAAGCCGGCGTCCACTTCGGCCACCAGACCCGTTACTGGAACCCGAAGATGGCCCCGTACATCTTCGGCGCCCGCGGCAAGATCCACATCATCAACCTCGAGAAGACCGTTCCGCTGTTCAACGACGCGATGAACTTCATCTCGAGCGTCGCGCAGAAGCGCGGCACCATCCTGTTCCTGGGCACCAAGCGCAGCGCGCGCGATTCCATCAAGGAAGAAGCCGAGCGTTGCGGCATGCCGTTCATGACCCAGCGCTGGCTGGGCGGCACGCTGACCAACTTCGCCACCGTGAAGAAGTCGGTCGCCCGCCTGAAGGAGCTGGAAGCGGCTGAGACCGACGGCACCTTCGAGAAGCTGGTCAAGCACGAAGTGCTGGGCCTGCGTCGCGAGCGCGACAAGCTGGAAGCCTCGCTGGGCGGCATCAAGGAAATGAACCGCCTGCCGGACGCCCTGTTCGTGATCGACATCGGCCATGAAGACATCGCCATCAAGGAAGCCAAGAAGCTCGGCATCCCGGTGATCGCGGTCGTCGACACCAACTACGATCCGGCCCTGGTCGACTACGCCATCCCGGGCAACGACGACGCCATCCGCGCCGTGCAGCTGTACGCCCGCGCCGCCGCCGACGCCGTACTGGAAGGCAAGGCCGCCGCGCCGAACTCGGCCTCGGTCCGCGAGGAAGAGTTCGCCGAAGCCGGCAACGATGAGGCCAAGTCGGCCCGTCGCGCCCCGGCCAAGAAGGCTGCGCCGAAGAAGGCTGACGAAGCCGCTGCCGAGTAATCGGCCTGCCACGTCGCCGCGCCACGCTGGCGCGGCGACCGGCCCGCGACGGCTGCGGCCGTCGCCCGGGGTTTGACGCCCCATCCCATTCCCAAGGCGGGCCATGGCCCGCCGCAAGCAATCATCGAGGTCATACCGTGGAAATCACTGCTTCCCTGGTCAAGGAACTGCGCGAGCGCACCGGCGCCGGCATGATGGAGTGCAAGAAGGCGCTCACCGAGAACACCGGCGACATCGACGCGGCGGCCGAGTGGCTGCGCAAGTCGGGCCTGGCCAAGGCCGACAAGAAGGCTGACCGCGTCACCGCCGAAGGCCGCGTCGCCGCGGCGCAGGCCGGTGGCAAGGCCGTGCTGGTCGAGATCAACTCCGAGACCGACTTCGTCGCCAAGGACAGCAACTTCATCGCCTTCACCGACGCCATCGCCCAGGCCGCCCTGAGCTCGGGCGCCACCGACGTCGAGGCGCTGAAGGGCGCCAAGGTCGCGTCGGGCGAGACCGTCGAGGAATCGCGCGCCGCCGCCATCGCCAAGCTCGGCGAGAACATGCAGATCCGTCGCCTGGCCCGCATCGACAGCGCCAACACCGTGGCCGCCTACGTGCACGGCGGCCGTATCGGCGTGCTGGTCGAAGTGGCCGGTGGCGACGAGGAACTGGCGCGTGGCCTGGCCATGCACATCGCCGCGATGAACCCGCCGCACAACAAGGCCTCCGACGTGCCGGCCGAGTTCGTGGCGAAGGAAAAGGAAATCGAGCTGGCCAAGATGTCCGACAAGGACAAGGCCAAGCCGGCCGAGATCCTGGAGAAGATCATCTCGGGCAAGATCAACAAGATCGTCAACGAGGTCACCCTGTACGGCCAGCCGTACGTGCTGGACAGCGACAAGACCGTCGAGCAGGTGGTCAAGGCCGCCGGCGCCGACGTGGTCGGCTTCCAGCGCCTGGTGGTCGGCGAAGGCATCGAGAAGGTCGTCGAGGACTACGCCGCCGAAGTGATGAAGCAGGCCGGCCTGGCCTGATTCGCGCCGCTTCATTCGGTTGCGCGCTTTGAAGGAAGCCGCGGGATTTTCCCGCGGCTTTTTTCTTGCGCGGGATTTTTCGTGACTGGAAGTGGCTTCGGCCTTCGAGGTGGATCGGCTCGCCTGCCGCCTGCACGGCCGCCCGGGGGCTGGGCCTACGGCCCCCTACCCGCAAAGGGCACCCTCGACGCATCGGCGCGCGACAATTCGCCCCTCATTTTTTACGCGGCCGGCCGCTAATACCTACGAGGCCTCCCACCCGGAAGTGTGATGGCCGTGTATTCTTGCCTTAACAGCAGCAAAATCCCGCGCATGCGTCCCGAACTCGAGGCTACCCTCACCCACTGCCGAAACCTGCCCTCGCCGCCCGGCATCGCGCTGCGCGTGATCGAGTTGGCGCAGGATCCCGAAGTGGACATGGCCACCACGGCGGATGTCATCGCCATGGACATGGCATTGAGCGCGCGCATGCTGCGCATCGCCAATTCGCCGCTCTACGCCAGCCGCCGCCGCATCGACAACCTCGGCCAGGCGCTGACCATGCTCGGCCTCAATGCGACGCTGAGCCTGGCCCTGGGCTTTTCCATGGTGCAGGGGCTGCGCCGCAGCTTCGGCAATACCGAACTGCATGAGCGCGTGTGGCGCCGCAGCGTGGTTGGCTCGCTGGCCGCGCGTGTGCTCGGCCAGGCCCGTGGGCTGCGCAAGCCCGAGGAGCTGATGCTCGCCGGGCTGCTGCAGGACATCGGCATCCTCGCCCTGCTTCAGGCCTCGCCCGAGCGCTACCAGCACCTGCAGGCGGACGGGCTGCTGGATCCGACCGCGCTGGTGGAAGCCGAGCGCGCGGCGTTCGGCGGCGATCATGCCGAGATCGGTGCCTGGGTGGCGCGCCAGTGGCATCTGCCCGAATACCTGTGCGCGGCGATTGGCCGCAGCGAAAGTGAGCCGGACGGACGCGAGCCGTTCGCGGCCTGCGTGGCGCTGTCCAACTGCGTGGCGGAGATCTGGCTCGGTCCCGATCCGGAGGCCGCGCGCACGCGCGCGCAGCAGCGCGTGCAGGAAGTGCTGCAGCTGGACCGTGAGCGCTTCGAGAAGGTGCTTGAGCGCATCGGCGAGATGCTGCCGGAAATCAGTGCGGTGTTCGATATCCGGATTCCGCAGCCGGAGCTGATCGAATCGATCATCGACCAGGCGCGCGAGCTGTCCACGCTGCGCAATCTGCGCGAGCTGCAGGAAATGGCCGATGCGCGCCGCCAGGCCGACGAGTCCGAACACCGCGCCCGCCACCTGGCCGAGCAGGCCAGCCGCGATGCGCTGACCGGCGTGTACAACCGCCACCAGCTCGGCTCCACGCTGGAGCACGAGTTCGACCTGGCGATCCGCCACGGCTGGCCGCTGTCGGTGGCCTTCATCGACCTGGACGATTTCAAGCGCGTCAACGACCTGCACGGCCACCTGGTCGGCGATGAAGTGCTGCGCACGTTCGCGCAGTCGCTGCAGCGCCTGCTGCGCACCAGCGACACGATCGCGCGCTTCGGTGGCGAGGAGTTCCTGGTGGTGCTGCCCAACACCAACGCCGAGGCGGCGCTGGCGGTGGTGCAGCGGGTGCTGGCCGAGACCGTGCGCGTGCCGATGGCGCAGCTGGAAAGCGGCCCGCTGCACATCACCTTCTCCGCCGGGCTCGCCACGCAGGGCGATGGCCGGCTGTTCGACAACGTCGATGCGCTGCTCAAGGCAGCGGACAACGTGCTCTACCGCTCCAAGCATCGGGGCCGCAACCGGGTGACCGTGTACGCCGAATCCGCTGCCGGCTGAGAGGCAAGCGCGGGGCGCGATTAACGGAACTGTTACAGCGTCGTGAACCGCAACGCGGTTCTACGCTGTTTCCGCTAGAATCGCCCGCGTTTGCCTGCCACCCACGGAGTCCCCCATGTCCGAACTCGCCTATCGCCGCATTCTTCTCAAGCTTTCCGGGGAGGCGCTGATGGGAGGAGAGGACTACGGCATCGACCCGAAGATCATCAACCGGCTGGCGCGCGAAGTGATCGAAGCGCAGCAGGCCGGTGCCGAGGTGGCCCTGGTCATCGGCGGCGGCAACATCTTCCGCGGCGCCGGCCTGGCCGCCGGCGGCATGGACCGGGTCACCGGCGACCAGATGGGCATGCTGGCCACGGTCATCAACGC
This sequence comes from Lysobacteraceae bacterium UBA6001, assembly GCA_002429615.1. GTDB lineage: Bacteria > Pseudomonadota > Gammaproteobacteria > Xanthomonadales > Xanthomonadaceae > Stenotrophomonas_A. Next base: position 8,672 of record DJAN01000164.1, read on the forward strand.
GCTGGCGATGCAGGACGCGCTGGAGAAGCTCGGCGCCAAGGTCCGGGTCATGAGCGCGATCAAGATCAACGACGTGTGCGAGGACTTCATCCGCCGCCGCGCGATCCGTCACCTGGAAAAGGGCCGCATCGCGATCTTCGCCGCCGGCACCGGCAACCCGTTCTTCACCACCGATTCGGGCGCGGCGCTGCGTGCGATCGAGATCGGTGCCGACCTGCTGCTGAAGGCGACCAAGGTCGACGGCGTCTACAACAAGGACCCGAAGAAGCACGCCGATGCGGTGAAGTACGACGCCCTGACCTACGACGAGGTCATCGGCCAGGGCCTGGAAGTGATGGACACCGCCGCCTTCGCGCTGGCGCGCGACAGCGACCTGCCGCTGCGCATCTTCGACATGGGCCAGCCCGGCGTGCTGCTGCGCATCCTGCGCGGCGAGAGCATCGGCACCCTGGTGCGCGGGCGCGGCTGATCCACCCCACCGCGCACGCAACGCGACGCGGACCCGCCGCCGCCCCGGTCGGGACGCGGCGCTTCCGATATAATCGGCCGATTCAGAAGCACCAGGACGCCCGGCGATGATCAACCAGATCAAACAAGACGCACAGACCCGCATGGCCAAGAGCATCGAAGCCCTGCGCCATACGCTCATCAAGGTCCGCACCGGACGCGCCTCGCCCGCACTGGTCGAGCACCTGAAGGTCAACTACTACGGCTCGGACATGCCGCTGAGCCAGGTGGCCACGGTATCCGTCTCCGACGCCCGCTCGCTGATCATCACCCCGTGGGAGAAGCAGATCGTCGGCGCGGTGGAGAAGGCGATCCTCGCCTCGGACCTGGGCCTGACCCCGAACACCGCCGGCACCACCATCCGCCTCAACCTGCCCGCCCTGACCGAGGAGCGCCGCAAGGAGCTGACCAAGGTCGTGCACAGCGAGGGCGAGGACGCCAAGGTCGCAATCCGCAACATCCGCCGCGATGCCAACCAGCAGGTCAAGGATCTGCTCAAGGACAAGGCCGTCACCGAGGATGAGGTGCGCCGCGCGGAAGAAGACGTGCAGAAGCTGACCGACAAGGCGATCAAGGACGTCGACGAGGTGGTCAAGGCCAAGGAACAGGAACTGATGGCCGTCTGACGCATGTCGTCGACGGCTTCGCCGGACCCCGCGATGTCCCTGCCCCGCCATCTGGCCATCATCATGGATGGCAACGGCCGTTGGGCCCAGCGCCGACGCCGCCCGCGCGTCATCGGCCATCGCGCCGGCGCGCGCGCGGTCAACCGCACCATCGATTTCTGCCTGGAAAAAGGCATCGGCGTGCTGACCCTGTTCGCGTTCTCCAGCGAGAACTGGGGCCGCCCGCAGGAAGAAGTCGATGCGCTGATGAAGCTGTTCCTGCACGCGCTCGACCGCGAGGTCGAAGAGCTGCAGCGACGTGGCGTGCAGGTGCGCTTCCTGGGTGATCGCAGCCGCTTCGCCCCGGCCATCGCCGAGCGCATGCAGGCCGCCGAACGCAAGACCGCCGGCAACGACCGCCTGGTGCTGGCGATCGCCGCCAGCTACGGCGGCCGCCAGGACATCGCCCAGGCCGCGCGCGAGCTCGCCCGCGAGGTCGCCGAGGGACGCCTGGCGCCGGAGCAGATCGACGAAGCGCTGCTCGGCAGCCGCGTCGCCCTGTCCGACCTGCCGCCGCCGGATCTGTTCATCCGCACCGGCGGCGATACCCGCATCAGCAACTTCCTGCTCTGGCAGCTCGCCTATACCGAGCTGTGGTTCACCGAGACCCTGTGGCCGGAATTCGACGCCACCGTGCTGCAGCAGGCCCTGGACGACTACGCGCAGCGCGAGCGCCGCTTCGGCCTGACCAGCGCCCAGATCGCCCACCGGACCGAGACCTCGCCCGCATGACCAAGACCCGCGTCATCGCCGCCCTGATCATGGCGCCGGTCGCCATCTGCGCGATCCTCTTCCTGCCCACGGCATGGCTGGCCGCGCTGGCCGCCCTGGTATTCCTTACCGGGCTGTGGGAATGGCTCAAGCTCTCCGGCGTCGACGACAGCCTGCCGCGCACCGTGCTGCTGGTGCTCAACCTGCTGCTGATGGTGCTGATCGTGTGGGCCTCGGGCGTTTCGCTGGTGCTGTTCCAGCTCGCCAGCCTGGCCGGTGCCGCGTGGTGGCTGGTGGCGCTGCTGTGGCTGCGCTTCTTCCATTTCGGTGCCGACCACGGCGGCTACGCGCGCGCGCTCAAGCTCGCCGCCGGCACCCTGGCGATCGTGCCGGCGTGGGCCGCGCTGGTGTTGATCCACGCCGAGAAGCCGTCCGGCCACTACTGGCTGCTGACCGCGCTGGTCATCGTCTGGGCCGCCGATTCCGGCGCCTATTTCGCCGGCCGCCATTTCGGCAAGCACAAGCTGGCGCCGCGGATCAGCCCGAACAAGACCATCGAGGGCCTGCTCGGCGGGCTGGTGGCTGGCCTGGTGGTGGCCGCCGTGTTCGGCTCGCTGGCCGGCGCCACGCTGGCGCAGATGCCGGCGCTGCTGGGCGTCGCCGCCATCACCGTGCTGGCTTCCGTGCTCGGCGACCTGTTCGAGAGCCTGCTCAAGCGCCAGGCCGGCGCCAAGGATTCGGGTCACCTGATCCCGGGTCACGGCGGCGTGCTCGACCGCATCGACGGCGTGCTCGCCGCGTTGCCGGTATTCGTGCTCGGCAAGGAAATGCTGGGCCTGTAAGCCTCCTCTGCCCGACACGACCACCATGTCCCCGGCCCCCGCCCTCCGCCAGGTCGCCGTCTTCGGTGCCACCGGCTCCATCGGTGCTTCCGCGCTGGATGTGATCGCGCGCCACCCCGACCGCCTGCGCGCCCGCGTGCTGGCGGCGGGCAGCAACGTGGCCGCGCTGGTCGAACTGTGCGTGCGCCATCGCCCGGACGATGCGGTGATCGCCGACCCGGCCGCCTACGGCGCGTTGCGCGATGGCCTGCG
>DJAN01000119.1:0-2473 GCA_002429615.1 Lysobacteraceae bacterium UBA6001
ATCCGGCGGTCGCGGCTGAAGCCGCTCCTACCCGATGCCGATGCCCGCGCGCCGATGCCCGCGCGTCGCCGCCCGCGCGCCTGGGCAGCGCACCGGCTAAAATCACCCGTCATTCCCAAACGCGGTGACTCCATGACCCGTCAGATCATCCAGACCGACAAGGCGCCCGCCGCCATCGGCCCGTATTCGCAGGCCGTGCGCGCCGGCAACACCGTCTATTTCTCCGGCCAGATCCCGCTGGATCCGGCGACCGGCGAGATCGTCGGCGGCGGCGACATCGGCGCACAGGCACGGCGTGCCTTCGACAACCTCAAGGCCGTGGCCGAAGCCGCCGGTGGCTCGCTCGACCGGATCGTGCGCCTCGGCCTGTACCTCACCGACCTGGGCCAGTTCGCCGCGGTCAACGCGGTGATGCAGGAATACTTCCAGGCCCCGTTCCCCGCCCGTTCCACCATCGAAGTCTCCGGCCTGCCGAAGGGCGCCGGCTTCGAGGTCGACGCGGTGATGGTGCTCGACTGACCGTTCCGTGCCGCGCGCGCGCCCGCCCGCGCCGAGCCTGACACGGGCCGGCGACGCGCCGCTGACCAGCCTGTCCGGTGTCGGGCAGGCGGTCGCGGCGAAGTTGGCTGCGCGCGGCATCCTTACCTTGCAGGACCTCTGGCTGCTGCTGCCGCTGCGCTACGAGGACCGCACCCGCCTCACCGACATCGCCCAGTTGCAGAACGGCGTGCCCGCGCAGGTCGAAGGACGCGTCGAAGCCGTCGAGCGCGGCTTCCGCTACCGGCCGATGCTGCGGGTGGCGCTCGGCGATGAATCGCACGGCAGCGTGGTGCTGCGCTTCTTCCATTTCCGCACCGCGCAGGTCGCCCAGTTCGCGGTCGGTGCGCGCGTGCGCGCCTATGGCACGCCCAAGCCCGGCCAGCACGGCTGGGAGATGGTCCACCCCAGTTACCGGGTGATCAACGAGCAGGAGGCCGGTGTCCTCGGCGATGCGCTGGATCCGGTGTATCCGGCGGTGGAGGGCATCGGGCCGGTATCGCTGCGTCGCCTCATCGGGCAGGCGCTGGACCGCCTGCCGCCGGAGGCCGAGCTCGAACTGCTGCCGGCCGACTGGCTCGAAGGCCAGCAGCTGCCTTCGCTGCGGCAGGCGCTGCTGGACATGCACCGGCCCACGCCCGAGAGCGACCTGGCGGCGCTCGCCGCCGGCCGCCATCCCGCGCAGCAGCGGTTGGCGATGGAGGAACTGCTCGCCCATCACCTGAGCCTGCGTCGCCAGCGCATCGCGCTGCAGAAGCACCGCGCACCGGCGCTGGCCGGCAAGGGCGTGCAGGTCGAACGCCTGCTCGCCGCGCTGCCGTTCGCCCTGACCGGCGCGCAGCAGCGCGTGTTCGCGCAGGTCCGGCAGGATCTGGCGCGGCCTTCGCCGATGCTGCGGCTGGTGCAGGGTGATGTCGGCAGCGGCAAGACCGTGGTGGCGGCGCTGGCCGCGATGCTGGCGGTGGAGCAGGGCAAGCAGGCCGCGCTGGCGGCGCCGACCGAACTGCTCGCCGAGCAGCATCTGAACAACCTGCGCGGCTGGCTGGAGCCGCTTGGCATCCGCATCGCCTGGCTGGCCGGCAAGGTCACCGGCAAGGCGCGCGAGCGCGTGCTGGCCGAGGTCGCCTCCGGCCACGCGCAGGTGGTGGTGGGCACGCATGCGCTGATGCAGGAGGCGGTGGTGTTCCATGACCTGGCGTTGGCCATCGTCGACGAACAGCACCGCTTCGGCGTGCACCAGCGGTTGGCATTGCGCGACAAGGGCGCGGCGGCGGGCAGCGTGCCGCATCAGCTGGTGATGACCGCCACGCCGATCCCGCGCACGCTGGCGATGGCCGCCTATGCAGACCTGGACGTGTCGGCGATCGACGAACTGCCGCCCGGGCGCACGCCGGTGCAGACCATCGTGATCAGTGCCGAGCGGCGCCCCGAGCTGGTCGAGCGCATCCGCGTGGCCTGCGCGGAAGGACGCCAGGCCTATTGGGTGTGCACGCTGATCGACGAGAGCGACGAGGTGGTCGCCACCGCCGCGCAGGCCACCTTCGAAGCGCTGTCGGCGCAGCTGCCGCGCCTGCGTGTCGGGCTGGTGCACGGGCGCATGAAGGCGGCCGAGAAACAGGCCGCGATGCGCGCCTTCAAGCAGGGTGACACCGACCTGCTGGTCGCCACCACGGTGATCGAGGTGGGCGTGGACGTGCCGAATGCGTCGCTGATGATCATCGAGAACGCCGAGCGCCTGGGCCTGGCCCAGCTGCACCAGCTGCGCGGCCGGGTGGGGCGCGGGTCGGCGGCCTCCAGCTGTGTGCTGATGTACCAGGCGCCACTGTCACAGATGGCGCGGCAGCGCCTGGAGACCATGCGCCAGACCAGCGACGGCTTCGTCATCGCCGAGAAGGACCTGGAACTGCGTGGCCCGGGCGAGCTGCTCGGCACCCGC
>DJAN01000119.1:2654-3396 GCA_002429615.1 Lysobacteraceae bacterium UBA6001
CTCGGCACCCGCCAGACCGGCCTGGCCAGCTTCCGCGTCGCCGACCTGGCCCGCGACGCGGCCCTGCTGCCGCGCGTGCAGCGGCTGGCCGAAACCCTGCTGGCGCAGTCGCCCGCGGTGGCCGACCAGGTGGTCTCGCGCTGGATCGGCAGCGCCGTGCGTTATGCCGCGGCGTGAAGCGGGCGACGCCGCCCCCGTCGCTGGCGGATAATCCGCCGTCCCCTTCGCCCCGCCCGCCGATGCACGACGCCGTTCCGCCCACCCGTCCGCCGCCTTCCGTGTCCCAGGCCGACGTCGATTCGTTTGACGGGATCGCCGCGTTGCGACCGGGCCAGCGCTTCATCGCCGCCGATGTCGGCGGCACCCATGCGCGCCTCGGCGTGGTGCGCATGACCGCGGAAGGGCACGTGGCGATCGACGAATTCCACCAGTACGCCTGCGCCGGCTACGTCAGCCTGGCGGCGATCCTGCGTGACTTCATCACCCGCAGCGGCGCCTCGGCGGCGCATGCGGTGGTGGCCATCGCCGGGCGCCTGGACGGCGACGTGCTGGTCAACGCCAACCTGCCGTGGCCGGTGTCGGTGTCGCATACGCGCCGCGAGGCCGGGTTGGGCGAGCTGGCACTGATGAATGATTTCGAGGCCGTGGCCTGCGCCATGCCGTATATCGAGCCGCAGGCGATGATCCGGGTGTGTGGCCCCGAGCGCGGCGCGCCGGGGGCGGCGGTGGTGCTGGGGCCGGG
>DJAN01000120.1 GCA_002429615.1 Lysobacteraceae bacterium UBA6001
TCTTCCGATCTCGCGGGCTGAGCTGCCCGCGCGGCGTTTCCTGCCTTGCTTGTGGCTTGTCGTAGGAGCGGCTTCAGCCGCGACCGTGCGCTAACAGACGTCCAAGACCCCTGATGACGCACGGTCGCGGCTGAAGCCGCTCCTACACCATCAGCCTTCGTCTTCCTCGAACTCGACGAAGACATCCAGCTCCAGCGCCAGTTCCTGCACCGCATCGCGCACCTTCTGCGCGGTGGAATCGTTGCCGGCCTCCACCTCCAGCTCGTGCGTGCCCGGGCCTTCGTCGTCGGACAACCCGGCCGAGCTGGAATCGTCGTCATCCAGGTGCGGCATCAGGTCGTCCACTTCCTCGACGTGTTCGATGCCGTCCAGGCTCAACAGCAGGTTGCTGATCGCGCGGGCGTCGTCCTCGCTGCCGGTGATGCGCAGGCGCAGGGTGGGCATGGCTGACGTCTCCGATGAAAGGGGACTTCCAGCCTAGGCAAGCGCAGGGCAACGCGGGGTGAGGATGCTCAGTACGTGGCCGGCAACGCCCCGCCCACCGCCTGCCGCGCGGTCAACTGCAGCAGCGCCGTGCCCAGCAGCGTCGGCGCGACATGCCGGCGGTGCACGCCATCGACCAGCGCCATGTACAGGCGGCCGAAGAGGTTGCGGCAACGCACGCGGGTAGACAGGCTGAAACAGGCGTGGCCATGTTCGTCCAGCCACACCGACACGCAGGAGCGGAAGGCCAGGTGGCGGTCGTCGGCGCCGAGAATCACTTGCGCCCGGTGTGGCTCATGCCGCTGGGCCAGCACCGGGAAACGCTGCAGGAAACGCTCCGACCCGGCCTCGCAGGCCAGTGACGACACCGGGCAGCCCAGCGTGGCGGTGCGCAGTCCGAATGGACGCACCAGCGTATTGCGCAGCTTCATCAGCGCGCCGACGCTGGCCGGCGGTGCATCGAGGAAGCCTTCCAGCAGCGCGGCCAGCAGCGCCGCCGGCGTGCGCTCGTGCAGCGCGGCCAGGGGCAGGCGCGCGCTGACGGTGTCCTGGTAATGCGCGTCGCGCAACAGGTGCTCCAGCAGGGAGTCTTCCGGCAACGCCCGCGAATGCAGGATCGGTGGCGGCGCGTCGCGCTGCCCGATGTAGCCGGCGGATGCGTGGCCCAGCCAGCGCATCCGGCAGACTCCCGCTCGGCTGCGCAATGCGGCGCAGGCGCGCTGTTGCCAGGAGTCCGGGCGCGCGTGCAGCGTCAGCGTGGTGGTCGGCACCGGCAGCCGGCGTGCATCGGCGCCATCGAGCAGGCGCTGCACCTCTACCGGTAGCAGCTCGGTCAGGCTGGCGAGGGTGGCCTCGCCGGCGCGCACCCGTGCCTGCGTGGCGGGGTCGGCCACGCCCGCCGACTCATCCGGGTGGCAGGACAGCGCGAACAGCGCCGGGTGGCGGCCGTCGTCGCGCAGCGGCATGAACTGGTGCCAGGTGCCGCCGTCGAAGCGCACGCTGAAGAGACAATCCGGCGGCACTTCGACGTGGCGCAGCGCGCGCAGGAACGCGGCCGGGTCCGCCGCCAGCTCGGCATCGGTGACCTGGGCGAAACGCAGCCGCGTCCCGCCGCTGCCGCTGATCGCGGTGAACAGGCGGCGCCCGGCATGGCGGTGGAAGGGATGGCCCTGCGAGCCGACCGAGAACGAGAACAGCGAGGTCGGGTCGTGCTGGGCGAAGTCCGGCGCCGACAGCAGCGCGGAGGGCTCGTCGAGCGCGTCGTCGTGGCGCGGATGCGAGGCCTGGCGTTGTCCCGCCTGGGCAGCGAGGGCGTCGCCGGCCCCGGGATCGAGCTGCGAGACCAGCAGCACCTCGATGGGGCGGCCGCCCGGCGCGGCGCTGATCCTGACCCGGGGGAAACTGCGTTCGCTGGCGATCCGTATGCGTCCCATGTCGGCTCCTGCCGTGTCGGTGGGGGTCAGCGTGCCTTGGCCTTGGCCAGGCGCCGTGATTCGCGCTGCAGCGGCCCGGCGGTCGGGCAGACCTCGAAGGCGAAGCTGCTCAGGGTGTTGATCAGGCTGTCCGGGGTGAGGCGGTAATAGATGAACTGGCCGCGCCGCTCGCTGGTGACCAGCCCGGCGGCGGCCAGCACCGCCAGGTGGCGCGAGATCGCCGGCGCGCTCATGTCGAAACGCTGCCCGATCTCGCCGGCGGTGAGCTCCTGCGCCGACAGATACGCCAGGATTTCGCGGCGCGGGCGCGAGGCGAGGGCTTCGAAGATGCGGTCGGTCGCCATGTTGCTTCAATGATTAACGAATTGGTTAATCATTGAAACATCGCCGGGCCACTGTCAAGCACCGCTACCGACGGCTACGGCAATCCCATCAGTTCCGCAGGCAGCGGCGGCAGCGGGGTGCGCTCGTCCAGCGCTTCGCGGCGCAGCCAGTCGATCATCAGCTGCGCGGCGGGACTGGGCGGCTGGTGGTCGGGGTGGACGATGTAGTACGCATAGCGCGGCTGCAGCGCCGGGCCGGGCAGGCGCACCAGTTCGTAGCGTTGCAGGTAGGGCTGCGCGACCAGCTTGCGCGCCAGCACCGCGCCCATGCCGTAGACCGCCGCGCGCAGCGCCTCGGTGCTGTCGCTGAAGCTGTGCATGGGCGGCAGGCGCACCCCGCGCACGCCCGCCGCGCGCAGCCAGTCGCGCCAGCTCTGCGGCGACATGTCCGACAACAGCGGCAACTGCAGGATGTCGGCCGGCGTGCGCAGCTGTGCCAGCTGCGGCAGCGCCGGCGAGGCCACCGGGAACAGCGCGTCCTCCATCAGTGGCAACGCGGTGACGCCCGGCCAGCTGCCGGGCCCATAGCGGATGCCCAGGTCCGGGCCGCCATCGTCGAAGCGCGTCAGGGCACCGCCACTGTGGATTTCCACCCGCACGTGCGGGTGCAGCGCGCAGAAGCGCGGCAGCCGCGGCAGCAGCCAGCAGTAGGAGATCGAATGCAGCGTGGTCACCCGCAGCGGCACGGTCTCCGCGGGCGGGCGCAGGTTGCGCGCCACCGCGCCGAGGTCGGCCAGCGCGGCACTGGCGGCGTCGGCCAGCTGGCGGCCCTCGGCGGTCAGGGTGACCCCACGGGCATGGCGCTGGAACAGCGGCGCGCCGAGCAGCGCTTCCAGCTTGCGGATGTGGTGGCTGACCGCGCTGGCGGTCAGGTGCAGCTCCGCACCGGCCAGGGCGAAGTTCTGGTGGCGCGCGGCGACGGCGAAGACGCCCAACGCGGGGAGCAGGGTAGGGCGCAGGTTCACGGGCGAGCCACGAATCAGATTTGTCGCTGCGCGTGATACTACGCGCTTGTCGGGCAGGCGGGGCGGGAGGATGCTGGCTCCCCTTTCCGGTCTCCCGCCCGACATGGACGCTCCCCAGCACCGCGTGGTCTTCGATTTCGAGATCGAATTCAGCAACGGCGGCGGGCTGCAGGGGCAGGACTTCCGGCTCGACATCGACGGCGAGGACATCGACGACGCGGCGCTGGCCGACCATCTGGTGCGTGACCTGCGCCTGCTGATGGTCGGGCAGGTGCGGATCTTGCGTCGGCGCATCATCGTCGAACCCCACAAGCGGCAACCCAAGGAGATGGCATGAACAACACCGCCGAAGCGACCCTCGCGCGCGGCCGCGACTGGCGTACCCCGCTGGAACTGGGACTGCTGGGCGCGATCTGGGGCTGCTCATTCCTGTTCATGCGCATCGCCGCGCAGCCGTTCGGTCCGTTCGCGCTGGTCGAGGTGCGCCTGGCGCTTGGCGCGCTGGTGCTGGCGCCGTTCCTGTGGAAGTCGCGCGCGCTGTTCCCGCCGCGGCGCTGGTTGTGGCTGGCGCCGATCGGCCTGGTCAATTCGGCGATCCCGTTCCTGCTGTTCGCCTGGGGCGCCGAGCGCGCACCGGCGGCGATCGGCGCGATCTGCAACGCGATGACCGTGCTGTTCGCCGCGCTGGTGGCGTTCCTGTTCTTCGGCGAGAAGATCGGCATGCGCCGGGCGATCGCGCTGCTGGTCGGTTTCGTCGGCGTGGTGGTGCTGGCCACCGGCAAGTCGGCCGGCCTGAGCATCGGCCCGGCGGTGTTCGCCGGCGCGCTGGCCTCGCTGCTGTACGGCGTGGGCATCAACCTGGTGAAACGTCACATGACCGGCCTGCCGCCGGCCGCTTCCGGCGCGGCCACGCTCGGCTGCGGCGCGATCCTGCTGGCGCCGCTGGCCCTCACCCATTGGCCGCAGCAGCCTATCCCGCCGATGGCCTGGGCCAGCGCGATCGCGCTGGGCATGTTCTGCACCGGCTTCGCGTTCCTGCTGTATTACCGCTTGATCTATCGCGTCGGCCCGGCCACCGCCTCGACCGTGACCTACCTGATCCCGGTGTTCGGTGCGGTGTTCGCCTGGCTGTTCCTGCACGAGCCGATCACCGCGCGCATGCTCGCCGCCGGCGCGCTGATCCTGGGCAGCGTGGCGTTCAGCCAGAAGCGCTGAGCCGCTACTTCGGCGTGCGTACCGGCAGCGGCACGTTGCACAGGTCGATGTGCCCGGCCGGACGCTTGTAGAAGTCGTCGACGCGGTTGCGCCGCGCCTCGGCGACATCGCGGAAACTCTGGCTGTCGGTGCGCAGCAGCTGCAGCGGCGTGCGCTCGGATTCGGGCACGTCGCTGGCCAGGCGGATCGCGCGGATCGACGTGCGCTGCGCCGGGTCCTCGTAGAAGCCCATCGGATCCGGCCCGCGCGGCGTGGCGCTGAGCAGCTCCATGCCCTTCACCACGCGGCCGACCACGGTGATGTTGTTGTCCAGCTGGCGCGGCGATTGCCCGATCACCACGTAGAGCTCGGCGCCGAGGCTGCTGTCCGGTGCGTTGTTGCGGCCTGCGCCCACCGCGCCATAGCAGTGCGCCAGCCAGGTCTGCCCGTTGGCGCCGTCGCGGCCCACCGGAAATCCGTCGACGAAGCCGACTTCGCGCGCCCAGCCATCACGGTCGGGCAGGCGCGAGAACGCCAGTCCCTTGGACGGGCGGGCGAATTCGACGGGCAGGTGGGTCTTGGCCGAGCCCAGCGATTTCGCCTTGGCTTCGTCATCGGCATCGGCATCGCCGAACTGCACGACGAAGTTGTCCTGCGCGCGGTAGATCGCGGTGTTGTCCCAGAAGTGCTCATGGGCCAGCGTGCGGATGTTGCCCGCATGCTCGGGGGCGAACTGCGGCGCCAGTTCGATGATCACCCGGCCGCTGGCCAGTTCCAGGTACAGCGTGTTGGCCGGATCGAGGCTGCGCCAGTCGCTGGCGGGCGAGGCGTCGAGAATCTGCTGCGCGCTGCGGTAGGGCGCGGCGGTGGCCAGCACGGGCAGGGCGGCGATCAGGGCACAGGCGAGCAGGCGAAGGGTGGGGCGCATGGCGGAAGCCGGAAGGGAGTCGCCCGATTCTGGCCCGGCGACGCACCCGCGCGCCAGTCGCTCAGCGGGCCGGCTTGCGTTTGACGTAGAGCTGCTTGCGCACCTTGGCCACGACATCGCCCTGGGCGTCGATGACCTCGTTCTCGAACCAGCGCAGGGTCTTCTCGCCGCTGGCGGTGGCCTGGCGCAGTTCATCGAGCACGGTGTCGTCGATGCGGAATTCGGCGCTGACGGTGCCGCGGCCGGGTTTGACGAACTCGATCTCGCCGGCCTTGTCCCACACGTAGTAGTCGCGGCCGATGTTGTGCATCACCAGCAGCATCCAGAACGGATCGGTCATCGCGAACAGGCTGCCGCCGAAGTGGGTGCCGACGTAGTTGCGGTTCCAGGGGCGCATGCGCAGTTCGACGCGCGCATGGCGATAGTCCTCGCTCAGTTCCACCACGCGGATGCCGGGGAACAGGAACGGCGGCCACAGGTTGAGGCCTAGGCGGAACAGCGAGGCTTTCATGCGGGCGGCAAGCGACAGGTGCGGGGGCTGAAGCCTACCATACGCGCCGGTACGGGGCGTTTGCCCGAGGGGCTGGCGTCGATTTCCCTCCCTGTCCGTCCCTTGGCCTAGCGTGTCCCCGCTTTTCTGTAGGAGCGGCTTCAGCCGCGACCCGACAATCCGAGCGGTCGCGGCTGAAGCCGCTCCTACCAAAACCCCAAAGCCGGGGCCTGCGGATGAAGAAAAGGCCCGGTTGCCCGGGCCTTCGCATCAGAACAGCAGCGACGACATCTTGCGCCGGTACTGGCCGACCAGGTCCTCATCCTCGACCACCCGGAACGCATCGATCAGCGTCTTCTTCGGCAGCCCTTCGGCGTAATTACGGTCCAGTCGCAGCAGCTCGATGAACTGCGCCAGCGCCTGCTCGTCCTGGCCTTCCACCAGCAGCCGCACGCCGAGCAGATGACGTGCGCGCGAGTCGGCGGGATCCTGCGCCAGCGCCTGTTCCAGTGCTTCGCGCGGCGGCGCGTCCTTCAATGCATTGGCGAAACCCAGGCGCGCGCGGCCGCGCACCGCGCGGTCGTCGGTGGACAGGTTGGCCGGCAGCGCATCGAGCAGGCGGCCCGCTTCCTCCGACTCGCCCACGCGCAGCAGTGCCAGTGCCAGGTCCAGCTTGTACTCGTCCTTGTCCGGTTCGGCGGCGATGGCCTCGCGCAGGCGCGCGACCTCGGCCTGCGGATCCAGCGCGACCGGTGCGGCCGCTTCCTCGGCCGGTGCGGCCTCGCCCGGGACCACGCCATGCTGGGTCAGGAACTCACGCAGCTGGCCCTCCGGCATCGCGCCGGGGAAACCGTCGACGATCTGCCCGTTCTGCACCAGGAATACCGTCGGCACCGAGCGGATCTGGAACGCCGCGGCGATCTGCTGTTCCTGGTCGACATCCACCTTGGCCAGCACGAAGGCGCCGTTGTACTCGGCGGCGAGCTTTTCCAGGATCGGCGTGAGCGTCTTGCACGGGCCGCACCAGGTGGCCCAGAAATCCACCAGCACCGGCACCTGCAGGGACTTCTGCAGGACCTCGGTCTCGAAGGTCTCGGTGTTGGCGTCGAATACGTGCGGCTTGTCAGACATGGGCGGGGTTCGGTATCGGCGAAATCCCCTTTATGGTGACAAAAGCCCGGGTCTCAAGGCGAGAGGGGGCCGTAACGAAAACGCGCGCCGGGGGGCGCGCGCTTCGGGTCAGGGCTTGGGCGGCGCTGGCGCCGGTGCCGGTTCGGCGGCGGCGGGCTGGGTGGCCGGCAGCGCCAGGCTGGGGTCGCCCTGTTGCGCCTGCAGCGTCTTGATGCGCTGCTGCAAGGCATCCAGCTGCGTGTTGCTGTTGCGCAGGTCCGAGCTGAGGGTGACCGCTTCCTGCTTGTTCTGCTGCAATGCGGCGCTGACCTGCGCGCCCTGCTGGCGCTGCGCCTCCAGTTCCTGCTGCAGGCCCTGCAGGCGTTTTTCGTTCATCTGCACCATGCGGTCCGTGTAGGCCTTGCCGGCCTGCAGGCGGATGGTGTCGATATAGACCTGCGACAGCTGCGCGGTCTGGTCGACGAAGGTGCGATACACCTGCTCGGCGTTGTCGGCCGAGTCGGTGCGGATCACGCGCCAGAACTCCTTGTCGTGGAAAAGCGCGACGTAATAGTTCAGCGACTCGGCGTGGAACAGCAGGCTGGCGCCGTAATTGCCGTTGTAGGTGGTGCGCAGCTCGGTGAGCTGCTGCGCGTCCATCAGGCGGCGCAGTTCGGCGGCGGTGTTGCCAACGGTGTTCTCGCTGGGCATCACCGAACTGGTGTTGGACGCGGGTACCGGGCCACGCGCGGCCGACGCCGACGTGCATGCGGTGGTGCCGATCAACACGCCGATGGCCAGCCAGCAGAAGGCCATGTGCTTGGCTTGTTTCATTCCCCTCAGATCCCCGTTGGTCAAAGGCAGGCCGCAAGTCCGCGACCGAGTTCCTGGCGGCGAGTCTAGCAGCGAAAAACGCCGGCTGGACAGGCTTTTTGCGTGTTCATCGCACCAACTGCGCGGCATGGCACTGGATGCTGTCCACGCGCACGTCGGTGCGCCCCAGCTGCAGTCCCAGCACCTGGTCCAGGGTGGTGCCCAGCAGGGCGCCGACACCGTTCAACAGCGGCCGGAGTGTGGCGTCTATCACAGGCTTGAGCAGCACGCACAGCACGGTGGTGCATGCGCCGCTGCCGGCCTGCGGGTTGTAGTTGGCGTCGCCCAGGCCACCCGGGCGCGTCTGCAGGAACTTGGCCAGGTTGTCGCGCACGCAGGTGTTGTAGGCCAGCCCGGCGACCAGGCCGCTGCAGGAGGTCAGGCCGAGCACGTCGAGCAGCCCGCCCACCAGCCCGCTGCTGATCGTGGTGGTGTTGATGAAGCCGTCCCACACGCTGCCCTGCTGGCTCTTGCAGACGATGCCGAGCACGGTGTCGCACTTGACGATGGTGGTCTGCCAGTCGCCCAGCGCGCCCAGGCCGCCGGTGCCGTTGCGCAGCGCGGTGACCACCGCCTGCGGATCGTAGGCGCCGCTGCTCTTGCGGGTGGCTTCCAGATACTGCGTGGCCAGGCTGCTGGCGGTGTCACTGCTGCTTCCGCTGCTCTGGAACAGCTTGCCGAGCGCATTGAACAGCGCGTCGGTGAGGTTCGACAGCAGCGTGCCCACCTGCAGCGAGTTCGGTGCGACCGAGCCGGTGCCGCCTTCCGCAACCCACAGGTTGTCCTGCGATTGCAGCACCGGCAGCACGATGCGGTCGGTCAGCACGTTGAGGCCGAACAGCTTGACCAGCTGCTCGCTGCCGAGGTTGGCGCCGCTGCACAGCTCGCGTGTGCTGCGCCAGTCGCCGCTCGGCTTGCCGATGCAGATGTTGGAGATGCTGGACAGCACGTCGAAGTTGGCCCGGCGCGGGGTGCTGGTGCAGTCCACCTCGGCCAGCCGCGCATAGCCGTCCACCGCGTCGATGTAGATCGGCAGGTGCAGGCGGATGCCGAGCAGCTTGATCACCGGGCTGAGCAGCGCGAGCTGGTCGGTGTCGATGTCCAGCCGCAGCCGCACCTGCGCGTTGTAGGCGGTGGTGCCGACCGGTCCGATGCCGATCGACGCCGGCTCCACTACGCTGGCCTGCGCGGTCACCGCGCCGAGCAGATTGAGCTGCTGGATCTGCACCGCGTTATGTCCATTGCCGACGCTGATCGCGCTGCCCAGCACGTTCAACGCGTTGAGCTGCACGTCGAGCGCGCTGTTGGCATCGCCATCGGCCGCGACCAGGCTGGCGAACAGCCCGGCGGTGGCATCGGTCGAGCCGAGCTGGAGCTGCGCGCTGTCCAGGTGCGCGGCCGCCAGGCGCTGCTGCAGCACGCTCAGGTCCACGCCGGCGAGCTGCTGCTGGTTCGCCAGCGCCGCCATCACCTGCAGTAGCTGGCCGACGCTGACCTGGCTCTGGGTCAGCAGGCCGTCGAGCTCGCCCACGCTGAGGTCGGACGACACCGGAATGCCCAGCGCCTGCAGCAGGCCGCGTGGGGTCAGCTTGAGCTGGGCCAGGCCGCGGTAGCTGGCGACCTCGGTATTGCTGAGGTCCACGCCTACCGTGCTCAGCAGTTGTTGCAGCGGCGCGGCGCCATCCACGTTAAGTAGCTTGGCGCCGGCACTGAAGGCGACCACCGGCATGGCGCGGCGCGCGACCGCCGAGGCGCGCACCTGCGGCATCGATTCGACCTTGCCGAACATCGGCAGCGCGCCGCGTGCCAGTTCCACCTGCACCGCGTTGAGCGGATGGCTGGCATCGGCGGGCACCAGCGGGGCGTCCGGCGACTGCACGTTCCAGTAGCCGCAACGGACCTGGAAACTGCCATTGAACGCGTTGTCGTTGAATGCATTGCCGCGCGCGGCGGCGTTGTCGGTGCCGGCGGCATTGCAGCTGTCCAGCTGCTGTGCGCCGGCCAGCGCGGCGAGGTCGGCGGTCTTCTGCAGGTCGCGCTTGGACCAGTAGAGATAGCCGATCTCGATCAGCCCCAGCATCGCCGACAGGGCGATCATCAGCAGCATCAGCGTCAACGCCGAAGCGCCGCGCTGGGCGTGCAGCGCGTGGCCCGTCGGCGGGCGCGGTCGGCCGGCGGGCATCGGGCTCAGTTCCCTTCGCCCTGCGACTGCTTCAGGTTGACGTCGAAGCGTTCGGGAATCGGGTACTTGAAGCTCTCCAGATAACGCTGGTAGGCCAGCCCGGCCTGGTCGCCGCGCATCGGCCGCGCCGGCGCGGCGTAGGTGCCCGCCGCCTGCAGGCGCAGCAGGGCGCGGGTGGCATCGCCGACCTCGCGGTGTGCCGGCGCCGCATCTGGCGTGGTCGGCGTGGCCTGGAACGGCGAGGTGGTCGGCGGCAGCACGTTCGCCGGCGCGCTGGCCGGGGGCATGCCACCGCCCATGCGTTCGCCGGTCAACGGCTGCTGTTGCGTCTGCGCGGTCGCGGCGCCTGCCAGCAGGCATAGCGCCAGCCATGCGCTGGATGCGGGAATGCGGTCACGGCGGCTCATGGGGTGTTCTCCTGGGTCGGGGCGGCCGCGCCGCCGAAGCGTTGCAGCATGGAGGGCGGCGCAGGGATGGCGCCGCGCCGGGTGTTCGGGGCATCGGCGACGCCGCTGTCGCCACTGCGGGCCTGCGTGGCGCGCGGGCGTGCGTTGCGCAGGCTGCCGGCCAACCGGTAGATCTCGCCGCGCGTGGCTTCCGGCAGCGCGGCCTGGCGCATCATCGCTTCGGCCTGGCTGGCATCGCCGTGCAGCAGCGTCCACAGCGCCAGGTTGGCGATCGCGCGGGTATCAGTCGGGGCCAGCTCGGCGGCCTGCGTCAGCGGCGCGCGGGCCTGCATGCCTTCGCCTTCGCGCAGGCGATGGAAGCCGAGGTCGCCGAGGTAGTCGACATTCAACGGCTCCAGCGCGACCGCGCGCGCCAGTGCGTCTTCCGCCTCGCCGGGGCGTTCGGCAGCGGCGGCGATCAGGCCCAGCCCATGCCATGCGGCGGCGGCCTGTGGCCCCTTGAGCAGGCCGCGATAGATCGTCGCCGCGGCCTCGGTCTGGCCGGTACGACGCAGCGCTTCGGCCTGCAGCGCGCGCAGCTGCGGGTTGTCGCCGTAACGATGCCGGTAGGCGTCGATATGCGCGAGCGAGGCGTACCACGCGCCTTCCTGCTGCATGCGCTGGATCAGTCCGAGATAGACCGAGCGATCCTCCTTCGGATCGGGCACCGCGGCCGCTTCGGCCACCGGTGCGTGCAGATAGCCCTCGTGGGCGCAGGCCGTCAGCGCGAGCAGCACGCCGGCCAGGGCAAGACGCTTCATGTCCCCATCCTCTTCATCGCGCCGGCCAGGGCGAGGATCGCCGGGCCCGACAACACCACCATCAGCGCCGGCAGCAGCGTGACCATCATCACCACGGTCATCTTCACCGACAGCTTGCCGACCTTGTCCTTGAGCTTCATCCGCCGCGACTCGCGCAGGCGCGTGCTGAACTGGCGCAGCGGCTCCTGGATCGCACCGCCGTGCTGGTGCACCTGCACGATCATCTGCACCAGGCTGCGCAGGTCTTCGTCGCCGAAGGATTCACCGATGCGGCGCAGCGACTGCGCGCGCGAACGCCCATGGATGTAGGCGGTGTTGGCTTCCTGCAGCTCGCGGCCGAGCAGCGGGATGGCGCCCTGCAGCTTGTCACCGAGCATCTGCAGGCTCTGGTCGATGCTGAAGCCCACGCTCTGCAGCAGGCGCAGCAGGTCGATCAGCATCGGCAGTTCGTCATGCGCGCGCTTGCGCAGGCGCTGCGCCCAGATGCGCAGCAGCAGCTTGGGCAGCAGCAGCCCGCTGGCCAGGCCTAGGACGGCGCCGGCCAGCGCGCGCGCACCGGTCGGCTGCAGCACCGCGAGCAGCAGCACCGGCACCAGCAGCGCCAGCAGCACGCGGATGGACAGGAAGATCGCGGTGCCGCTGCGGTTGTTCCAGTTGATCTGTTCCAGCAGCAAGCGGTCCTCGGGGGCGAGCAGCCAGGCCTGCATGCGGCTGCCTTCCAGGCGGCGGCCGAGTGTGGCCAGGCGCTCCAGCAGGCTCTGCCCGCGGGCGTCGGCAGGCGCATTGGCGGCCGGCGTGGACGTGTTCTGCAAGGCCGAGCGCAGCGCCGTTTCCGCGCGCTCGCTGCCACGGCCACGCGACAGCAGGCCGGCGGCGAACACCAGCGCGGCCAGCGCGAATGCGACCAGCGCGGCGACGATCAGCAGATGCATGCGCGGGCTCCGTGGTTCATATGGATTTCGCCAGCCGATACAGCAGGAACGCACCCAGCCCTTCCAGCGCCAGCGCGACCCACAGCAGCGCGTGGCCGGCCTGCATTTCCACCATCGGGCGGAAGAAGTCGGGGCTGAACAACGCCATGCCGAGCGCGGTCACCGGCGGCAGCAGGCCGATCACCCATGCCGACAGCCGCGTCTCGGACGTGGTGGCCGCCAGCTCCTGCTGCACCTGTTCGACGTCGCGCAGGAAGTCGCTCATGCGCTGCAGAATCTGGTCGCTGCGTCCGCCGATGCGCAGGCTGGTGCCGAGCACCACCGCCAGCGTCTCCATCGCCGCCAGCTTGTAGGGGCGCGAGGCCTGCTGTAGTGCGCGGTCCAGGTCCATGCCGCCACGGGTGTACAGCAGTGCGTTGTCGAGCAGCGGGCGCAGCGGCGCGTGCACCTGCTGGCTGGCGGTCTGGAAGGCCATCGACAGGCTGTTGCCGATGCCGGCCAGGCGCACCATGTTTTCCAGGAAATCGGGCAGCTGGCGCAGCAGCTGGCGCTGTTGCCGCTCCATGCGCCGACGCAGCAGCACCGCCGCGCCGATGGCGTACAGCACCAGGCCCAGCAGGGCGAACACCAGCGAATGCATGCGCAGCCCGCAGACGATGCCGAGCAGCACGCCGGGCAGCACGATCAGGGCCACGGTGGCCGGGCGGTCCGACAGCTGCGCGCGACGCAGTGCCGCGCGCCAGGTCGGCAGGCCGGCGACGGTGGCGTTC
>DJAN01000121.1 GCA_002429615.1 Lysobacteraceae bacterium UBA6001
GCAAGGCCGCCCCGGTCGCGGCGCGGAGCTGGCCGCAGGTGGCCCCGGCCGACCCGGCCGCCGCCAATGCCGTGCTGATGCGGGCGCTGGGGCTGGTCGGCACGCCCTACCGCTACGGCGGCAACAACCCGGAGGGCGGCTTCGACTGCAGCGGCCTGGTCACCTACGTCTACCGCGACATGCTCGACCTGCGCCTGCCGCGCAGTTCCTCCGAGCTGGCCGCGCTGCAGGGCCCGAAGATCGCCCCGGAGCGCCTGGCGGCGGGCGATCTGGTGTTTTTCGGCAGTCGCGGCAACGTGTCGCACGTCGGCATCTATGTGGGCGAAGGGCGCTTCGTGCATGCCCCCAGCACAGGCGGAACAGTCCGCCTGGACACGCTCGACGGGGTCTACTGGCGGGATCATTACAGTGGCGCGAAACGGGTCCTGCACTGAACTGTGACCGGACGCACGTCACATAAAACGAAATTTTAACGAAAATTGAACCTCACACATCCTTCACCGGGGCATGATCGCGCATCGCCTGCCGCAATGTGATTCCCGCGTGACGACCGACGACCTGTCTTTCACCCCGCGTTTCTCTTTCCAGAAACCTCTCCGCCTGCTCTGCGCTTCCGTGCTGTGCCTGGCTGCCGCCCCGGTTCTGGCCCAGAACGTGGACAAGGCCGCCGCCGCCCCGGATGTCGCTGTGCAGGACACCGCTTCCACCGCGCCGGCCGCCTCCCGCAGCCGCGCCGATGCCGCCGCCACCGCGACCCTGGCCGCCCTGCTGCCCCGCCTGGCCGGTAACGACACCATTCCGCTGATGGATCGTTCGGCGATGTTCGCCGGCGATCTCAGCCGCCTCCTGGCCAATTACGACGTTTCGCAGAGCGCGGCCGACCGCGCCGAGATCGCCGTCAACGACGGCCAGGTGCAGAGCATCCTCAAGCGCGCCATGGGCCTGCTGGGCACACCGTACCGCTGGGGCGGCACCTCGCCGGACGGTTTCGACTGCAGCGGCCTGGTCGGCTACGTGTTCAAGACCGCGCTGGGCATCGAGCTGCCGCGTGTGTCGCGCGAGATGGCGCGTGACGATGCCGCTGCGCTGATCAAGGACCGCAATTCGCTGACCGCCGGCGACCTGGTGTTCTTCGGCCGTCGAGGCCGCGTGGACCATGTCGGCATCTATGTCGGTGATGGCCGCTTCCTGCATGCGCCGAGCCGCGGCAAGGACGTGCAGATCGATACGCTGGCCAGCGGCTACTGGAGCGAGAAGTTCGTGCAGGCGCGCCGGGTGCTTTGAGGCCGGTTGTTAGCTTGATAGAGAAAGGCCGCGCTCAGCGCGGCCTTTTTTGTTGCGCGGTGGGTGCTGGTTTCCTGCCGGCTGACCCTCTACGGTCGCGGCTGAAGCCGCTCCTACAGGGGGCGGCGACGGCGTTTCAATCACCTGCCCGGTCCAGATTCCTTTGTGGGAGGGGCTTCAGCCCCGACCCGCCGATCAGGCGTGCTGGTACTGCGCGATGGTGTCCTCGATGCCCTTGCTCAGTTCCATCACCTTCAATGCGTACTCGGCCAGGCGCTGGTCCTGCTCGGTGTCCGGGCGCCAGCTCGGGACCTCGGCCGGGGTCGCATGGTCGTCGTCCATCGCCACGAACACGATGATGCAGTGGGTGCACAGGCGTGAAGCACCGCCCATGGGGCTGCGCGCGCGTACGTCGATGGCGAAGTGCATGCTGGTGCGGCCGGTATAGACCAGCTTGGCCGAGACCGTCACCACGTCGCCGATCAGGATCGGCGCGACGAAGCGGATGCCGCCCACCGCCACCGTCACGCAGTAACGGCTGCTCCACCCGCTCGCCGCCGCGAACCCCGCCTGGTCGATCCACTTCATGACCACGCCGCCATGCACCTTGCCGCCGAAATTCACATCGTTCGGCTCGGCCAGGAAACGGAAATTCAGTTCGCGCTGCTCGCCACTCACGGCTGGCCTCCAGATCAGGGCCTCCAGTGTGCCACGCCGTTACGGGCACCCCGCTGTCCGGTCTGTTCCACAACGCGCGTTGACAGGTGTGTCCGTCCCCGGGGGTTCCGGCCAGGGCGGCCAAGGCAATGCGCCGCGTCCCGCATGGGCGGGCCCGGGCATCGATCGGACAGGGGGCGGCCTGGCCGGATCGTGTGAGAGTGGCTCCAGCGCTCCGCCTGCGCAGCTTCAAGCGTGTCAGGACGTGCATGGCAGCCATACCCGACTTCACCCGCCGCTGCGTCATCTGGTTTGGGCGGCCGCAGGCGCAGGAACGCGAGGTGCTCGCCGCGGCCGGCTGGCGGCTGCGCATCGTCGAGCGTGACGACGACACCGGCATCGGCCTGCGCAGCGACGACCTCGTCGTCGGCCTGGTCGACCTGCGCGACAACGGCGCCGATCTGGCCCGCGTGCAGCGTCTGCTCGACGAACACCACTATCTCTCGCTGATGGCGGTGACCCCGGCCGGCGCCAACGACGACGACATGCCCGGCCACCTGCTCGACCACTGCATCGAGACCTTCCCCAGCCCACTGGATCCGCGCCGCATCGTGCAGGCGCTGCGGCTGCTCGAATCCCCCGTGGCACCGGACCCACGCCACGGCGTGGAGGCCCTGATCGGCGACAGCTCGATCATGCGCGCCACCCACGCGCGGCTGCGCAAGTTCGCGCCGGTGGACCTGCCGGTGCTGGTCACCGGCGAAACCGGTACCGGCAAGGAAGTCGCCGCACGCGCCATCCATGAGCTGTCCGCGCGCGGGCCGCGCGCCTTCGTGGCGGTGAACTGCGGTGCGCTGCCGGCCAGCCTGGTCCAGTCCGAACTGTTCGGCCACGAACGCGGCGCCTTCACCGGCGCGGCCACGCGCCGCCTGGGCCTGTTCGAAACCGCCAGCGGCGGTACCGTGTTCCTCGACGAGATTGGCGACCTGCCACTGGATGCGCAGACCAACCTGCTGCGCGTGCTGCAGGAAGGCACGATCGAGCGCGTCGGCAGCAACCAGCCGGTGAAGGTGGATGTGCGCGTGCTGGCCGCCACCCACGTCGAACTGGAACAGGCGGTCGACGCCGGCCGCTTCCGTCGCGACCTTTACTACCGCCTCAACGTGCTGCGCCTGCCGATGCCGGCGCTGCGCGAGCGCGGCGCGGACATCACCCTGCTTGCGCAGCACTTCCTCGACCGCTTCCGTGCGCAGCACACCACCCGCGCACGCGGCTTCACCCCGCAGGCGCTGGCGGCGATGAGCGGTTTCGATTGGCCGGGCAACGTGCGCGAACTGCTCAACCGGGTACAGCGCGCGGCGGTGATCGCCGAACACGAGCTGATCACCGATGCGGACCTGGAGCTGGCGCAGGCCGCCGCTTCCCCGCGCGACCACCTCGGCATGGCCCGCGACCAGGCCGAGCGCGATGCGCTGCTGCACAACCTCAAGCAGAGCCACTACAACGTGAGCGCCTGCGCCAGGCGCATGCAGGTATCGCGGGTGACCATCTACCGGCTGTGCCGCAAGCACGGCGTCGCGCTGGAAGGCCGCCCTTAACGCGGCCATCGGCGTCGATGGCCGATGGCCGCCGCCCGATGCCGCTTCAGAGCATGTACGGCACCTTGAACGCCAGGCTGAAGTCCGGCGCGTCCGGGGTCAGCCCCACGCCGAGCAGGCTCACCAGCGTGGCGTGTGAGTTCAGCGCATAGGTGACGCCGAAGTTCAGCGTGCCGGCATTGGCGTCGCTGCCGATCACCTTCACCCACTGCCCGCCCTGGTAGCGCGTGGAGGCACGTGCGCTGAGCTTGTCGCTGAAGGAAATGCTCAGGCTGGTGCGTTCGTTGAACGCGAACGCCACGCCGGCGCCGAAGTAGTACGAATCGCCCAGGCGCACCGACCCGGGATTGACCGTATCCGGATTGCTGTCGATGTCGTCGAAGCTGCGCTTGAACGAATAGATGTAGCCGATGTTGGCGAACAGGATCGCCGGATCGGCGGTCTTCACCGCCGACAGGCCGATGTTGGCCTGCCATACCCCGTTGCCGGTCGGCTGCTCGCCCGGCACCGCGAAGCGGATGAACTGGTCGTCATCGCGTTCGAGCACCTTCCAGTCCACGCCATACGGCTCGCGGCCGGTGGGCGCGGTGGCACCGAAGGTCAGCACCGTCTCGGGCATCTTGCCGCGCTCGGGGAACAGGCGGTAATTGCCGCTCAGCGCGATGTCGCCGAGGCCGCCGCCGGTGGTTTCCTCCTGCGCGATCGCCGCGGCCGAGCCGCCGGCGCCGCCCTTCTGGTAGACCGTCTTGCGTTCAAGGAACGGCACGTCGACGTTGAGGGTGAAGTTCGGACTGATGCCCCAGCGCGCGGCCAGGTTGTAGGTCAGCGAATCGGACTCGACGTTCTCGATGGCGATGTTGCCGAGGAAGATCGCATCCAGCGCCAGGAAGCCGTTGAGCGTGAGCAGCTTGCGATCGTAGCGGGCGTAGGTGAGGCTGTTCTCGATCGTGAGTTTCTGGTTGAACAGCGCCTGCTGTTGCTGCTTGACGTCGTTGACGCTGCGCCGCGAAGCCTCCTTGGCCTGCTTGCCCTCCGCCGTGCTGCTCGCGTAGCCGGCCGAAGGTGGCGCGCTGGCGGCACTGGCGTTCTCGGCCGCTACCGCCGCGGCCGCGGCAGGCACCGCGGCGGTGGCCGTGGTAGGTGCGGCCACCGCGCCGGTCTTGCCGGCCAGCCGCGCCTGCATCGCCTGCACCTGCACGTCCAGTTCGCGCAGGCGTCGCACTTCCTGCGCGTAATTGGCCTTCAGCGCTTCGAGCTGGGCCATCAGTTCCTGCACGTCGGCCGCATCCTCGGCGCTCACCGCCGGGGCCGCGGGCGCCACCGGCGCGTTCTGCGCCTGTGCCGCGGCACTGCCGCCCCACAAGGCCGCCAGGGTTGCACCGGCCGCCGCGCCATACCGCATCATCCTTTGCATCGCACGTTCTCCCCCGTCGCCGCCACGGCGCGGTTTCAGTGATGGCCTTACTGGCCGGTGCCCGGGCCGAGCCCACGCGCCAGGGTGATGGCCTGGGCGACGTTCTGGTTCAGCGGCAGGTTGTTGGAAACCGACTGCCGGACCAGGTCCAGCTGCAGGCGGTTGCTGATCTGTTGCGCGTCACCGGTGAGCTGGATGCTCTGGCCGACGCTGCCGTTGCGGATCCACTGCTGCACCTGGCCCTGCCCGGCGATCAGCAGCAGCACGCCGGCGGTGCCGTTGGCATAGCTCGCGGTGGCGGTGGCGCCGCCGTCGGTGACCGTGGTGGTCGCCGCCGGTGTCGTCGCGGCGGTGGCCTGCGGGGCGCTGCCATCGCGCACGGTCAGCTGCGTGCTGTTGGTGGCCGCATTGGCATCACCGGCGACCTGCACGCTCTGCACCAGCCCGGAGACGTTCTGCAGGCCGCTGGCATCCACGCTGCGCTGCGGCTCGGTGCTGGTCTGCGTGGTGCTCGCGGCCGAGGCGGTGCTCGCCGTCGGGGTCGATGCCGGGGGCGTCGCGGCGACCATCGCCGCTGGCGCCGCTACCGCGCTCGCCACCGGGGCGGCCGCCGATTGCGGTTCGGGCGCATCGGCGCGGGTGATGTTGACGGTGGGCGTGAAGGTCACCTTCGGCGTGCTGCCGCCTTGGCTGAAGTCCATCGCCACCTTCATCGTGCTTTCCAGGATTTGTCCGGTCGCGGTCTGCCAGGTCGAGATCATCGACACCCCGAACCACGCCACCGTGTTGTCGCCGACGGTGTAGCGGCCGCGCATGGTCGACAGCTCGTCGTCGGAAATCTCGCTGATGCCGGCACCCGGCGCGGCAGGCGTGTCATCGCTGCTTTGCGCGCGGGCATGGAACGCGGGCTGCAGCAGGGCCGCTCCAAGGGCCAGCAGCAGCGGATTGGGCTTGTTCATGGCAATGCTCCTTCAGAACAGGTCGGCATGGGTGAAGCCGAAGTCGACCAGCTCCGCTTCGGTAATCGGCCCCTGCCGCGCATACAGGGCGCGCGCGCTGGGGCGCGTGCTCGGTTGCAGCAGTACGGTGTTGCGGTCGAAGTCACTGCCGATGACCACGAACACCGCGCGCGAGGGCCACGCCGCGACAAAATCGGACAAGGGGATGTTGCGGTTGCCGAGGATCGGGTCGGCCAGCTCGACGCGGTCGTTCAGCACCTGCTTGAGCACGACGAAATGGCGGAAGCCGCGCACGTCCATCAGCACCAGGCCAGGCACGCGCAGGCTGCGCAGGCGGTCTTCGTTGATGCGGTAGCCACGGCCGCGCATGCCGAGCGATTCGACGTAGCGCTTGATGTCCAGCAGCGAGAAGCCGCGTTCCTGGACGATCTGCGGATCGGACACGCCCATCATCCCTTCGATGACGGTGTGCTCGTCGACATCGAGGTGGTAGGCGTACTTGAGGATGGTGGCCAGCGCGGCAGCGCCGCAGCTGTAGTCGGTCTGCTGGCGGACGAGGTAGCGGTAGCGCGCCTCGTGCATGCTTTCGACTTCGCCGGAATACAGCGCGCCATTGGGCAGCACGCCGGCGAAGGAGACATCGCCGGCCCACGCCTTCGGGCACAGCAACAGCAGCAGGCAGAGCAGCATCGAACGATTCATCGCACGGGTTCCAGGTTGGAAGCCCCCGTCCCAGGGGGACTTGGAACGGGGGCTTCCGGGGTGGCCCGGCCATTGGCGGATGGCCGGGTTTGTTGCTCCATGAACGCCGCTACGCGGCGTATGCGGACAGGCTTACTCGCCGCCGGTCGGCGGCGGGGTGCCGGTCGAGGGCTGCGCCACGGCCAGCGCCAGGCTGTTGGCCTGCAGGTTGCCGGTGCCCGCGGACACGTTCACGCCGATGTTGCCGGAGGCCGCCGAGAAGGCCGAGCCCGACAGCGAGGCGGTGTTGGTCGCATCGACCACCACCCAGCGGCTGGTCTTCACCGTGCCGCTCAGCTGCGCGTAGAGATCGGCCACGCCGAGCTCGACGAAGCCCAGGTCACCGCTCTCGGTGCCCTCGTAGGAGCCTTCGCTGTCGTTGTCGAACGCGATGCCGCCCACGCCCTGACGGTTCGGATTGGCCACCGCACCCTGGATCTCGTTGTCCATGTCGATGTGGCCAGTCTGGTTGCCGCTCGGATGCGTATCGCCGGACCAGGTATCCAGATAGAAGTTGTCCTTCTGGTACGAGCTGCCGGTGCTCGCCGTGCTGCCCGAGGCCTCACCCTCGTAGCCGCCGTAGCCGACCGCCGCGGTATAGCCCTGCACCTTGCCGCGCAGGGTGACTTCGGTGGTATCGGTGTACTTCTCGACGGTGCCTTCGTTCTTGGTGAAGTTGCCGGCCGAGACCTGGTTGGACGAGATCGCCGCGGAGGCGACGCGGCTGGTGGCCACCGAGGCCGACAGCGCGTTCTTCTGCTCGTTGTTGTTGCCCGAGGTGATGTTGACACCGATGTTGCCGGTGGCGCCGCTGAAGGCGTTGTCGCCGGCGGCGGCGGTGTTGGTCACCCCCTTGTTGATGGTGGTGTTGTCCGCGCCACCCTGGTTCACGAACACCGCCGCATCGGCCATGCCGAAGGTGAAGCTGCTGTCGGCGGCGGAAAGCGCGGCGGCGTTGTCCTGGGCATTGTTGTCGCCGGCGGCGACGTTGAAGCCGAGGTTTCCCGAGCCTTCCGATGCCACGTCGTCGGCGATCGAGGCATCGTTGGTCAACTTGTCGTTGATGCCCTTGTTGCCGCTCACGGTCTGGCGGTTGTCGATCAGCGCGGTGGCCGCCGAGTCGATCTCCAGGTCGCCGCTGACGGTCGGATCGCCGGTCAGGGTGATGGCGGTCTTCAGCCGCGAATCACGCTCGACGTTGGCGTCCTGGCCGTGGTTGTTCTTTTCCTTCTTCTCGTCGCCGGAGACGTTGTAGTTCTCGTTGACGTCGACATTGCGGGTTTCGTCGTACGAGATGTTGGTGTCGTCGTCGGTGCGGCTGCCGTCATAGCGCAGCTTGGCGGCGGCATCCAGGCGGAGCTTGGCCTGCGCATCAATGCCCAGGTAGATGTCCGCGTCGGTATCGACGTTGGTGTTGACGTTGGTGTTCGTGTTCGTGTTGGTATTGGTGTTGGTGTTCGTGTTGGTGCGCGTCTCGACCACGTTGTGCAGGTGGTTGATGTTGGCGCTCTTGTTCTGGTTGTCCGCCGCACTGGCTGCCGCACTGAAGACCAGCGCGGAAACCGCCATGGCGAGTACCGTCCATTTGTGATTCGCGTTCATGGTGCCCTCTTCTCTCGTGTGTGCTGACTATCGGGTGGTGGTACGTCTCACGGGTTCTGCACGGACAGGCTCAACGTGTTGCCTGTCGCATTGCCGGAACCCGCGATCTGATTGAGTTGCAGGACACCGCCGAATCCCCGCAGCGCCGTCGACTCGACGCCGACGTTGCGGGTACCGCCGGGCTGGCCGTCCACGGCCTGGCCCTGCCCCCCTGCCGACGCGAACGAAGCGAGCGTGTCGTCGTTCGTTTCGCGTATGCCCTGGTCGGCCAAGGTGGCGGCGACGGCGTTGAGCTCCGTGTTGCCGCTGCCACTGGCCTGGTTGATCGAGGCGATGCCACTGGCCCCCGACAGTGCCTCGCCACCCAGGGTGGCCGAGGCATGCAGCGGGGTGTCGTAGCGGTCGCCCGCGTGGATCTGGATGGCCTGGATCTGCGCCTGCGCGCGGCCGCCATTGGCCATCGCGCGCAGGTTGGCCTGCAGGTTGAGATCGCCGGCGGCCTGGTTGACCGCGATCGCGCCACTGGCGCCGGACAGCACGCGCCCGTCGATGCGGCTGTCGGCGAGATAGCCGAGCATCTGCGCGTAGTCATCGGCCGCCTGCGCCATCGCGGCGGCAGGCAGCACGAGCAGCGACACCGCCAGCAGCAGGCGCGCGACCACGGCTCAGTTCCCCGGCCCGTTGCCGGTCGAGGCCGGCGCGCCCAACGGGAACTGCGAGAGCGCACCCATCACCGTATCGCCGATGCCGCGGGTGGCGCCGGTGACCGCGCCCACCGGGCCGTTGATGCTCTGGCTGAGGTTGTTGCCGCCGAGCAGGCCATCGCTGCCAGCGACACGCCCGAGCGTGCCGGTGACCGCGCTGCCGGTCATGCGCTCGACGGTGGTGACGCCGCCGCCCTGCGCCGCGCCCACCGGGCGGAAGCCGGCGCTGGATCCCATCGCGGCGTAGTCGTCGTCGGACAGTTCGGCAAAGCCGTCATCGGTACCGAGGGTACGGGCCAGTTCGCGTGACGGCGAAGGATTGGCGATCGTCGCCACGCCCGGCGGCGCTTCGCGATACGCAGGCCGGGTGGCCACGTCGCGGATCAGCGTCATCTCGCCCGGGGTGGCATACACGCCCTGGCGTGCGCCGGCCCCGACCGGTTTGCCCTGGTCCTGGGCCTGTGGAATCTTCGGGAAGTCCTCGGCCACGCAGGGCGCGCTGGCGATGAGGATCACCAGGATCAGAAGTGGCGGCATCCGCCGCGGCGTCGGGCTTTCCATGGGTATCCCCCACTGTGCGTGCGCAGAGCAGGAGAGCAGCTACCGTGCCAAGTCCGTTTCCCGATCATTTTCAATAACTTGAACCAAAGCCATGACCCAGCGGGGTGCACCGGCTGTTACAGCCGCGGCGCGCACGCGCGCAGGCGCCGGGCGTGTTCAGGGGGTGGAGGCCTTGTGCGGCGTGGCTTGGCGCCAGGCGTAACAGCGGTGATACAGCCGCTGCTTTACAGCGTTACACCCCGGGGCGGCGCAACAGGCGCGCCATGCCCACCGAGGCAGGCGCGGTTTCCTGGAAGCCGAAGCCGGCATACAGGTGCTTGGCCGCGCCATCGGCGATCAGCGAGACATACGCACGATCCGGCGCATACTGCTGCAGCCAGTCCATCAGCGCGGCCATGATGGCCTTGCCCAGGCCCTGGCCCTGGTGGGCGGGGTCCACCGCGATGTCCACCACCTGGTAGAAGCAGCCGCCATCGCCGATCACCCGGCCCATGCCGACGGTCTCGCCCGCATGGCGTACCCGCACCGCGCAGCAGCTGTTGGCCAGCCCGATCCGCGCGCCGTCCTCGCTCTTGGGCGAGAGCCCGGTGATCTGGCGCAGGCGCAGGTAATCCTGCAGGGAGGGCGCCAGTGCCTCGACGTGGTAACGCCCGGCCACGCTCACGACGAATGCCCGCCTCCGGGCGCGTCCTCGACGCCGACGTTGCTGGACGCCTGCTCGTAGACCGCGCGATCGAGCAGGCCGGTCTCCTTGGCCACCAGCACCGGCACCAGCATCTGCCCGGTGACGTTGGTCATCGTGCGCATCATGTCGAGGATGCGGTCGATCGCGTACAGGTAGCCGATCACCTCCAGCGGCAGGTTGGCCGCGCTCAGCACCACGGTGGCCATCACCACCGCGGTGCCGGGCACGCCGGCGGTGCCGAAGCTGCCCAGCACCGAGGCGATCAGCACCACGAAATACTGGTCGGCGGTCAGCGGCACGCCGGTGTACTGCGCGATGAACACCGCGCACAGCGCCGGGTAGATCGCGCCGCAGCCATCCATCTTGATGCTGGCGCCCAGCGGCACCGCGAACGCGGCGTAGTCCTTGTTGACGCCGAGGTTGTGGGTGATCGAGCGCATCGCCACCGGCATCGCGGCGAAGCTGGACGAGGACACGAACGCCACCTGCATGCCCGGCGCCGCGCCGCGGAAGAACTTCAACGGGTTCAACCCGTGCGCCAGCAGCAGGCTGCCGTACACGAAGACGATATGGATGATGCAGGCGATGTACAGCGCCAGCACGAAGTTGCCGAACGGCAGCAGTTTCTCGAAGCCATACGCGCCGACCAGCCCGGCGATCAGGCCGAACGTACCGATCGGGGTCACCTCCAGCACGAAGCGGGTGACCTGGATCATGATCTCGCTCATCTGCCCGACCAGCTTGCGCGCCTCGGTCACGCGCTCGCCGAGCTTGACCATCGCAAAGCCCAGCAGCGCGGCGAAGAAGATCACCGGCAGGATCGAACCACGACCGGCGGCCAGCACGGTCTCGCCAGCCGCGTTGGTGCGCGTGCCGATGCCGGTCAGTGCATAGAACGGATTGGACGGCACCACGTCCATCAGCACCTTGACCGGGCTGGGGACATCGCGCGGGGTCCACTGCGAATCCACGCTCAGGCCGAAATGGCCGGCACCGGGCTGCATCAGCGTGCCCACCGCCAAGCCCACGCACACCGCCATCGCCGCGGTAGCGATGAACCACAGGAAAGTGCGACCGCCCAGCGCGGCCACCGATTTCTGCCCGTGCAGCGCGGAGATGGCGTTGATCACCGCGAAGAACACCAGCGGCACGGCGATCATCCGGATCAAGGTGACGTAGAGGTCACCCAGCGGCTCGAACCAGGTCTTGGCGGCCGGCCCGAACGCCCAGCCCGCCAACGCGCCCAGCACGAAGCCGGCGACCACGCGCTGCCAGAACGGAATACGGAACCAGGCGGAAACCAGTTTCATCGGCGGACTTCAAAATAGGATCAGGGCACCTTAGCCGATCCGGCCCGGCGGGACGACGCCATGACTGGAACAGCGGCGTGCCGCGGCCGCGTGTCACCCGGCTGAAGCGCGCGCCCGTTCATAATGGGCGCCGGTTCCCCGCGAGAGTCCCCGCTCCCCATGAAGCACCGCGCCTTCGATCTGCGCCTGCCGGCGCTCGGCCTGCTGTCCACGCTGCTGCTGGCCGCCTGCGCCAGCACCTCCGCTCCCACCCGCAGCGCCGCCGTGGCGACCGTCGAGGTGCCGCCGATCCAGCACCCGCAGCAGGAGACCCCGCAGTGGTGGTACCGCAGCGGCGCGGCCCGCGCGGCCGCCAACGGCGCGATGGGCGGCAAGGCGAAGAACGTCATCCTGTTCCTCGGCGATGGCATGAGCCTGACCACCGTGGCCGCCGCGCGCATCCTCGATGGCCAGCGCAAGGGCGGCCCGGGCGAGGAGAACCTGCTGTCCTGGGAGCAGTTCCCGGCCACCGCCTTCAGCAAGACCTACAACACCGATTCGCAGACGCCGGACTCGGCCGGCACCATGACCGCCATCAGCACCGGCGTGAAGACCCACATGGGCGCGATCGGCGTCAGCGCCGGCACCCGTGATGGCTGTGCCGACAGCCTCGACAAGGGCCTGCTGAGCTGGCTGACCCTGGCCGACAGCGCCGGCATGGCCACCGGCGTGGTCACCACCACCCGCATCACCCATGCCACCCCGGCGGCCACCTATGCCCACACGCCGGAGCGCAACTGGGAAAGCGACGCCGACGTGCCCGAGGCCGCGCAGGCCGCCGGCTGCCGCGACATCGCCCAGCAGCTGATCGCCGCGCAGCGCTATGGGCGTGGCCCGCTGGTGGTGATGGGCGGTGGCCGCACCGAGCTGATGCCGGCCAGCGAGCGTGACCCGGAATACGACGACAAGGTCGGCCTGCGCCTGGATGGCCGCGACCTGATCGCCGAATGGAAACAGCAGCATCCGCAGGGCAGCTACGTCTGGAACGAAAGCCAGCTGCAGGCCGCCGCTGGCGCGCCTGCCCTGCTCGGCCTGTTCGAGCCGGACCACATGCAGTTCGACCACGACCGCAACCGCGGCCCGCAGGGCGAACCGAGCCTGACCGAGATGACCCGCACCGCGATCCGCACCCTGTCGCGCGACCCCAACGGTTTCGTGCTGATGATCGAAGGTGGCCGCATCGACCACGCCAACCACGCCGGCAATGCCTTCCGCGCGCTGGACGAGACCGTCTCGCTGTCCGACGCGGTGCGCGCGGCGGTGGAGACCGCGCCGGCCGACACGCTGATCATCGTCACCGCCGACCACTCGCATACGCTGAACTTCGTCGGCTACCCGGTGCGCGGCAACCCGATCCTGGGCAAGGTGCGCGGCCTCGGCGGCGAGGACGGCGACCGCAGCCAGTACGCGCGTGACCTCAACGGCCAGCCGTACACCACGCTCAGCTATGCCAACGGCCCCGGCTATACCGGCGCCAGCAACGCACAGCCGGCGGGGCCGAAGAAGTTCAACCACGAACCGAGCAGCGTGGAGCCGGTGGTCGGCCGGCCGGACCTGACCCATGTCGACACCGAAGCCCCGGCCTACATGCAGGAGAGCCTGGTGCCGCTGAAGGCCGAGACGCATGGCGGCGAGGACGTCGGCATCTGGGCCACGGGCCCCGGCAGCAGCGCGTTCCGCGGCACGCTGGAGGAGAACGTGATCTACCACGTCATCGTCCAGGCGACCCCGAAGCTGCGCCAGCGCCTGTGCGCGGCCGGCACCTGCAACGCCGACGGCGTGCCGGTGGATCTGCCCAAGCCGGAAAGTTTCGAGCGCAAGGCGGCACAATGACCGGGTGAACCCGGTCCCCCTGCCGACATCCCTGCATGGCCTCCCGGCCCGTGCCCCGTGCGCGGGCCGCCGGAGCGCACGATGAGCGCCGCGGCCGACGTGCTGGCGCAGCTGCCGG
>DJAN01000125.1 GCA_002429615.1 Lysobacteraceae bacterium UBA6001
CTGAAGCCGCTCCTACAGGGGAGGTGAAGCCATCTCGGCCGCTCGCAAAGCAGCAATTGCTTTTGGTTGTGGGAGGGGCTTCAGCCCCGACGAGCGAAGTCGCGATCTGTCAGATGGCGGTCGCGGCTGAAGCCGCTCCTACAAGGCCGCCCAACACACTCACTCCGGGTCGTAATCCAGGTTCGATGCCAGCCAGCGCTCCGCCTGCGCCAGCTCCACGCCCTTGCGCCGCGCATAGTCCGCCACCTGCTCACGCGACAACCTGCCGACCACGAAATACTGGCTGCCCGGATGGCTGAAGTAATAGCCCGATACCGCCGCCGTAGGCAGCATCGCGAAGCTCTCCGTCAACGTCATGTCCGCGTTCGCGGTGGCACCCAGCAGCGCGAAGATCGTCTGCTTCTCGCTGTGCTCCGGGCAGGCCGGATACCCCGGCGCCGGACGGATGCCGCGATAGCGCTCGTCGATCAGCGCCTCGTTGTCCAGCACCTCATCGTCCGCATACCCCCAGAACTCCTTGCGCACACGCTGGTGCAGGCGTTCGGCCAGCGCTTCGGCCAGGCGATCGGCCAGCGCCTTGAGCAGGATCGCGTTGTAGTCGTCATGCGCGGCCTCGAAGCGCGCCACATGCGGCTCGATGCCGATGCCGGCGGTGACCGCGAACGCGCCGATCCAGTCCTCGCGACCGCTATCGCGCGGGGCGATGAAGTCGGCCAGGCAGAAGTCCGGACGTTCCACCGGCTTGTCGACCTGCTGGCGCAGGAAGTGCAGCGTGGTCGGCTTCGCGCCGGCGCGCACCTCGACATCGTCGCCGATGCTGTTGGCCGGCCACAGCCCGAACACCGCCTTGGCGGTGAGCCACTTCTCCGCCACGATCTGCTTCAGCATCGCGCGCGCATCGCGGTACAGCTCGCTGGCCTGCGTGCCGACAATCTCGTCGCTGAGGATCGCCGGATACTTGCCCGCCAGCTCCCAGGCCTGGAAGAACGGCGTCCAGTCGATCGCCGCGACCAGTTCCTCCAGCGGATAGTCGTCGAACACATGCAGGCCCGGCTGCTTCGGCGCCGGCGGCAGGTAATCCGCCCAGCCGCCGTCGAAGCGCTGGCCGCGCGCGTGCTGCAGCGACACCAGCCGCTTGGCGTCGCCGCGGTTGCGGTGGCGCTGGCGGATCTCCGCGTAGTCGGCGTCGTTGGCGGCGACGAAGTCGCTGCGCAGTTCGCGTGAAATCAGCGACTGCGCCACGCCCACCGCGCGCGAGGCATCCTTCACCCACACGGTGGGTGCATGGTAGTGCGGGTCGATCTTCAGCGCGGTGTGCGCGCGCGAGGTCGTCGCCCCGCCGATCAGCAGCGGAATCTCGAACTTCTGCCGTTCCAGCTCGCGGGCGACGTGCGACATCTCCTCCAGCGAGGGCGTGATCAACCCGGACAGGCCGATCAGGTCCGCGTTCTCCTCGCGGGCACGGTCCAGGATGGTCTGCGCCGGCACCATCACGCCGAGATCGACCACCTCGAAGTTGTTGCACGCCAACACCACGCCGACGATGTTCTTGCCGATGTCGTGCACATCGCCCTTGACCGTGGCCATGATGATCTTGCCGTTGGAGCGGCTGCCTTCGCCGCCGGCGGCCTTCTCTTCCTCGATGTAGGGCAGCAGGTAGGCCACGGCGCGCTTCATCACCCGCGCCGATTTCACCACCTGCGGCAGGAACATCTTGCCGGCACCGAACAGGTCGCCGACCACGTTCATGCCGGCCATCAGCGGGCCTTCGATCACTTCCAGCGGACGCGTGGCCGCCTGTCGCGCCAGCTCGGTGTCCTCTTCCACGAACGCGTCGATGCCGTGCACCAGTGCATGCGCCAGGCGCTCGGCCACCGGCTTGCCGCGCCAGGCCAGGTCTTCTTCCTTGCTCGCGCCCTTCTTGCCCTTGTAGCGCTCGGCGATCTCCAGCAGGCGTTCGGTGGCGTCCTTGCGGCGGTTGAGCACCACGTCCTCGACGCGCTCGCGCAGGTCCGGCTCCAGCTCGTCGTAGATCGGCATGGCGCCGGCGTTGACGATGCCCATGTCCATGCCGGCGGCGATGGCGTGGTACAGGAACACCGAGTGGATCGCCTGCCGCACCGGCTCGTTGCCGCGGAACGAGAACGACACGTTCGACACGCCGCCGGAGACATGGCAGTGCGGCAGCGTGCGCTTGATGATGCGGGTGGCCTCGATGAAGTCCACCGCGTAGTTGTCGTGTTCCTCGATGCCGGTGGCGACGGCGAAGATGTTCGGGTCGAAGATGATGTCTTCAGGCGGGAAGCCAACCTGTTCGGTCAGGATGCGATAGGCGCGGGTGCAGATTTCCACCTTGCGCGCGCAGGTATCGGCCTGTCCGGTCTCGTCGAAGGCCATCACCACCGCAGCCGCGCCGTAGCGCAGCACCTTGCGCGCATGTTCGATGAACAGCGCCTCGCCTTCCTTGAGCGAGATCGAATTGACCACGCCCTTGCCCTGCAGGCATTTCAGCCCGGCCTCGATCACGCTCCACTTGGAGGAGTCGACCATCACCGGGATGCGCGCGATGTCCGGCTCGGACATGATCAGGTTGAGAAAGCGCGTCATCGCCTTCTCCGAATCGATCAGCCCCTCGTCCATGTTGACGTCGAGAATCTGCGCGCCGTTGGCGACCTGCTGGCGGGCGACGTCCACCGCCTCTTCGTAGCGTTCTTCCTTGACCAGCTTGCGGAACTGCGCACTGCCGGTCACGTTGGTGCGTTCGCCGATGTTGACGAACAGCAGGTCCGGGGTGATGACCAGCGGCTCCAGGCCGGACAGGCGGGTGTGGTGGGGCAGGGGCATTGCGTGGGGCGTCCTGGCGTGGGGCGGTGGCGGCGGTCAGGCCGCCAGTTCGAGTTCGCTGGGCAGGCGGCGTGGCGGCAGGCCGCGCACGCTCTCGGCGATGGCGCGGATATGCGCCGGCGTGGTGCCGCAGCAGCCGCCCACGAGGTTGAGCAGGCCGGCGGTGGCGAACTCATGCAGGGTGGCGGCCATCTCCTCCGGCGTCTCGTCGTACTCGCCGAAGGCGTTGGGCAGGCCGGCATTGGGGTGGGCGCTGACGTAGCTGTCGGCCACGCTGGAGAGCGTTTCCACGTGCGGGCGCAGGTCGCGCGCGCCCAGCGCGCAGTTCAGCCCGATCGACAGCGGCCGGCTGTGCGCGACCGACGCGTAGAAGGCTTCGGCGGTCTGGCCGGACAGCGTGCGGCCGGAGGCATCGGTGATGGTGCCGGAGATCATGATCGGCAGGCGGCCGCCGCGCGCGTCGAACACTTCCTCGATCGCGAACAGCGCGGCCTTGGCATTGAGCGTGTCGAAGATGGTTTCGACCATCAAGGTGTCGGCACCACCGTCGATCAGCCCTTCGATCGCCTCGCGGTAGGTCGCGCGCAGTTCGTCGAAACTGGTGTTGCGGTGGCCCGGGTCGTTGACGTCGGGGCTGATCGAGGCGGTGCGGCTGGTCGGGCCGAGCACGCCGATCACGAAGCGCGGCTTGTCCGGCGTGGTCGCCTCGACGGCATCGCAGCACTGGCGGGCCAGCGCGGCGCCGGCCTTGTTCAACTCGTAGACCAGGTGTTCGAGGTGGTAGTCAGCCTGGCTCACCGAGGTGGCGTTGAAGGTGTTGGTCTCCAGCAGGTCCGCGCCGGCTTCCAGGTAAGCGGTGTGGATGCCGGCGATCACGTCCGGGCGGGTGAGCAGCAGCAGGTCGTTGTTGCCCTTGAGGTCGTGGCCGCAGCCTTCCCCGTGGACATGGTCGTGCTGCTGGTCGTAGCCGCCGGCGAAGCGCTCGCCGCGGTAGTCGCCTTCTTCCAGGTGGTGGCGCTGGATCATCGTGCCCATCGCGCCGTCGATGATCAGGATGCGCTCGCGCAGGGCGCGGGCGAGCTTGTCGGCGCGTTCGGGATGCAGCCAGGGCAGGGCGGTGCTCATGCGCGGCTCCGGATCAGGGCTTGGCGGCGATCAGCGAGATCACCTCGAAATGCGGCGGGCGCTTCTCGCGCGTCACCGTCTCCAGGCTCGACACTTCCAGGCCAGCCTTCTCGACGAACTTGCGCAGCTCCTTGGCGCTGAAGCCGAGGTTGACGTGGCCATAGGCCTCCACCGCGGCGCGATGCTCGTGCTTGGCCAGGCTGCACAGCAGCAGGCGCCCGCCCGGGCGCAGCACGCGCGCGGCCTCGGCCACCGCCTGCGCCGGCTTGGCGGCATAGGTCAGGGCGTGCATCAGCACGACCAGGTCGAAGCTGCGTTCGGCAAACGGCAGGGCATGCATGTCGCCCTCGCGTACCTCCACGTTCGCCAAGCGGCGCAGGCGCTCGCTGGCGGCCGCCACCACGCGGGCGCTGGTGTCGATGCAGACGTAGCGCTGCGCGTGCGGGGCGACCAGCTCGGCCAGCACGCCGTCGCCGGAGGCGATGTCGAGCACGTCGCCGGTCTCCAGCAGCGGCAGGGCGCTGCGGGCGAGCGCTTCCCAGGTGCGGCCGGGGGAGTAGTGGCGCTCCATGTCGCCGGCCACCGAGTCGGCCCAGTTCTGGTCGGCGGCGCGCATCGCCAGCACGCCGGCCACGCGCTCGGCGTCCTGGCGCAGCAGCGGGTCGTCGCTGCCGTTGCTCAGCGCCTGCCACAGGGCACGCTGGGCCGGGTCCAGGGCGGCTTCGTCGAAGCGGTAGTAGGCCGAGACGCCGGCGCGGCGGTCGCGCACCAGCCCGGCCTCCTTCAGCTTGGCCAGGTGGGTGGAGACCCGAGGCTGCGCCAGGCGGGTGATGCCGGACAGTTCGGCCACGGTCAGCTCCTCCTGCTCCAGCAGGGCGAGCAGGCGCACGCGGGTGGCGTCGGCAAAGACCTTCAGGCGGGTCGACCAGTCTTCCAGGTCCATAAATATCTCTATATCTCGATAGCGAGATATTTTAGGGCCAGACCGGGGCGGGTCAACCTACATACGCATGCGAATGGTTGGCGCTACAATGGGGTCGACATTGCGCCCCCGGAGGGTTCGGACGTGGATTTCAGCTTTACCGAAGAACAATTGATGATCCAGGACGTCGCGCGCCGGATCGCCCAGGAAAAGATCGCGCCGAGCGCCGAGCACTTCGACCGCAGCGGCGAGTTCCCGCTGGAGAACATCCGCCTGCTCGGCGAGAACGGACTGATGGGCATCGAGGTGCCGGACGAGTACGGCGGCGCGGGCATGGACCCGGTGTCCTACGTGCTGGCCATGATCGAGATCGCGGCCGGCGACGGCGCCCACTCGACGATCATGTCGGTCAACAATTCGCTGTTCTGCAGCGGCATCCTCAAGCACGGCAGTGAAGCGCAGAAGCAGAAGTACGTGCGCGCGATCGCCGATGGCAGCGAGATCGGCGCGTTCGCGCTGACCGAGCCGCAGTCCGGCTCGGATGCGTCGGCGATGCGCTGCCGGGCGGTGAAGCAGGCGGACGGCACTTACGTGATCAACGGCAAGAAGAGCTGGATCACCTCCGGCCCGGTGGCCAAGTACATCATCCTGTTCGCGATGACGGCGCCGGAGCAGGGCGCGCGCGGCATCACCGCCTTCATGATCGACACCGCCAAGCCGGGCTTTGGCCGCGGCAAGACCGAGCCCAAGCTCGGCATCCGCGCGTCGGCGACCTGCGAGATCGAGTTCGCCGACTACGTGGCACAGCCGGAGGACGTGGTCGGCGCGGAGGGCGAGGGCTTCAAGATCGCGATGGGCGTGCTGGATGCGGGCCGCATCGGCATCGCCTCGCAGGCGATCGGCATCGCCCGCGCGGCTTACGAGGCGACGCTGGCGTATGCACGCGAGCGCCAGGCGTTCGGGGCGGCCATCGGCACGTTCCAGATGACCCAGGCCAAGATTGCCGACATGAAGTGCAAGCTCGATGCGGCGCTGCTGCTGACCTTGCGGGCGGCTTGGCTGAAGTCCAAGGGCCAGAAGTTCGGCACCGAGGCGGCGGTGGCCAAGCTCACGGCGTCCGAGGCGGCGATGTGGATCACCCATCAGGCCGTGCAGATCCATGGCGGCATGGGGTATTCCAAGGAAATGCCGCTGGAGCGGTATTTCCGCGATGCCAAGATCACCGAGATCTACGAGGGCACTTCGGAGATCCAGCGGCTGGTGATTGCGCGTGCCGAGACGGGGTTGCGCTAAAGGCGCGGCTGTTCCGGGTGGGTCGCGCGGCGGCCGGTGGGCAGGCCCTGCCGGGACACGCCGTGAATCCATCC
>DJAN01000063.1 GCA_002429615.1 Lysobacteraceae bacterium UBA6001
GCTCGATGGCGCCATCCATGGCGCCAACGGTCCCGGAAAGGGCCTGCCCCCGGACGCCCGACGGTTTCATGTCAGCGGATCGAACCGCAGGGGCGAGCGCGGTTGCCGGCGACTTCTGGTGTTTCTCTTTCTCGCGATGATTCGCCGCCCCTGTAGGAGCGGCTTCAGCCGCGACGCCGCGATCTCAGCCGACCGCCACCACGCCAGCAGCCACCCGCAGCTCGTCCCAATGGAAGTTTCTTGCCGGGGCCGTTGTCATCACCGGCACCGGCGGCGATGACGTCGGCAGGATGACCGTCAGCCTGCCGGGTTCGGCCACGATGCGCACTTCACCCACCGGTGCGTCCACCACCCGCCACAGGTCGGGCAGCCACAGCGGGGGACAGGCGTCGGTGCGGACGTCGTAAAAGGGCGCGTTCAATACCCGCGCGGTGCTGCGCGCGATTCGCGATCTGCGTTCAATGCGATGCTTCCTGGTCGACATGCCATGGCCTCCATTCGCTTGTTCGACAAGCACTTCGTGCGTTCCGAACAGCAGGGTCGCATCGACCCCGGCATGGCCACCATCCGATTTTTCAACCCACACGCGCTTACCCGCGACGATGCGCCGCGCGCGGTGTCATCCTTCGTCGCCGAACGCGCCATCCCGACCCGGGGCGCCAGCGCCATCGCGGCCCTTGCGGAGTTCGTCGTGCGTGCGGAACGCCTGGCGGATGTGCTCGCGCAGTTCGTCGTCGTTCCAGGGCTTGGTCAGGAACCGGTAGATCGCGCCGCGGTTGATCGCTTCGGTCACCGTCGCCAGGTCCGTATAACCCGACAGCACCAGCCGCACGGTGTCCGGATAGAGCATCTTCACCCGGCCCAGGAATTCGGTGCCGCTCATGTCCGACATGCGCTGGTCCGACAGGATCACCTGCACGTCGTTGGTGGCGAGCAGGTCGAAGGCGTCGCGCACGTTGCCAGCGGCCAGGATGCGGTAGCCGTCGCGACGGAACAGGCGCACCAGCGAGCGCAGCACGTTCTCTTCGTCGTCGAGCAGCAGCAGGGTGCGGTCCGGGCGGGTCTCGGCGAAGGATTCCGGGCGCAGATAACGCCGCCGCAGCGCCATGCCGGCCGATTCGGCCGACATCGGTTCGCCGAACATGTAGCCCTGGAAGATGTCGCAGTCGTTGCGGCGCAGGAAGCCGAGCTGGGCCTGCGATTCAACGCCGTTGGCGATCACCGTCATGCCCAGCTGGTGGCCCATGGCGATGATGGCGCGGGCGATGGCGGCTTCGCGGCTGCCGGCCGGGGCGCTCTTGATGAAGCTGCGGTCGATCTTCAGCCGGTCCACCGGGTAGCGCACCAGTGCGCTCAGGCTCGAGTCGCCGGTGCCGAAGTTGTCCAGGCTCAGGCTGATGCCTTCGTTGCGCAGGTTGGCCATCGTCTCGTGGACGAAGTTGACGTTGTTGGTCAGCGCGCTTTCGTTGATTTCCAGCGTCAGCGAACTGGCCGGTACGCCGCTGGACTGCAGCGTGGCCAGCACTTCGTTGAAGAAGCTCGGCCGCAGCAGCTGCAGGGTGGAGACGTTGATGGCGATGTTGAAGTCGTCGAAGCCCTGGTCGCGCCACTGGCGCGCCTGCTTGATGGCGTTCTGCAGCACCCATTCGCCCAGCTGCACGATCACGCCCAGGCGTTCGGCGGTGCGCATGAAGCGCTCCGGCACCAGCATGCCCAGCGTCGGCGACTGCCAGCGCAGCAGCGCTTCCATGCCGACGATGCGGCCGTCGCGCGCGCTCACCAGCGGCTGGTAGCGCAGGCGCAGTTCGCCATGCGGGATGGCATCGACGATCTGCCGCGCGATGATGCTCTCGCTGTGCGCGCTGGCCGGCGAGTTGCGCGCGTATAGGCGCACGGTGTTGCCGCCTTCGCGGCCGGCCTGGTAGTTGGCTTCCTCGGCATGGTCGAGCAGGGCCGACAGCTGGGTGCCGTGTTCCGGGCACAGGCTGATGCCGACCGTGCCGGTCATGAACAAGGTGTAGGGCAATACCGACAGCGGCAACTCGATCTGCTGGCGGATGTCCTCGGCGAAGTCCTCCGGCAGCATCGCGCCGTCCTGGCGCGGGGCGACGATCACCATCTCGTCGCTGCCGTGGCGCCACAGCCGGCCGCGGGTGCCGAGGTGGGCCTGCAGGCGCTGCGCGAGCAGGGCCAGGGCCTGGTCGCCGACTTCGGCGCTCATGTTCTCGTTGATCGAGGCGAAGTGGTCGATGTCCACATGCAGGATCATCATCGGCGTGCCCCCGGAGGCGGCGGCGTCGACCAGTCTCAGCAGTTCCGGGTTGCCGGCCCCGAGGCGTTGCGGTTTGTTGATGTCCAGTCCAGGCGGTAGTGCGGGATTCCACATCAGGTTCAACGTCCGTTGTCGCGGGCGGCCGGTTCTCCGGCGGCCTGGTAGGGCAGGTGCAGGCGCACGCGCGTGCCTGCGCCTGGTGCCGATTCTATCGTCAGGGTACCGCCCGCGGTCTGTGCGCGTTCGCGCATAACCACCAGGCCGAGGCCGCGCGGACCCTCCGGCTCGAAACCATCGCCGTCGTCGTTGACTTCCAGGTACAGGCCGCCGCGTTCGTGATCGCGCAGCAGCATGTTGACCTCGCCGGCGCAGGCGTGGCGCAGCACGTTGGTCAGGCTCTCCTGGGCGATGCGGAAGCAGGCCTGTTCGATCTCGTTGCTGGGGCGCTGGCGCAGGGACTGGATGTCCATGTCCAGCCGCTGCGGCTTGCCACGGAACAACGAGGAGGCCTGCCAGCGCAGGGCCGCTTCCAGGCCCAGCGCATCGAGCTGCGGCGGGCGCAGCAGCATTGAGAGGTTGCGCAGCTTGGTGACGGTGGTGTCGGCGAGGTCGACGATCTCCTGCAGGTTGTCGCGACGCGCCTCGTCCTCGTCCTCTTCCATCGCCGCGTGCGCCGACAGCTTCATCGCGGTGATCGCCTGGCCGATGTCATCGTGCAGGTCGCGCGAGATCGCGCGGCGCTCGTCTTCCTGCAGCGAGAACAGCCGCTTGGCCATGGCCTGCAGCTCGTGGTTGCTGGCGGCCAGGGCATCGCGCATGCGCTCCGGTTCGCTGAGGTCGCGTACCACCAGCAGCCGGCAGTCGCGCCCGCCGTAGCGCACCGCGCCCACCGACAGCCCGGCCTGGAACTGGCTCTGGTCGCGCCGGCGCATGCGTCGCGCCGGCGAGAACTCGGCGCGCGGGGTCTGCGCGGCGAGCTGGTCGCGCACCAGCGGCAGGTCCGCGTCGGCGACCAGCGCGGACAACGGCTCGCCAAGCAGCGATTCGCCGGGATAGCCGAACTGGCCGGCGCAGGCCGGGTTGGCGTACATGACGCGCTCGTCGGACAGGATCATCACCCCGTCCGGCAGCACCCGCACCAGTTCACGGAACTGCTCCTCGCGCTCGCGCAGCAGGCGCCGCGACTGCTCGCGCTCGGTCACGTCCTGCAGGGTGCCGTGGACGCGGCGCCGCCCATCCGGCCCGATGCCGCTCTCGGCGCGCAGATGCGCCATCCGCGACTGGCCGTCACCGGCGATCAGCGGCAGCAGCACGTCGATCTGCACGGTGCCGACCCCGCACATGTCGTCGATCAGGCGGTCGATGCGGACCTGGGTGACCAGGTCCACCCCGGCCAGCAGCTCCTCGAAGCGGTGCCAGCGCTGGTTGTCCGGTAGCGGACGGGCGACGATGCGGTAGACCTCCGGCGAGAAACGGCCCAGGCCGGTGCTCGGGTCCAGCTCCCAGGAGCCGAGCCGGGCGACGCTCTGCGCTTCCTCCAGCAGCTGCAGCAGCTCGGCGCGCTGGCGTTCGGCGCGGCGCTCGGCACTGCGGTCGATGGCCACCACCAGCCGCGCCTGCCCGCCGGGCACTTCCAGCGGGCTGCTGCGTACCTCGACGTCACGCAGGCCGTCGCGGGTGACCAGCGGCTCGGTCAAGACGCAGTTCTCGCCGGGCAGGGCGCGCAGGTTGTCGATGATCTCGGTAAAGCGCTGGCGTTCGCTGGACGGCCAGACCGCATCCAGGTTCAGCGCGAGGAACTGCTCGCGGGTGTGCCCGAAGAACGCCAGCGCTGCCGGGTTGGCGTCGAGGATGCGCAGGCTCTGCAGGTCGTAGGCCCATACCGGGACCGGCAGGGCATGGAATTTCTCGTGCAGCAGCGCCACCGAGTGCGCGAGCGCCTCGTGTTCGCTGCCGAGCCCGCGGGCCAGGTGGCGCAGGCCGAAATGCAGCAGCAGCGTCGACACCACCACCAGCGCCAGGCCGTCCACGCCCAGCAGGCGATGGAAGCCGGCCGCGTCCGGATGCGCGAGGCGGATCAGGGTGTCACCGGCGAGCAGCCAGATCAGGCCCAGCCCGAGGTAGGCGCCGGTCAGGGCCCAGATGCCCGCGCGCAGGCGCCGGCCGAGGCGCTGGCCGGATAGGGACACGGAGAGGGCAGGGTGGCTGCGATCGTCGGGCATGGAGGCGAGGGCGCCAGCGGGCATCGCCCCATCTTAGTGCGTCCGTCACGGTTTGCGGGCGGCCCGGGCCCGGACCGGCAAGCCCGCCGCTCAACTATTTCCGGGGGCGGCCGTTAACCATCACGTCCCCCCCGTCCCCAGGGGGGCAAGAGAAGCGGAGCTTCCCAGCGTGGATCCAGGCGTCATCGCAAGCTTGTTGCAGCATCCGCTCACCTCCGCGGTGGTGG
Organism: Lysobacteraceae bacterium UBA6001; assembly: GCA_002429615.1. Classification (GTDB taxonomy): domain Bacteria; phylum Pseudomonadota; class Gammaproteobacteria; order Xanthomonadales; family Xanthomonadaceae; genus Stenotrophomonas_A. The sequence continues at coordinate 4,722 of DJAN01000063.1, forward strand.
TGCTGGATCCGCATGGGCGTCCGTTGGCGGCCAATGCCGCCGCGCAAGCGCTTGGCCTGCCAGCGACGCTGGCGCTGTATGTGGACCAGCTCGCCGACAACCGCGAGCGCCTGCGCCGCGAAGGCGGCATGGTCGGCTGCGTGCTGCCCAGCGGCAGCGGCCAGTGGGATGGCTGGCTGCGCGGCGTGCGCGACGAACACGGCGAACTGATCGCCTTCACCCTGAGCATTCCCGAGCCGGCCGGCGCGGTGGCCAGCCGCTGGGAAATCGGCCTGGACAGCGCCGAGCATGGGCTGTGGGACTGGGACATCGCCGCCGACATCGTCTACCGCTCCGAGCGCTGGAAACGCATGCTCGGCTATGACGACCAGAGCTTGCCGGGCAACCTGGCCGCGCTGTCCGAACTGATGCATCCGGAAGACCATCCGCGGGTCAGCGCTGCCGTGCACGCGCACCTGGCCGGCGAGACCGACAGCTATACCGCCGAATTCCGCCTGCGCCAGCGTGATGGAGAGTGGCGCTGGATCCTGGATCGCGGCCGCGTGGTCTCGCGCTCGGCCGATGGCCGGCCGCTGCGCATGCTCGGCACGCATACCGACATCCACGAGCACAAGCTGCTCGAACAGCAGCTGCGCGAGCAGCAGGCGCAGCTGGAGGAAGCCCAGCGCATCGCCAGCATGGGCAGCTGGAGCTGGGACTGCCGGCGCGACCGCCTGTGGCTGTCGGAGGATTTTGTCGGCCAGCTCGCGCTGTCCGAGCCGCCGCCGCGGCGTGCGCGCAGCGTGCTGCGCCAGCTCGGCGCCGAAGCCCGGGCCACCCTGCGCGGCGCCTGGCGCCGCCTGCGCAAGCTGGGCGAGCCGCTGCATTTCGAGCTGGAGCTGAGTGTGCCGGGTCAATCGGCGCAGCACCTGCGGGTGTGGGCGCAGCCGGTGTTCGACGGCGATGGCGTGCTGCTGCGCCTGGTCGGGCAGGTGCAGAACGTCACCGAACAGCGCCAGACCGACGCGCTGATCCGCTGGCGTACCGAGCTGCTCAACCGCGTCTCCGCGCTCGGCCGCATCGGTGGCTGCGAGATCGAGGTCGATACCCGGCGCATGCAGTGGACCGAGGAGTGCTATCGCATCCACGGCCTGCGCAAGGAACCGATCACGCTGGAGCAGGCGCTTTCGCTCTACACCCAGGATTCGCGCGACACCTTCGAGGCCGCGCTGCTGCGCATCGCCGACGGCGGCCTGCCCGAGCAGCTGGAGCTGTGCTTCTACCGCAACTCCGGCCAGCGCGTGTGGGTGCAGGTGCTGATCGAGCTGGACCGCCGCGAGGGCCTGCCGCCGCGCTTCGTGGTGCTGTTCCGTGACATCAGCCGCGAGCGCGAGGCCAACGAGCGCATCGAGCTGCTCGCCCATTACGACCGCCTCACCGGCCTGCCGAACCGCTTCCTGCTGCGCGAGCGCGCCGAGGAGGCGATGGCCGAGGCACGCGAGCGCGGCCAGACCCTGGCGATGCTGTTGATCGACCTGGATGGCTTCAAGAGCATCAACGACTCCTTTGGTCACGCCACGGGCGACACCTTGCTGAAGCTGGCGTCCACCCGCCTGCACCAGCAGCTGCGCAACAGCGACCTGTTCGGCCGCTTCAGCGACGACGAGTTCGTTGTGGTGCTGCGCGACCTGGCCGAGCCGGAAGACGCCGGCCACGTGGCGCGCAAGCTGCTGGCCGCGCTCGGCGAGCCGCTACGCAAGGACCACATCACGCTGAAGGTCAGCGCCAGCATCGGCATCGCGCTGCAGGCGCCGGACCTGGAAGATTTCGATGGCCTGCTGCGCGCCGCCGACGCGGCGATGTACGCGGCCAAGGAGTCCGGGCGCAATACCTTCCATTACTACAGCCAGGACGTGCTGCTGCGTGCGCAGCGCCGCCTGGAGCTGGAACATGCGCTGCATGGCGCGCTGGACCGCGATGAGTTCTCGCTGGTCTACCAGCCGCTGGTGCCCACCGCGGGCGAGAGTGCGCCGGCGATCGAGGCGCTGCTGCGCTGGCATCGTCCGGGGCACGGCTTCTGCAGCCCGGCCGAGTTCATTCCGATCGCCGAGGAATGCGGCGAGATCGTGCGCCTGGGCGACTGGGTGCTGGGCGAGGCCTGCCGCCAGGCGGTGCTGTGGGACGAGATGGGGCTGCAGTTCAGCCGCATCGCGGTGAACGTCTCGGCAGTGCAGCTGCGTGATCGCGGCTTCGCCGAGCGCGTGCTGGAGATCTGCCGCGCCAATGGCTGGCTGCCGCAACGGCTGGAGTTGGAGCTGACCGAGTCGGCGCTGATCCGCGATAGCGAGGCGCTGCGCCGCTGCTTCGACCTGTTCGAGCAGAACGGCGTGCTGCTGGCGGTGGACGACTTCGGTACCGGCTTCTCCAACCTGCATTACCTCAACCGCTTCCCGGTGCAACGTCTGAAGATCGACCGCAGCTTCGTGCAGGGCATGCTGGCCGATGCCAACACCGCCGAGGTGACCCAGGCGATCGTGCACCTGGGCCATGCGCTGGGCATGCAGGTGGTGGCCGAGGGTGTGGAGACGGTGCAGGAAGACGCGCTGCTGCGCCAGCAGGGCTGCGACGAGATCCAGGGCTACTTCTATTCGCGGCCGCTGGCGCCGCGCGACCTGGCACAGTGGCTGCGCGAGGCCGAAGTGGGCGGGCGGCTGGGGCAGCGCCTGACCCTGGCGACTGGCTGAGGCCTTGGCGCCAGCGCACGCGGTGATGTGAGACCCCCTCTTCGGAGGGGGTTTCTTTTTGCGCGGTATCCGGCGCGACAATGACGGCCATGAACCGTACCGATCTCGTCCGCCAGATGGCGGCCTACAACCAGTGGATGAACGACAAGCTGCTGCTGGCCGCGGCACGGCTCGATCCGGCGGCGCTGGCCGCTGACCGGCAGGCGTTCTTCGGCTCGATCCTGCGCACGCTCAACCATCTGGTCATCGCCGACACGATCTGGCTGCAGCGCTTCGCGCGCCATCCGGCCGCGCATGCCGCGCTCGACCCGGTGCGCGCGTTGCCGGCGCCGGATTTCGCCGATCTGGACCGCTATACGGACTTGCCGGCGCTGGCGGCGCATCGCCGCTGGCTGGATGCGCTGATCGTCGGGTGGGCTGAGTCGATCGCCGAGCCGGACCTGGACGTGGCGCTGCACTACGCGAACTCGCGTGGCGTGGTATCCGACAAGAACTTCTTCGGCCTGCTGGCGCACTTCTTCAACCACCAGACCCATCATCGCGGGCAGGTGACGACGCTGTTCTCGCAGGCGGGCGTGGATGTCGGGGTGACGGACCTGCTGGCGCTGTTGCCGGAGCAGGGGCAAGGGCAGGGCTGAACGCGCTTTCGGTGGGCGCTCAGCCTTCGACCGCGCTGCCGAACGCCAGGGCGGTGGCCTTGCGGTCGCCGATCAACGCGCCGCGCATGCGGGCTTCGGTCAGCGGGCGGATGATCCACGTCGCGTCGACCTTGCCGCTGCCGGCCTGCAGCATGGCGATCGCAAGGAAGTAGCTGGGTCCCGGTCCGACGCAATACCAGAACGCGTCGCCGCCATAGGGGTCGTCGCGGAAGGCAAGCTCCAATACTGGATCCCAACGGCGCACGCGGGAGGGAGCCTGGTAGATCTTCACCACCTTCAGTGCAGCGCCGCTGAGGGGGCCAAGTTCTGTCTGGAACGTCTGGCGCGCGATGCTCTGGCGCAGTTCCTGCTCAATGCGCTGGTTTTTGAACCGCCGGAAATACCCGCCGGCGACGGCGATCAATGCAAGAAATAGAAAGCCGATCAACGATGCCCCCTGCGGCGCCTGCATCCCGGCCCATCATATCCGCGTGGCGAGGGTGCGGCGCCACGCCGGCGCAGGCTGGGATGGCCTCAACCCGGCAGCAGGTCGTCCCCGGTCAATCCCAGGTCCCACGCCACGTGCGCCAGCAGCGGATCGGCTTCCGGTGCCTGCGCGGGCATCGCCTGCGCCAGCCGCACCAGTTCGCGCCGCGCCGCCGATTCCAGCCGCGCGAAGGCTTCGTGGGTGGTGCCGGCGGACGGCAGGGGGCGGGAAGGGTCGGTCATGGCAAGGCCGGCAGGCGAGGGCGGTGGGGCTGGAACGCGAAACCCCGGCCGGAGCCGGGGTTGTGCGAGGACGCGGTGCGGATCAGAACAGCTCGACCGTGCCGGCGCCCATGCCCTGCTGCGATACCGGCTTGTGCGGCGGACGCTCCCATTCGCTGCGCATCTCGCGCAGGCGGCTGCCGACGCGCTGCAGGGCCTGGATCAGGTCGCCATCCAGCACGCCGCCGTTGCGGTGCAGGAGTTCCTGCAGGGCGACGGCTTCGCGGTTGATCGCGGTCAGGCGGTCCAGGTGGGTATGCACGCCGCTCAGGGTCTGGGTGGCAATGTCCTCGAACTGCAGGGCGCGCACCGCTTCGGCGACGCTGCCGTCGATGGCGCGGGCGCACTCGGAAATCTCGCGCATGCCTTCGCCCAGCGAGGCGTTGATCGCGGCCACGTTCTCCAGCATCGCTGCCGATTCGTGGCGGGCTTCGCGCGAGCGGTCCTGGTGGCGCGAGGCCATGTGCGAGACGGTCTCGCGCACCTTGGCGATGGATTCCTTGGAGCTGTGGGCCAGCTTGCGGATCTGCTCGTTGAAGGTGGTGGAGCGCTCGGACAGGTTGCGCACTTCGTCGGCGACGACCGCGAAGCCGCGACCGGCTTCACCGGCACGCGCCGCTTCGATAGCGGCGTTCAGCGCCAGCAGGTTGGTCTGGTCGGCGATCGACTTGACGTCTTCCAGCAGGGCGAAGATGCCGTCCAGGTGCTGGGCCATCTCGTCGATGTGGTGGACGGTGGTGTTGCTCTGGCCGCTGACCTGCTCCAGGGCTTCGACCAGCTGCTCCATGCGCGAGCTGGCGTGCTGGGCGAAGCGGGCGACGTCGACGCCGGCGCTGCCGTCGTCACCGGCGCGGTCGACGATGCGGGCCAGGGCCAGGCTCTGCTGGCGCGACTTGCGGTTCATGGCGTCGAAGCTGCCGCCCAGCCCGGCGACGGCCTGGCGGATCAGTTCGCGGGCCCGCTCGACTTCGGCGCGCGAGCCGTCGACTTCATTGCTGACGAAGCTGCGCAGTTCATTGAGCAGCTGGTCCTGCTCGCGCAGCACGCGGGAATGGTCGGGGTGGCGCCGCGCCTGCGACCACACGCTCCAGGCGGCGAAGCCCAGCCAACTCAAGGTCAGCGTGACCAGGATGGCCCAGCGCACGAAGCCGGGCCAGTCCAGCGCCACGGCGAGCGGCAACAACAGGGTCAGGGCCAGCGGGGCGGCCATACGGATGAGGGGGCGTGAATACATGGGCGTTCTCGGCAGAATCACGATTGCTGTATCGGCCGTGGGGGCGGGGTCTTTAGTCGCGTCTTGCCTTTACGTATTCACCGGGGCTCGGTTTGGTGGGGGCTTTTCTCTGGCTTGCGGTTGGGGGTGAGGGCTGCGTGCGGCTGTTCTGTTGCTATCGCGCGGCGCCCGGGGGCGCTTGCCCTGGCGGGGGGCGCCAAAAGCTGCATCCATGCGGGGCTCGAAGGGCGACATCCATGTCGCCCTACGCCCCCGCCAGGGCAAGCCCCCCGGACGCCCGACAAACCGCCGCGACCGGTCAGAAGATCAAAGGCAGATGCCATGGCGCCCACCGGAGGACAGCTCCCTTTTGTTAAGGGAGGCGCGGGGGGCGAGGTGAGGTGTTGGGGTCCAAAGTTTTGCGTGGCAAAACTTTGGCGGGAAGCCGCGAAGCGGACTCTCCCTTAGCGCAAGCTCTTGTTGACCGCTTCGATCATCGCGCGCTTGCCGAACAGGAAGTCCCACAGGCTGCCGCCCATCTGCCGCCACAGCACCGCCGAGCGCACCGCCGCCAGCAGCAGCGCGCGGATCTCGGCGACCACGTTGGCCTGGGCCAGATAGTGCGGGTTGCCCTGGACCATCACCCGCGGCTTGAGCTGGCTGATGGTGTCGGCGTACAGCCCGCCCATCGCCGCCAACACGTCGGGATGGCCGCTGTCGCCCAGCTCACGCGCCTGGCGCTCGGCACGCGCGATGCCGCTGGATACCGCCGCCACGGTGGCCGCGTCGCGCACGAAGCGCCGCTCCAGCTGCAGTACCGCCAACGCCAGCCGCGGCAGTACGTCGTCCTGGCCCTGGTTGCTGAAGTAGTTGTGCAGCAGGCGCAGGCCCTGCGCGACCTGATGACGGTTGCCATACACCGCTTCGGGCGAGTCGGCGTCGATGCGGAACACGCTGTCCATTGCGGTGCGCACGCTGGAGGCCTCGGAGTGGCCGGTTTCGGCGATGCGCCGCACCTGTTGCAGGGCCTGGGCCAGGCCGGCAAGCGCCAGCACGCGGTTGTCCATCGGGGCGGTCATCGAGCCAATACCTCGGTTGCGTGAAAAGAAGATGCCTGCGCCTGCGGGGCATCGGTGTGCGCGATCACCGCGCCACCCAGGCATTCGTCGCCGTCATACAGCACCAGCGACTGCCCCGGCGTGACCGCGCGTTGCGGCCGGGCGAAGCGCACGTCCACGCAGCCGTCGTCGCGCACTTCCACCGTGCAGGGCTCGTCGGGCTGGCGGTAACGGGTCTGCGCGGTGCAGTCGAAGCGCCGCGCCGGCGGGGCGCCGGCGATCCAGTGCGCCTGCTCCGAGCGCAACGTGGTGGACATCAGCCACGGACTTTCGCGGTCCTGGTCGACATAGAGCACGTTGTTGGCCACGTCCTTGCCGACGACATACCAAGGCGCGGCCGCGCGGCCGCGCACGCCGCCGATGTTCAGGCCCTCGCGCTGGCCCAGGGTGAAATAGAACACGCCCGGATGCTCGGCGATGCGCACGCCCTGCGGGTCGCGGATCTCGCCGGCCTTGGCCGGCAGGTAGCGTCCAAGGAATTCGCGGAAGTCGCGCTCGCCGATGAAGCAGATGCCGGTGGAGTCCTTCTTGGCATGCGTCTGCAGGCCGGCCTCGCGGGCCAGGCGGCGCAGGTCGGGCTTGTGCAGGTCGCCGATCGGGAACAGCGTGGCGGCCAGCTGCGCCTGGCCCAGCTGGTGCAGGAAGTAGCTCTGGTCCTTGCCGGTGTCCACGCCGCGCAGCAGGCGCCAGCGCCCGCCCTCATGCGCGACGCGCGCGTAGTGGCCGGTGGCGATGCGCTCGGCGCCGAGTTCGTGCGCGGCGTCGAGGAAGTGCTTGAACTTCACTTCGCGGTTGCACAGCACGTCCGGGTTCGGGGTGCGGCCGGCGGCGTACTCGGCCAGGAAGTGCGCGAACACGCCCTGCCAGTATTCGCTGGAGAAATCGCGGAAGTGGAACGGAATGCCGAGCCGGCCGCAGACGGCGACGGCGTCGCGGCGGTCGTCCTCGGCGCGGCAGTCGCCGCTGCCGTCATCGGCCCAGTTCTGCATGAACAGTCCGGCCACCGCTTCGCCCTGCTGCACCAGGCGCCAGGCGGCGACGGAGGAGTCCACGCCGCCGGAGACGCCGACGACGATGCGCGGTGCGGCGCTCACAGCGGCCGCACCAGCGACAACGGATAGCGCTGCCCACCCAGGTAGTCGGCCACCACCTGCCAGACCAGCGGGCTGCGCAGGCGCGCCGGGTCGGCCCGCAGTTCCTCCGGGGTCATCCACGGCGCGGAGAGGATGCCGTCATCAAGCGGGCGCGAGGGGTCGTGCGCGACCGGGTCGGCGGCGAAGGCGAAGCGCAGGTAGGGCTCGCCATCCGGTGCGGTCCACTGGTAGCAGCCGATGAAGGCGGTCAGGCGCACGTCCCAGCCGGTCTCCTCGCGGGTTTCGCGCAGGGCGGCGTCCAGCAGCGTCTCGTCCGGTTCCAGGTGGCCGGCCGGCTGGTTGATCACCTCGCGGCCGTCGATGCGCTCGACCACCTGCAGCAGGCGGCCGTCGCGGACCACCACGGTGGCCACGGTGACGTGCGGCGCGGGCGGGCGCGGGGCGGCCATCAGAAGTGGTCCTGGCCCGGTGCGAGCTGCGCTTCCATCGCGTCGGCGGCGCGCGTGGTCGCCTCGATGGCGTCCGACAGCGCAGGGCCGGACAGGTCGGCCGGGATCCGGGTGACGTAGATCGCGGTGCCGTCCTGGCGCACCCAGGCGCCGAGGATGTTCTCCTGGCCGTCCTGCAGCAGACGGTTGGCGATGTCGGCCGGCAGCGTGTCGCCCGGGGCCTGGTAGGCCGGCGACCAGATCTCGCGGATCTCCAGCTGGCCGAAGCGTTCGGTGTGCGAGCGCACGTAGGTCACCTGCTGGCGGCCGCCATCGAGGGCGAACAGCAGGCGGTAGTCACCGTCGGCGTCGACCTTCGGCTCCAGCCCCAGCGCGCGCAGGCGCTGACCCAGCGCGGCATCGGTGCCGGCGCTGGCGTCGGTCTTCGCGTCGGGGGCGGCGTGCGTGTTCGCGGGCGGGGCGGCGAGCAGCGGCGGGCAGATCAATGCCGCCAGCAATGCTGCGGCGGCCGGCAGGCGCTTCATCGGGCTTGAATTCCGGGGGAAGGGCCGAATTGTGCGGGGCGGGACGTGAATCGTCCATTCCATCCGCCCCCGCACCTATAATGTCGCGATGCCCCGCAAGCCCTCCCACGAACACGACCACGGCGTACTGGTCGAGACCGGCCGTCCGGAAGTCGCTCCGCCGCCGCGCTACCAGGTCCTGCTGCTCAACGACGATTACACCCCGATGGACTTCGTGGTGACCGTGCTGCAGCAGTTTTTCTCGATGGACCTGGAAAAGGCCACCCAGGTGATGCTGCACGTGCATACGCGCGGCCGCGGCGTCTGCGGGGTCTACACCCGCGAGGTCGCCGAGTCCAAGGTCGCCCAGGTCAACGAATTCTCGCGGATGAACCAGCATCCGCTGCTGTGCACGATGGAGCAGACCTGACCGGTTTGTGGGCGTCCCATGGCTGCAACGCTGTGGCGCCGTCGGCGTACTAACGCCGCGTGAACATGGCCCTCCGATAGGGTTGTGGAAAATCCTGCCCGAAGCCGCATATTGTTGGCATCAGCCGTCGGAGCTTCCACATGTTCAGCAAAGACCTCGAGCAAACCATCGGCCAGTGCTACAAGCGGGCCCGCGAAGCGCGTCATGAGTTCATGACCGTCGAGCACCTGCTGTTGGCGCTGCTGGACAACCCGTCCGCGCAAGCCGTCCTGAAGGCCTGCGGCGCCGATGTCGGCCGCCTGCGCAACGACCTGGAGCAGGCGATCGAGGCTTCGGTCTCGCGCCTGGCCGAGGACGACGGGCGCGACACCCAGCCCACCCTGGGCTTCCAGCGCGTGCTGCAACGCGCCGTGTACCACGTGCAGTCCTCCGGCAAGAAGGAGGTCACCGGCGCCAACGTGCTGGTCGCCATCTTCGGCGAGAAGGACTCCCACGCCGTGTATTTCCTCAACCAGCAGGACATCACCCGGCTGGATATCGTCAACTACCTCTCCCATGGCATCGCCAAGCTGGGTGAGGAGGGTGAGGGCCAGGCCTCCGGCGAAGCCGAGGGCAAGGGCGAGGGCGGCGAGGGCGAAGGCAAGGGCGATGCCCTGACCGAATTCGCCAGCAACCTCAACGAGCAGGCCCGCGCGGGCCGCATCGACCCGCTGGTGGGGCGTGCCGACGAGATCGAGCGCACCATCCAGGTGCTGTGCCGCCGCCGCAAGAACAACCCGCTGTACGTGGGCGAGGCCGGCGTGGGCAAGACCGCCATCGCCGAGGGCCTGGCCAAGCGCATCGTCGAAGGGGCGGTGCCGGAGGTGCTGGCCGATGCGGTGATCTATTCGCTCGACCTCGGCGCGCTGGTCGCCGGCACCAAGTACCGCGGTGATTTCGAAAAGCGCCTGAAGAGCGTGCTGACCGCGCTGAAGAAGGTGCCCAACGCGGTGCTGTTCATCGACGAGATCCACACCATCATCGGCGCCGGCTCGGCGTCCGGCGGCACCATGGATGCGTCCAACCTGATCAAGCCGGCGCTGGCGTCGGGCGAGCTGCGCTGCATCGGCTCGACCACCTTCCAGGAATACCGCGGCATCTTCGAGAAGGACCGCGCGCTGGCGCGGCGCTTCCAGAAGATCGACATCGTCGAGCCGACCGTGGGCGAGACCTTCCAGATCCTGCAGGGCCTCAAGCCCCGCTACGAGGCGCACCACGGCGTGACCTATGCCGATGACGCGCTGCAGGCGGCGGTGGACCTGTCGGTCAAGCACATCGGCGACCGCCTGCTGCCGGACAAGGCCATCGACGTCATCGACGAGGCCGGCGCCCGCCAGCGCCTGCTGCCGGAAGGCGAGCGCAAGGAGCTGATCGACATCGAGGAGATCGAGACCATCGTCGCCAAGATGGCGCGCATCCCGGCCAAGCAGGTCAGCGCGACCGACAAGGACGTGCTGCAGCACCTGGAGCGCAACCTCAAGATGGTGATCTTCGGCCAGGACCCGGCCATCGAGACGCTGGCTTCGGCCATCAAGCTCTCGCGGTCGGGCCTGGGCAATCCGGAGAAGCCGATCGGCAACTTCCTGTTCGCCGGCCCCACCGGCGTGGGCAAGACCGAGGTGACCCGCCAGCTCGCGCTGCAGCTGGGCATCGAGCTGGTGCGCTTCGACATGAGCGAGTACATGGAGCCGCATTCGGTCAGCCGCCTGATCGGTGCGCCCCCGGGCTATGTCGGCTTCGACCAGGGCGGCCTGCTGACCGAGAAGATCGTCAAGACCCCGCACTGCGTGCTGCTGCTGGACGAGGTGGAGAAGGCCCACCCGGACATCTTCAACATCCTGCTGCAGGTCATGGACCGCGGCATCCTGACCGATACCAACGGGCGCGAGGCCAACTTCAAGAACGTGATCCTGGTGATGACCACCAATGCCGGCGCCACCCAGGCGTCGCGGCGGACCATCGGCTTCACCAAGCAGGACCACTCCACCGACGCGATGGAGACGATCCGGCGCAGCTTCACCCCGGAATTCCGCAACCGCCTCGATGCGGTGGTGCAGTTCCAGGCGCTGGGCTTCGACCACATCCTGCGCGTGGTGGACAAGTTCCTGATCGAGCTGGAGGCGCTGCTGCAGGAGAAGCACGTCAGCCTGGCGACCACGCCGACCGCGCGCGACTGGCTGGCCCAGCATGGCTTCGACCCGCTGATGGGCGCGCGGCCGATGTCGCGGGTCATCCAGGACAAGATCAAGCGTCCGCTGGCCGACGAGCTGCTGTTCGGCAAGCTGGTCAACGGCGGCAAGGTCAACATCGACGTCAAGGACGGTGAGCTGGTGGTGGAGACCCAGGCCGAGCCCGAGCGCCTGCTGCCGGCGACGGTGGAGTAAGCGAGGCATGCCGTGCCCGGATCGCGGGCACGGCAAAACCGGCGGCGCTTGCGCGTCGCCGGTTGCGAGGTTTACCAGGAGGGCGGCCGGAAGGCCGCCTTTTGCTTGAGCGCGAACCGTGAGAGGTCGCGGCTGAAGCCGCTCCTACAGAGCCGCTCCTACAGGCGGGGTGACGGCGTGGCCGTCACTTCATGCGGTAGGTGATGCGGCCCTTGGTCAGGTCGTACGGGGTCATCTCAACCTTGACCCGGTCGCCGGTCAGGATGCGGATGTAGTTCTTGCGCATGCGGCCGGAGATGTGCGCGATGATCTCGTGCCCGTTCTCCAGCTTGACCCGGAAAGTGGTGTTCGGCAGCGTCTCGCTGACAGTGCCTTCGAATTCGATGGAATCGTCTTTCGACATGTAATCCTGCGGTTCGGGGATGGCCCTTGGCGGACCCTAAGGGCGGGGATTTTACGCTCCTAGGCGGGCGTGTGCAAAGTTTGCGTTAAACACGGTGTGGGGGTGCCTTTGGGGTCTGGGCATCAGGCGGGCCAGTGTCTTCGCGGTCGCGGCTGAAGCCGCTCCTACAGGGCGGTGTGGCGATCAGGGCGGCGTGGCGGCCTGGGACCGTTGTAGGAGGGGCTTCAGCCCCGACCGGAAACCTGCCGCCAGACAGACCCCATCGGGCCGACTCAGCCCAGCCCGGCCGCCGCCCGCTCGCCGAATCGCGGGGTCCAGGCGCCTTCCAGCGCCGGCTGCGCCACCAATCCGCGCACCTGCGCCATGAAAGCCGCGCGCGGCAGATGCCGGGCGCCCAGGCTCAGCAGGTGCGGGTTCTCCACCTGCGCGTCGATCAGCGGGCAGCCCTGCTCGTGCAGGAACCCGGCCAGCGCCGCCAGCGCCACCTTCGAGCCGCCGCTGCGCGCGCTGAACATGCTTTCGCCGAAGAACATCCGGCCAATACCAACCCCATAGATGCCGCCGGCCAGCGCGTCGCCTTCCCACACCTCCACCGAATGCGCGTGGCCCAGCCGGTGCAGTTCGCCATAGGCCCGGCGCATCGCCGGCACGATCCAGGTGCCGTCCTGGCCGGGTCGCGGTGTCTGCGCGCAGGCCGCCACCACCGCATCGAAGGCGGTGTCGGCGCGGACCGTCCAGGCGCTGCGCCGCAGATCGCGCCGCAGCCGCGAGGACAGCCGGAAGCTGGCGGTATCGAAGGTCATCCGCGGATCCGGCGACCACCACAGGATCGGCTGGCCACGCGAGAACCACGGGAAGATGCCGTGCGCGTAGGCGTTGAGCAGGCGCGCTGGCGACAGGTCGCCACCAATGGCCAGCAGGCCATCCGGGTCGCGCAGGGCCTGCTCGACCGGCGGGAACGGGGCCAGCGGATCGTCGCCGAGCAGGGCGGGATGGCGCGCCATCCGGCTCAGTCCGCGTGACGGAACGGGGAATGCGCGCGCAGGTCCCGCGCGTAGCGGTGTACCGAGGCGCGCTCCTGCGCGCACCACTCGGCCAGCGGCTCGCGGAAGCCGGGGTCGGCGATCCAGTGCCGGCTGCGCACCTCGGTGGGCAGGAAGCCGCGCGCGATCTTGTGCTCGCCCTGCGCGCCGGGCTCGAAGCGGTCCAGCCCTTCGCGCAGGCAGTATTCGATGCCCTGGTAGTAGCAGGTCTCGAAATGCAGGCCGGGCAGGGCGTCGCCGCCCCAGTAGCGGCCGTACAGGGTGTCGCTGCCGCGCAGGCACAGCGCACCGGCCAGCGGCTTGCCGTCGCGCTCGGCCAGGAAGATCACCAGCGCGCGCGGCATCGTCCGCGCCAGGTGCTGCAGGAATTCCAGCGTCAGCGCCGGCGAATTGCCGTATTCGTGGAAGGTCTTGAGGTAGAAGCCGTGCATCGCCGCCAGGTCGGCCGGCGTGGCCTCATCACCGTGCAGCGTGCGCAGTTCGATACCCGCCTGGCGTACCTTGTTGCGTTCCTGGCGGATGTTCTTGCGGTGCTTGTGATCCATCGCCGCCAGGAAGGCATCGAAGTCATGCCAGTCCGGCTGGCGATGCCAGTGGTACTGCACATCGTGCCGCAGCAGCCACTGCGCGCGATGGGCGTCGAACAGCACCTCTTCGCCGGCGGTGTGGAAGTTCACGTGTGCCGAGGACAGGCCATTGTCCTCGACCAGCGCGATCATGCCGTCGAGCAGCACGCGCGCGGCGTCGGCATCGCGGGCAAGCAGGCGCGGGCCGGTGACCGGCGAATACGGCACCGCGCCCAGCCACTTCGGAAAGTATTCCTGCCCGTACTGGGCATAGGCATGGGCCCAGGCGTGGTCGAACACGAACTCGCCGTGCGAGTTCTGCTTGAGGTAGCCGGGAGCGGCGGCGATCAGTTCATCGCCGTCCCACACGGTCAGGTGCAGCGGGCTCCAGCCCCATTCCGGGCGCAGGCAGCCCTGGGTCTCCAGGCCCGAGAGGAAGGCATGACGGACGAACGGATTGCGCCCGTCATGCAGTGCGTCCCAGGCGGCCGCCGGCAGGTTGTCCAGCCGGCGGTAGCCGCGCACCTCGGCGGCCATGGCCGGCTCAGTCGGCGTGGTCGAGGAAGCGCTCGGCATCGAGCGCGGCCATGCAGCCGAAACCGGCCGAGGTGATGGCCTGGCGGTAATGCTGGTCGGCGACGTCGCCGGCGGCGAACACGCCCTCGACCGAGGTCTCGGTGGCGTTGCCGCCCAGGCCCGAGCGGATTTCCAGGTAGCCGTTGTTCATTGCCAGCTGGCCGTCGAACAGCTGGGTGTTCGGGTGGTGGCCGATGGCGACGAAGAAGCCGTGCACCGGGATGTCATGGGTGCTGCCGTCCTGCACCGACTTCACCCGCACGCCGGTCACACCGGCATCGTTGCCCAGCACTTCGTCCACGGTGTGGTGCCACACCGTCTCGATCTTGCCGGCCTTGACCTTCTCGAACAGCTTGTCCTGCATGATCTTCTCGGCGCGCAGGGTGTCGCGGCGGTGGATCAGGTAGACCTTGCGGGCGATGTTGGACAGGTACAGCGCTTCTTCCACGGCGGTGTTGCCGCCGCCGATCACGGCCACGTCCTGGTCGCGGTAGAAGAAGCCGTCGCAGGTGGCGCAGGCGGA
>DJAN01000240.1 GCA_002429615.1 Lysobacteraceae bacterium UBA6001
GATCTGCCAGGATGCCGCCGCGCCGGCATCCTGGCTGGCGCATCGTGAGCATCCTGGTATTCGGCGTCATCGTGGCGCTGCTGGCGGTGACCTGGTGGCGCCAGCATCATGCGGGCCAGGTGGCGGCCGAAGGTGGCGAAGAGCGCGTCGTCGGCATGCCGCGTCTGCCGTATCGCCTGATCACGCCGGGCGGGGGTTTCGATCTGACCCCGACCTTGTCGCCGGATGGCTCGATGGTGGCGTTCGCCTCGATCTCCAACGATCGACCCGGCACGTCCATCCGCCTGCAGACCACCAGCAACTCGCCATCGCGCGAACTGGTGGTGCCGGCGCCAGGGGAATCCGACCGCCTGCCGGCCTGGTCGCCGGATGGGCGTCAGCTTGCGTTCTCCCGCCAGTCCGAGGACGGCAGTTGCCGGGTGATGGTGGCGGCCACCAACGGCGCGGCGGGCGAGCATGAAGTGGCGCGCTGCGACCATACCGAGCTGTTGAGCTTCAGCTGGGTGCCGGGACGCAATGCACTGCTGTTCGGGTCGATGACCGGCGGCAACACCAGCGGCGGCATCCGCGAGCTGGACCTGGAAACCGGCGCCTGGCGGGACCTCCAGTACGGTGGCCGTCCGCGCGACTTCGACTACTCGCCGCGCTACTCGCCTGATGGCAAGTGGATCGCCTTCATCCGCAACCCGCAGCTGGGCGGCATCTGGGTGATGCCGGCGCAGGGCGGCGAAGCGCGCCGCGTCACCCGTGGGCGCGCCGAGATCCGCGGCTTCGATTGGCTGCCGGACAGCTCCGGCGTGGTGTTCGGCCGCCGCGTGGACAGCCAGTCGCGCCTGTATCGGCTGGACATGGAAACCCGGCGCGTGTGGGACATGGGGCTCAGCGATGCCGAGTCGCCTTCCATCTCGGTGGACAGCGGGCAGCTGGCCTTCGTCCAGCGCCGCCCGCAATTCGGGCTGTTCCGTCTGCAGCGCAGCAGCGCCCGCGATGCCTACCGGCGCGAGCACCTGTTTCCCTCCAATGGCCGCGATGCCCAGCCGATGGTGTCGCCCAATGGCCGCCAGCTGGCTTTCACTTCGGATCGCTCCGGCGAATACGCATTGTGGTGGGCCGACCTGGCCCGGCCGGATACGCTGCGGCCCATCCCGGGCCTGTTGCCGGAAACCCGCCAGCCGATCGACTGGGCCGCCGATTCGCGCTCGCTGCTGGCGATCGGGCGTGATGAGGAAGGGCGCGCCCAGCTGTATGAAGTGATCCCGTCCGAAAGCCGGGTGAACGTGCTGCAGGTGCCCGCGCCGAATCCGCTGCAAGGCCTGCATGTCGGTGACCCGTCGCGGATCCTGGTGTTGTCGGCCGAACCGGCGGGCGATGCCACGTTGATCCTGTACGACCGCTCGCGCCAGCCCTGGCAGGAACTCGCACGGCTGGAGGACGTCTCGCAGGCACGCTACGACCCGGATACCGGCGAGGTGTTCTTCACCCGCTTCTCCGGCAGTGGCCTGTGGCGGATCGGCGCGGACCTGGCCCCGGCCAGCCTGGCCAATGTCGACGACGCCGCGCCCGCGCGCTGGCGTTACCGGAGCTGGGCGCTGGCCGGTAAGGGCCGTGCCTACTATCTGTCGTCCAGCGTCGAGTGCTCGACGGTCGGCGGCTGGCTCGGGGTCGAACCTTCCGGTGCGAGATGTTTGTCGGCCGATGAGTTCAGCACCATCAACGGCTTCAGCATCGATCGCCAGGATGGCGCGCTGTATGTGGCCATCGCGCCCACCGATGGCGCCGGAATCGGCTTCATGACACTTCCGAAAGCGGACGCGCCGCCCGTCGGCGCCGTATCCAAGTTGTTGTCAGGATTGATAAAACCACCTTCGTGATTTCTTCGGTGCCGGGTTCGTGACGATTTCGCCACGATTTCGCCGAAATGTCCTGATTGCCGCCTCATTCGGCAAAACAATCCGCACCCTTCGGCAAACAGGGTGTGTATGCGATGAACTCAATGATCACGGCCGACCGCGGCCTGTCGCTGGCGTTGGACCAGGAATCGCCGGCGGGCGCGCCGGTGTGCCTGGCCGTGGCGCGCTTGGGCAGCGTGCGCGCCGCCACCGGCATGTTCACCCTGTGGGTGCAGCTGCGGGGGCGTTCCTGGATCGAATCGAAGGAGGGCAAGTTCCGCCTGCGCGCCGGTGACTGGATCGCCTTCGACCGCGACTCCCGCCCCACCGTGCAGGCGGATCGCAACGGCCTGTGTATCGGCGTGGGCCTGGATGGCGCCGGCCTGCAGGCGCTGGCCGAACTGACCGACAGCGTGCTGTACCCCGGGCGCAGCCAGCTCGGTCGCACCGACCTGCTGATCGCGCTGCGCCTGTGGCGCAATGCCGCCCGCGCCGGCGATGCCGCCGGTGCCCGCCCGATGCTGCTGCACCTGGCCGCCATGCAGGGCGAGTTCGCCCAGCAGGAGCAGCGCTGCCCGGGCCGCTCGCGCAGCCGCCGCCGCCAGGTCTTCGGCCGCATGCAGCGCGCGCGCCTGTACCTGGAAGGCAACAGCGACCGCGTCGTGCGCGTCGCGGAACTGGCGCAGCTGACCAACTTCTCCAGCTGGTACGTCTCCAAGACCTTCCAGAGCCTGTACGAGGAGAGCCCGCAGGCGCTCTCCGCGCGGCTGCGCCTGGAGCGCGCGGCGGACCTGCTGCGCGACACCTCGATGATGATCGGCGAGGTCGCCGCGGCCAGTGGCTTCGACAACTGCTGCAGTTTCGCGCGTGCATTCCGCTCACGGTTCGGCGTGTCGGCATCCCACTATCGCGAGCAGGTGTTTCTGTCGCCAGATTCGGCAAAGTCACGCGGCATGCCGCGCAAAGCGGCTGCCTTCACGCGGTCGTAATTTGCAGGGGGCGCTTAACGCGCCACTAACGACCTTTGGAGAGATTGATGAACCTTCGCACTCCCGCCCTGCGGGTGGGCCTGCTGCCCGCCAGCATCGCGATCGCGTTGACGCCGGCCTTCGCCAGCGCTCAAGAGCAGTCGGCTGACCAGAACACCACCACCCTCGATCGCATCGAGATCACCGGCTCGCGCATCCGCTCGGTGGATGTGGAAACCGCACAGCCGGTCTTCACCGTGTCCTCGGAGGACATCAAGAAGTCGGGTCTCGTCAGCGTTGGCGACATCCTGCAGAACCTGTCGATTTCCGGCACCCAGACCTTCAGCAAGGCGGCGGTCCTGACCTCCAATGCCGAGCAGGGTGGCCAATACGTCAACCTGTACAACCTCGGCGAGCAGCGCACCCTGGTGCTGGTCAACGGCAAGCGCTGGACCACCAGCCTGTCGGGCGTGAGCGACCTGTCGACCATCCCGAGCGCCCTGATCGACCGCATCGAAGTCCTGAAGGACGGCGCCTCGGCGATCTACGGCTCCGACGCCGTCTCCGGCGTGGTCAACATCATCCTGAAGAAGAACTTCGACGGCGCCGAGGCTTCGGCGTACTTCGGCCAGAACAGCCGTGGCGATGGCAACAAGGAGCAGTACTCCTTCATCGTCGGCAACACCACCGACCGTTCGTCGCTGGTCTTCGGCGTGAACTACACCAAGGAAGATCCGGTGTGGGCCAAGGACCGTGCGCTGACCCGCTACACCTACGGCCCGAACCACCCGGAAGACGG
Source organism: Lysobacteraceae bacterium UBA6001 (assembly GCA_002429615.1). Classification (GTDB taxonomy): domain Bacteria; phylum Pseudomonadota; class Gammaproteobacteria; order Xanthomonadales; family Xanthomonadaceae; genus Stenotrophomonas_A. The sequence continues at coordinate 3,657 of DJAN01000240.1, forward strand.
CCTGAGCGCCACCGGTCCGTGGGGCCGCTTCAACTACGACGGCAACACCTATGTGCTGAACCACACCGGCACCTGGGACGGCAACGGCGTCGGCGCCGATTCGAGCGACCTGGCGAACTACCACGTCGGCGTCACCGATGACGACTACTACAACGCCACCCAGCAGATGATGCTGCAGCAGTCGACCGAGACCAAGTCGATCTTTGCCAACGGCAGCTACAACCTGACCGACAACATCACCTTCAAGGCCACCGCGATGCACTCGGAGCGTGACTCCGAGCGTCAGATCGCAGGCTACCCGCTGACCGGCACCACGCAGGCGAACTTCCCGGTCGCCATCTCGGCCGATAGCGTCTACAACCCGGTCGGCGCGGACATCACCAGCTGGTACCGCCGCATCGTCGAGCTGCCGCGCATCACCAAGAACAACGTCAAGACCGACCACTTCGACGCTGCCGTTGAAGGCATGTTCGACGTCAACGGCCACGGCTGGAACTGGGACGTCGGCTTCAACTACAACCGCTACGACGTCACCCAGGTCAACACCGGCAACATCAACCTGCTGGCGCTGCAGAAGGCCCTCGGCCCGTCGTTCATCAACAGCCAGGGCGTGGCGCAGTGCGGTACCGCTGCCAACCCGATCCCGCTGGGCACCAGCCAGTCGCTCGGCCAGTGCACCCCGTTCAACATCCTCGGCGGCCCGTCGGCCTCGACCCCGGAATCGCTGGCTTACATCAGCACCCTGGGCCAGGCGACGCAGCGTAACGAGACCAAGCAGTACACCGCCAACGTCACCGGCGGCCTGTTCGACATGCCGATGAACGCGGGCGAGTTCGCCTTCGCCGCCGGCTACGAGCACCGCGAAGTCAACGGTTACGACTATCCGGACCAGCTGTCCAGCGCCGGTTACACCACCGACCTGGCCGCCGGCGCCACCAAGGGCGGCTACCAGACCAACGAGTTCTACCTGGAATTCCTGATTCCGGTGCTCAAGGACCTGCCGTTCGCCAAGGAACTGTCGTTCGACGTTGCCAGCCGTTACTCGGACTACGACCGTTTCGGCGACACCACGAACAACAAGTTCAGCATGACCTGGAAGCCGATCGACGACCTGCTGGTCCGCGGCACCTACGCCACGGGCTTCCGCGCGCCGACGCTGGAAGACACCTTCGGCGGCGGTTCGCAGTCGTTCGACGACTACACCGATCCGTGTGATGCCGTGTACGGCTCGACCGGCAACGCCTCGGTGGCCGCGCGCTGCTCGGCCGCTGGCCTGGGCCCGAACTTCCGCCAGACCGACTCGGCCGGCAACCCGATCAGCCAGCGCGACACGCAGAGCAACACCGCGTTCAACGCCGGCGTCGGCAACGCCGACCTGCAGCCGGAGTACAGCCGTACCCGTACGCTGGGCTTCGTCTACAGCCCGCACTTCGTGGAAGGCCTGGACTTCTCGCTGGACTGGTACAAGATCTCGATCTCCAACATCATCACGGCGGTCGATGCGAACTACGTGCTGAACCAGTGCTACCTGGGCGGCGTGGAGTCGTACTGCAACCAGTTCTCGCGTGATGCCACCACCGGCCAGGTCGTGACGCTGAACCGCGGCAACACCAACCTGGGTCGCCTGTCGACCGAGGGCTACAACTTCGGCGCGAACTATCGTCTGCCGGAGCTGGGCATCGGCCAGTTCGCTGTCAACCTGGACAGCAACTACCTGGTGAACCTGCGCAGCCAGAGCGAAGCCGGCGCCCCGTGGGCGAGCTATGCCGGTTACTGGAACTACCCGCGCGTGCGTGCCACGCTGGGCGTGAGCTGGTCGCTGGGCAGCCTGTCGGCGAACTGGGACCTGCGTTACTACGGTGGCTTCCGCGACTACTGCTGGAGCGCCGACGAGGAGTGCAGCGAGCCGAACTACACCACCGACAACACCGCGTGGGGTGGTGGCGTGGGCGCCAACAAGAAGGGCTCGGTCAGCCAGCAGGACCTGTCCTTCACCTGGGCTGCGCCGTGGGACGGCAGCGTGACCGTCGGCGTGCGCAACCTGTGGGACAAGACCCCGCCGATCACCTACTCGGTGACCAACAACAGCTCGTCGTCGATCGACCCGATGCTGGACTACGATCGCTTCTTCTTCATGAACTACACCCAGCGCTTCTGATCCATCGAAGCCTAGGTAAGCGATCTGGAAAGGCGGGCCTCGTGCCCGCCTTTCCTTTTGTGGACGCCGCGCTGCGCTCGGCGACACCCGCCCAAGAAAAAGCCCGCTTGCGCGGGCTTTTCTGGTTTCGGATTGGCGCCAGGCTCAGGCCTCGGCCACCTGTCCGGTCAGCGTCTCGGACTGCTCGCGCCAGGTCGGCAGGCGCGACAGCACCCCCACCTTGGCCAGGTAGGCCTCGTCCACCGCCGTGCCGCTGGCCAGCGCCGTGGCCACGTGCACCGCACCGGTGACCCAGAAGCTGCGGGTGCTGGAACGCTGCGGCTGGCGCTGGAATGCCACCGCCTCGATGATCGGCATCGGCAGGCCCCACAGGCCCAGCAGGTACGCGCCGGCTTCGGTGTGGCCCGGGCGATCGTCGACCACGCTGTCCGGGTCGTATTCGTTGCGCACGCCCGGCAGCAGCAGGCCGATGTCCGACAACAGCGCCGCGGTCGCGCCGAGTTCGGCGCTGGCGTGCGGCAGGAACTTGGCCGCCAGGCGCGAGGACAGCAGCGCGCGGCGCTGCATGGCATTGCGTTCGGCCACCGAGAGGCTGGGGATGGAGAACACTTCGCTGGCCAGCACCAGGTCGCGCAGCGTCGCCACGCCCAGGCGGGTTACCGCCGCGCGCAGGTCGGTGATGGTGCGCCCGCCGGAGAAGAACGCCGAATTGCACAGCTGCAGCACCTTGGCCGCGATCGCCGGGTCGGCGGCCACCAGCTTGGCGATGTCCGCCGCGTCCGTGTCCTCGTCCTCTTCCAGCGCGTGCATCAGGCTCAGGTACAGATGCGGCGGCGAGGGCAGCTTCTCGATCCGGCCGATCGCCGAGCGCAGGCGCGGGTTGTCGAGCAGCTCGCGCAGTTCTTCCAGGCTGGTGATCGCTTCCAGCAGCACTTCCGGCTGCAGCGGCAACGGGAGGAACCGGTGCGCCACGCCGATGATGCGGGTGGGCGGCGTGCGCTGGCTGTCGTCGGCGGCCAGCAGGGCGATGCGGATGGTTTCCGGCCGCAGCGTGCGGATCTGGCCGAGCAGGGTCGCCGCGGTCAGGTCCGCCAGGACCGGGGCCACGATGACCACATCGATGGGACTCTGCGCCGCGCTGGCGATGGCGGAATTGCCATCAGGCACCTGCTGGACGTGGAATTCGTCTCCCAGGTCACTGAGATAGTCGGCCAGCTCCGACGGCAGGCTGGCTTCGTCGCCGACAAACAGAATACGCAAGGCACTTCCCCAAAGACGGGGGCCGCGAAACGCGCGACCCCATGAGCTTGCAATGTACTGCAATGCCGGGGCCGGGTCATCGGGATCACCCCTGAAGCGTGATCCGTATCTCCCCGACAGGGACGACCTGGCGGCCGTCCCCCCTTGCGGGATCAGGCGTTGTCGTCGGCGTAGCGCGCGACCGCTTCGACCAGGATGCGCTTGGCTTCAGCCGCATTGTCCCAGCCGTCGATCTTGACCCACTTGCCCTTCTCCAGGTCCTTGTAGTGCTCGAAGAAGTGGCCGATGCGCTCCAGCCAATGGCTGGACACCTGGTTGATGTCCTCGATGTGGCCGTAGCCGGAGAAGATCTTCGCGACCGGCACGGCCAGGATCTTCTCGTCGCTGCCCGCCTCGTCGCTCATCTTCAGCACGCCGACCGGACGGCAGCGCACCACCGAGCCCGGGACCAGCGGCAGCGGCAGCACCACCAGCACGTCGGCCGGGTCGCCGTCGCCGCACAGGGTGTTGGGCACGTAGCCGTAGTTGCAGGGGTAGCGCATCGGGGTGGACAGGATGCGGTCGACGAAGATCGCGCCGCTGGCCTTGTCCACTTCGTACTTGACCGGCTCGGAATCCTTGGGGATCTCGATGACGACGTTGATTTCTTCCGGCAGGTTCTTGCCGGCGGTGACCAGTTCCAGGCCCATGGGTGCTCCGAGGCGGTTATGCGGGTGATGAGCGCGCAATTCTACGCGCTCGGCTGCTGCGCTGCAGCGTGGCGGCACGGACTACGCCGACAGCACGTCAAGGGGAAACCCCTAGCGTGACAGCGGCATTTCCGATGCCCTCGCCCGGCCCGCCGCGCGAGCATGTCGATGAGCCAAGCAGAAGGAGTGAGCAGATGCGCAATGTCGGGAAGATGCGCAATGTCGGGGAAGGGGCGCCGGGGAAGGCATGCCCGGCGCCATCCAAGGCAAAGCCGCTGCGGCCGCCGCCGGGGATGATGGGGCGGCTGGCACGCAGCCGGCGATTTGCCTTGCCGCGCGGGCCGGCAGTGTGGCGGTGGGGCTGGGTGCTGTTGACCGCCGCCAGCGCGGCG
>DJAN01000239.1 GCA_002429615.1 Lysobacteraceae bacterium UBA6001
CGGCGTGTCCCGAAAGGGCACACCGCCCGGCGGCTGCGCGATAGCAGGTGAGAGGCCACCTGCGTCAGGTGTCAGTACGACCTGATACCGCGCGGTCGCGGCTGAAGCCGCTCCTACAGAAAAGCGGTCCAGCTGATTAGGCGACACCAGCACGGCGCCACAAGTCGCGCTCAGCCAGCCAACGCCTGCTCGTGCACACCCGCCACCGCACGCCCAGACGGATCGGCCATCTTCGCGAAACTCGCATCCCACGCGATCGCCGCAGGAGAAGAGCACGCAATCGACTTCCCGCCCGGCACCGTCTCCGCCGCCGCATGGCTCGGGAAGAACTGCTCGAAGATGTGCCGGTAGTAGTAGGCCTCCTTCGTCTGCGGCGGGTTGTGCGGAAAACGCCGCTCCGCCGCCGCCAGCACACGGTCGCTGATCTGCGCCTCCGCATGTGCCTTCAGCCCGTCGATCCAACCGTAGCCCACCCCATCGGAGAACTGCTCCTTCTGCCGCCACAGGATCGAATCCGGCAGATAACCCTCGAACGCCTCGCGCAACACCGCCTTCTCGATCCGCCGCGAACCATCCGCGCGCGTCCCCACCATCTTGTGCGACGCATCCATCCGCATCGCCACCTCCAGGAACTCCACATCCAGGAACGGCACGCGCGGCTCCACGCCCCACGCCATCATCGACTTGTTCGCCCGCAGGCAATCGTAGTTGTAGAGCGCATCCAGCTTGCGCACCAGCTCCTCATGGAACTCGCGCGCGTTCGGCGCCTTGTGGAAATACAGATAGCCGCCAAAGATCTCGTCGCTGCCCTCGCCGGACAGCACCATCTTCACGCCCATCGCCTTGATCCGCCGCGCCAGCAGGAACATTGGCGTCGACGCACGGATCGTCGTCACATCGTAGGTCTCCACATGCCGGATCACCTCCGGCAGCGCATCCAGACCCTCCTCGAACGTGTACTCGAACCCATGGTGCACCGTGCCCAGCGACTCGGCCGCGATCGCCGCCGCCGCCAGATCCGGCGACCCCTTCAAGCCGATCGCGAACGAATGCAGGCGCGGCCACCACGCCTCGACCTGGTCGTTCTCCTCCACTCGATGCCGCGCATAACGCGCCGCCACCGCCGCCACCAGCGACGAATCCAGGCCACCGGACAGCAGCACGCCATAAGGCACATCCGTCATCAGCTGGCGGTGCACCGCACGCTCGAAAGCCTCGCGCAATTCCTGCGGCGACACCGACACGCCCTCCACCGCCGGATACTCGCGCCACGGCCGCTCGTAGTAGCGCACCAGCTCGCCACTGGCGGTGTCGAAGTAATGACCCGGCGGGAACTGCGCCACGTCCGCGCAATCCTCCACCAGCGCCTTCATCTCCGAGGCCACGCGCAGCCGCCCTTCCTGGTCATGCCCCCAGTACAGCGGGCACACGCCGATCGGGTCGCGCGCGATCAGCGCCGCGCCGCGCGCCTTGTCCCACAGCGCGAACGCGAAGATGCCGTTGAGGCGGTTGAGGAACGAAGCCGGCGTGTCCTCGCGGTACAGCGCGTTGATGACCTCGCAGTCCGAGCCGGTCTGGAACGCATACGGCTGCTTGAGTTCCGCCTTCAGCTCACGATGGTTGTAGATCTCCCCGTTCACCGCCAGCGCCAGCTCGCCGTCCGCGGACAGCAGCGGCTGCGAACCGCCCGCCGGATCGACGATGGCCAGGCGCTCGTGCACCAGGATCGCGCCCTCGCCCACATGTACGCCGCTCCAGTCCGGGCCGCGATGGCGCTGGCGCTGGGAGCGGTCCAACGCCTGGCGGCGCAACGCGCCGGCGTCGTCGCCGGATTGCAGATCGAAGATGCCGAAGATCGAACACATGACGGAGAGCTCCTGGAGTTTTCGGGAAAACGGAAGGGGTTCCCTCGACCGGACAACCGGATGCATGGACGGGCGGGCAATAAAAAACCCGCATCGGCCGATGCGGGTTTTCTGGTCACTGGGCGTATGTTGCTGGCTTCGCCTAGTCGCAGACCCGCATCGGCCGCGCACGATTATTCGCGCGCAGATTATTGCGGTTGTTGTTGTTGGCAACGGTGGCGGTCAGGCGAAGCATGGAGCCGACGCTAACCGGTCCGCGACGGCCGCGCAACCGTTTCTGGGGCAACAAATCGCCCGCGCGGCCGCCCGTCGCGTTCAAAGCAGGCGCTCGACCAGGCGCTGGTAGAGATCCGGCAGCGCTTCCAGGTCGGCCACCACCACGTGTTCGTCCACCTGGTGGATGCTCGCATTCACCGGCCCGACCTCGATGCACTGCGCCCCCAGCGGGGCGATGAAACGGGCATCGGAAGTGCCGCCGCCGGTGCTCTCCTCCGGCGGCGCGCCGGCGAACTCGCCCAGCACCTGCCGGGCGACCTCGCGCAGCCGGCCCTCCGGGGTGTAGAACGGCTCGCCGCTGCGATGCCAGCGCAGGTCGAAATCCAGCCCGTGCCGGCGCAGCAGCGCGTCGATCTCCGCTTCCAGCCGGGGCGCATCCCAGTGCGGGTTGTAGCGCAGATTGAAGGCAACCTGCAGCTCCCCGGGGATCACGTTGTTGGCGCCGGTGCCGGCATGGATATTCGATACCTGCAGGCTGGTCGGCGGGAAACTCTCGTAACCGTCGTCCCAGTGCCGCGCGGTCAGCTCGGCCAGCGCCGGCGCGGCCAGGTGGATAGGGTTGCGCGCCTTGTGCGGATAGGCGACGTGACCCTGCACGCCCTTCACCGTCAACGTGCCCGACAGGCTGCCGCGTCGCCCCACGCGCAGCAGGTCGCCCAGCTTGGTGGTGGAGGAAGGCTCACCGGTGATGCACCAGTCGATGCGCTGGCCGCGCTCGGCGAACAGCCGCGCGACATGACGCACGCCGTCGATCGCATCGCCTTCCTCATCGGAAGTCAGCAATACGGCGAGCGTGCCAGCATGGCCCGGATGCGCCGCGACGTAACGCTCGGCCGCCACCACGAACGCGGCGACGCTGCCCTTCATGTCGGCGGTGCCACGTCCGTACAGCACGCCGTCGCGGATTTCCGGCGTGAACGGATCGCTCGCCCACGCCTCGCGCGGGCCCGGGGGCACCACGTCGGTATGGCCGAGCAGCACCAGCACCGGCGCGCCGCTGCCATGCGTCGCCCACAGGTTGTCGACCTCGCCCAGGCGCAGGTGTTCGCACTGGAAGCCCGCGCCCGCCAGCCGTTCGGCGATCAGCTGCTGGCAGCCGGCATCTTCCGGGGTGACCGAGGGGCGCGCGATGAGATCGCAGGTGAGGTCGAGGACGGCGGACTTGTTCACGCGATACCGAAGCGCTTCTTGAAACCGTTGTCGGAGAAACCCTGGCTCATCACGCCATCGTCCGTCACCACCACCGGGCGCCGCACCAGCTGCGGATGCTCACGCAGCAGCAGCTTCCACTCGGCCTCGCTGCCGGACGCCTTGCGGTTGTCCGGCAGCTGCCGCCAGGTGGTGGAGGACTTGTTCACCAGCGTGTCGAAGCCACCCACCTGCGCGGCCCAGTCGAGCAGCGTCTCCGGGCTTGGCTTGTTGTCGCGGTAATCGACGAACGTGTAGGCGACGCCGAAGCGGTCGAGCCACTTCGTCGCCTTCTTGCAGGTATCGCAGTTCTTCAGGCCGTAGATCGTCGTGCCCATCGCGCTTACTCGGCCAGCCCGCGCAGCAGGTCGTTGACGCTGGTCTTGGCGCGGGTCTTGGCATCGACCTGCTTGACGATCACCGCGCAGTACAGCGAATGCGTGCCGTCCTTGGACGGCAGCGAGCCGGATACCACCACGCTGTACGGCGGCACGTAGCCGTAGGAAATCTCGCCGGTGGCGCGGTTGTAGATGCGCGTGCTCTGGCCGATGAACACGCCCATGCCGATCACGCTGTGATGGCCGATCACCACGCCTTCCACCACTTCCGAACGCGCGCCGATGAAGCAGTGGTCCTCGATGATGGTCGGGCTGGCCTGCAGCGGCTCCAGCACGCCGCCGATGCCGGCACCGCCGGACAGGTGGCAGTGCTTGCCGATCTGCGCGCACGAACCCACGGTGGCCCAGGTATCGACCATGGTGCCCTCGCCCACGTGCGCGCCGATGTTGGTGAAGCTCGGCATCAGCACCACGTCCTTGCCGAAGTAGCTGCCACGGCGGGCGATCGCGCCCGGCACCACGCGCACGCCGGCCTTGCGGAACTTCGCCTCGTCATAGCCGGCGAAGCGCGCTTCCACCTTGTCCCAGAACGGCGCCGGGCGCGCATTGACCACGCCCATGTCGTTGACCCGGAAATACAGCAGCACCGCCTTCTTCAGCCACTCGTTGACCTTCCAGCCACCGTGGCCATCCGGCTCGGCGACGCGGAACTCGCCGCTTTCCAGGCCGTCGATCACGCGGTTGACGATCGGCTTGGTGGAGCCCTCGATCTCGTCCAGGGTCAGCGCGGCACGGCGCTCGAACGCGCTTTCGATGGTGAACTTCAGTTCCTCGTGCCCCGGCACCGCGGGCTTGTGCAGGGTCTTCTTCGGTGCCGCCGGCGCGGCCGGCTTGGCCGGCGCCGCCTTCGCGACCACGGCCTTGGCCGGCGCGGCTTTCTTCGCCGGGGCCTTCACGGCGGCGGTCTTCTTGGCGGTCTTCTTGGGGGCGGGCTTGCTGGCCATGAACGTGGAATCTCCGGAAATCACTGGGGGTCGAGACAGGCAGACAGCGACGCGCGCAAGGCCTCGCGGGAGGCATCGGGCAAGGGCTGGTCGTGCTCGTCGGTAATCTGGAACTGGTCCTCGGCGCGTTCGCCGAAGGTGGCGATGCGTGCATCGTGCACGCGCAGGTGCTGGCTGCGCAGCACCTGGGCGACATCGGCGAGCAGGCCGGGGCGGTCGGGAGCGACCAGGCTCAGGCGGGTACGGCGGCCGCCGGCGCTCTCGTTGAAGTCGATGCGCGGGGCGAAGCGGAAATGCCGCAGCTGCCGCGGCATCACCCGTCGCGACGGCCGCAGCCGCTGCAGGTCGCCGGCCAGCGCCTCGCGCAGGGCGATGGCCAGGGTCTCCGGGTCGCCGTCGGCGTAGCTGTCGGCGGGCAGCACTTCGAAGGTATCGAAGATCGCCGCGTTCGGCGCGTCGAGCACGCGCGCGCGGTGGATGCCATAGCCCTTGCGGTCCAGCGTCATCACGATCGCGGCGAACAGCCCATCGCGGTCGGGCGAATACACGAACACTTCCAGCGCGTCATTGTCCGGCGCGGCACGACGCGCCTTGACCAGGGTGTCGCCGATCGCCACCTCGGTCAGCGAGGCGGCCTGCCAGGCCAGCTGCTCCGGGCGGAAGCGCAGGAAGCTCTCGTCCGGCATGCCGGCGAACTGGCGGTCGATGGTGACATCGTCCAGGCCCTGCACGTTGAGCAGCGTGCGCGCCGATTCGCGCGCCTCGCGCAGGCGCTCCTCGCGCGGCAGCGGATGCTCCAGGCCGTCGCGCAGCGCGCGCCGGGTGGCGAAATACAGGTCGGCGAGCAGGCGGTCCTTCCACGCATTCCACAGCTTGGGGCTGGTGCCGGCGATGTCCGCGCAGGTCAGCAGGTACAGATAGTCCAGGCGCTCGCGGCTGCCCACCAGCGAGGCGAAACGGTGGATCACCTCCGCGTCGGAGATGTCCTGCTTCTGCGCGGTGACCGACATGCGCAGGTGCTGCTCCACCAGCCACGCCACCAGATCGGTGTCGCTGTCGCTGAGCAGGTGCGCCTGGCAGAACACGCGCGCGTCCACCGCACCGAGTTCGGAATGATCGCCGCCACGGCCCTTGGCGATGTCATGGAAAAGGCCGGCCAGCAGCAGCAGTTCCGGCTTGCGCAGGCGCGGCCAGACTTCATGGGCGATGGAAAAACGCTCGTCGGCGCGGCCGGCGGCGAACAACGCGATGTTCCGCAGCACCATCAGCGTGTGCTGGTCGACGGTATAGACATGGAACAGGTCGAACTGCATGCGCCCGGAGACCTGGGCGAAGGCCGGAATCCACTGCCCCAGCACGCCCAGCCGCGCCATGCGGCCCAGCGTCTCGACCGCGCGCGGGCCGCGCAGCAGGCCCAGGAAGCGCTCGCGCGCGACCGGCGTGGCGTCCTCGTAGGACGGCAGGCGCGGCAGGTATTCGGCCAAGGCCCGCGCGGTCAACGAATGCAGGCCGCGCACTTCGCGGTGCGCCGCCCAGGTCGCGAACAGCGCGAACACCTGCAGCACGTCGCGGTGCGGCCAGCCGGCATCGTCGGCGGCCAGGTAGCCACGGCGCAGCGAGAAGCCCTCGCCCAGCGCCAGCGGCACCGCCTCGCCGTCGAATTGTTCCTCGAAACGCTGCAGCAGGCGGTCGCTCACCCGCCGCACCAGGCCGGCGCTGCGGTAGAAGCGCTGCATCATCTTCTCGACGCCCAGGCTTTCCGGGTCGTCGGCGTAGCCCAGGCGCTGCGCCAGGGTCTTCTGGTAATCGAAGCGCAGGCGCTCCTCCGGCCGCTGCGCGACCAGGTGCAGGCCATAACGCAGCCGCGCCAGCTCACGGCGTTCGCGCCGCAGCGCGACCGCCTCGTCCTGGCCGAGGTGGCCCAGGCCGACCAGCGCTTCCAGGTCATGCACACCGAACGCGCGCAACGCCATCCAGCCCAGCGTGTGCAGGTCGCGCAGGCCACCGGGGCCATCCTTCAGGTCCGGCTCCAGGTTGTCGGCGGTGTCGCCGAAGCGCTGGTGCCGCGCCTGCAGCTCCTCGCGCTTGGCGATGAAGAATTCGCGCGGCGGCCACAGCCGCGTCGGCGCGATGGCGTCGGCGAGCGCGGCGCTGGCGGCCGCATCGGCGATCAGCGGACGCGATTCGATCAGCGCGGTCATCACGGTCTGGTCCGCGGCCGCGGTGGTGCACTGCGCCGCCGAACGCACCGCGTGGCTGACCGGCAGGCCGGCATCCCACAGCAGCGCGAACAGGCGTGCGATGGCCGACTCATGCGCCTGCTGCGCCTCCGGCTCGCCCAGCACCAGCACGTCGATGTCCGAGCGCGGGAACAGTTCGCCGCGTCCATAGCCACCCACCGCATGCAGCGACAGGCCAGCGTCGGCCGGCACGCAACGCCGCCAGGCATCGCGGATGAGATGGTCGACCGCCCGCGCGCGCAGCGCGACGAGGCGGTCGATGTCGTCGTCCTGGTCGAAGCGCCGGCTCAGCCGCGCGTCGCCCTGGACCAGCAGCTGCCGGGCCTGTGCCGCCCAGTCGCCATCGCCGGCCACGCCGGAATCCGCGACGGCGGCGGCCGGCAGCCCGCTCACGCCAGGCCGGGATCGTTGGGCGACAGGGTCAGCACATCCACGCCGTCCTCGGTGACGGCGATCATGTGCTCCCACTGCGCGGACAACTTGCGGTCCTTGGTCACCACGGTCCAGCCATCCGGCAGCACCTTGGTGTAGCGGGTGCCCTCGTTGATCATCGGCTCGATGGTGAAGGTCATGCCGGGCTTGAGCACCAGGCCATCACCGGGACGGCCGTAATGCAGCACCTGCGGCTCGTCGTGGTAGACCTTGCCGATGCCGTGGCCGCAGTACTCGCGCACCACGGTGAAACGCTCGCCTTCGGCGTACTGCTGGATGGCGTGGCCGACGTCGCCCAGGGTGGCGCCCGGCTTGACCGCGCGAATGCCGCGCCACATGGCTTCGCGGGTCGTTTCGACCAGGCGCTTGGCCATCACCGACGGCGTGCCGACGTAGTACATGCGGCTGGTATCACCGTGCCAGCCGTCCTTGATCACGGTGACGTCGATGTTGACGATGTCGCCGTCCTTCAGAACCTTGGCTTCGCTGGGAATGCCATGGCAGATCACGTTGTTGACGGACGTGCACACCGTCTTGGGAAAGCCGCGATAGCCGACGTTGGCCGGAATCGCGCCCTGCACGTTGATGATGTGGTCGTGGCAGATCCGGTCCAGCTCGGCGGTGGTGACGCCCGGCTTGACGTGCGGGGTGATGATGTCGAGCACTTCGGCGGCGAGACGCCCGGCCACCCGCATCAGCTCGATTTCCTGCGGGGTTTTGAGGTTCACGGTCATGGCCGTGATTATCGCCGATCCCGCCGCATTCTGAACGCAGCACGTTTTCGGCAAGTAATGCGCGCTTTCGGCAAGAATGCGCCCTTTACTTTGACGTGGCTCACGATTTCCTTTGCATTCAATCACTTAGATGAATGCATCATCACGCGCACTGCACTCCACGCGACCTACAACCGGGCACGCAGCATCGCAATGTCCATCCAAGGCACGACGCTTCCTTGCGTGCCATCCCGGTCACGGAGGTTCCCATGCGCATCCTAGCCACCGCAGTGCTCGCCACCAGCCTGGTGGCCTTGGCCCCAGCGGTCCTGGCCGCCGACACCACCACCTTCAACGTGCGCATCGCCATCACCAAGGCATGCACGATCACCGCCGCGGCCGCCACCGACGTCGACTTCGGCACCGTCAGCTCCACCGCCACCGGCAACACCGATGCGGCCGGCAGCGTCACCGCGCAGTGCACCGCGCTGACCCCGTACTCCATCGCGCTCAACGCGGGCGTCAACGCCGGCACCGCCAACGACGTCACCACCCGCCGCATGCGCAACACCGACACCACGGTGACCAGCAACAACCTGGTGCCCTACCAGCTCTACCAGGACTCGGCGCGCACCCAGGTATGGGGCAGCACCACCGGCAACAACGTGGTCAGCGGCAGCGGCAATGGCGCCAACCAGACCTTCCAGGTGTTTGGCCGGGTGGCCAATCCCAGCCTCGCCAACGCCGCGGCAGGCAGTTACCAGGACACCGTGACCGCAACGATCACCTATTGAGGCCGGCCCATGACCGCACGTGGTAGCACGGCGGGATGGTTGGCCATTGTGTGCTGGGGGGTCGCGGGGGCGACCAGCGCGGCGAGCCTGCAACTGGCGCCGACATCCATCACCTTGCATGCCGGACAGCAGGCCGATGGTCTGTGGCTGACCAACAGCGGCAGCGCGCCGATGCAGGTGCAGGCGCGCGTATATCGCTGGACCCAGCGCGATGGCCGCGATGAGCTGCAACCCACCGACGACCTGCTGGTCAGCCCGCCGATGCGCGGACTGGCGGCCGGCGAGAAGCAGCTGTTGCGGGTGGTGCGCGCGGTACCGCCGCCCGGCGGCAGCGAGATCGGGTATCGGGTCATCGTCGACGAGCTGCCGGGCTTTGACCCGGCCAAGACCGGCACCCAGTTCGTGCTGCGCTATTCGGTGCCCATCTTCCTCACCCCGCCCGGCGACACCGGCGATACGCCGGCGCCGCGCCTGGAGGCACGTCTTTCCGCCAACGAGCAGGGCGAGGCGGTGCTGGAGCTGAGCAACAGCGGCAACGGCCACGCGCAGATCGCCGACCTGGCGCTGGCCGGGCGCGAGACACCCAGCCCACTGCAGGCGGGCCTGCTGGGCTACGTGCTGCCGGGGCAGACCATGCGCTGGCCGCTGGGCCGGACGTTGCGCGAACTGGAAGGCTCCACCCTGCTGGCGAGGATCAACGGTGAGCCGGCGCAACGCCCGCTGCCGCTGGCCGCAGCGCCACGCTAGGGCGCTGTGGCCGATGCTGCTGGCGACCGGCATCGCGCG
>DJAN01000202.1:0-9545 GCA_002429615.1 Lysobacteraceae bacterium UBA6001
GCCCCCGCAGTCCCTACGGATTCCCGCGACCGGATGCGGATGCATTCACCGGAACTCCTTCGCCGGAAATTCTTCGCCGGAACTCCTTTGTAGGAGCGGCTTCATCCGCGACCGTAAATAGGGAACCAAGGTGACAGATCGAAACCCGGCCAACCCCCAGACATGAGACATTCTCCCCCCAATCCAGCAGCTCGCCGAGGATCACCCCCATGCGTGCGAAGCAGCCCCCACCATCAACACCGAAACTTCTGTCCGGCGGCAATCCCCAGATTCCCAAGGGCGATGGCGATGCGCCCGTGCAGGCTTACATCGCCGCGATGCCGGCCTGGAAACAATCCGTGGGCCGCACGCTCGATGCGCTGATCAGCGAGGCAGTGCCCGGCGTGCGCAAGGCGGTGAAGTGGAATTCGCCCTTCTACGGTGCGCCGCAGCAAGAAGGCTGGTTCCTCAGCTTCCACTGCTTCGCGCGCTACGTGAAAGTGGCCTTCTTCCAGGGCGCCGCGCTGCGGCCGCCGCCGCCGGAACCCTCCAGGCACGCGCATGTCCGCTACTTTCACCTCCACGAAGCCGACAGTATCGACCCGGCACAGTTCAGCGACTGGGTGCGGCAGGCCAGCCAACTCCCGGGCGAGAAGATGTAATGTGCGCACACCGCCGCTGCCAGGACCGCCATGCGCCCGATGCCTGCCAACACGTCCGACGATTCCCAGGCCGATGCGCCGCAGCGCATCGATGCGCGCATCGCTGAACTCGGCGACTGGCGAGGCGATGCGCTCGCCAAGGTGCGCGCGCTGATCCACGCCGCGGACCCGCAGGTGGTGGAGGAGATCAAGTGGCGTGGCACGCCGGTTTGGTCCCACGACGGCATCCTGTGTACTGGCGAGAGCTACAAGGACAAGATCAAGCTGACCTTCGCCAAGGGCGCGAAACTCGCCGATCCGAAAGGCCTGTTCAATGCCAGCCTCGACGGCAATACGCGCCGCGCGCTCGATATCTTCGAAGGCGACAAGCTCAACGAGGCCGCCTTCAAGGCGCTGATCAAGGCCGCGGTGGCGGCCAACCAGAAGAAGCGCTGAGCGCGTCGCGCGCCGTCACGCAGCGCGGCGCGGCAGCCGCATTTCGAAGCGCACTTCGCCGTCGGCATTGTGTGCGCTCAGCTCACCGCCGTGCGCCAGTACGAACTGGTGGGCGATGAACAGGCCCAGGCCCAGGCCGTGACTGGCATGGAAGCGGGTCTTGAACGGTTCAAACAGACGCGGCAGCAGCTCTTCGTCGATATGCCCGGGGTTGCTCACCGCCAGGCGCACACGACCGCTCTGGCGACCATCTATCTCCACGCGTACCGGGGCGCCACCGCCATGGATCAGCGCGTTGCCGACCAGGTTGGACACGATCTGCGAAATCCGGTCCGCGTCGGCATGCACCAGCAGGTCGCCTTCCACCTGCACTTCCAGCGTGGCATCGGCGTGCAGGCCACGCGCCTCCTCCAACACCGCTTCCACCAGCTCGCCGCAATGGCAGGCGGTCGGCTGCAGCGCGATGCCGCCGGTGCGGATGCGCGAGAAGTCCAGCAGCTGCTCCACCATGCGCGCCATGCGCAGGCCGCTGCTCTCCATCTGCCCCAGCGTGCGCTGCACCGCGGCGTCCGGGGGCAACTGCATGGCGAGTTTTTCCGCGCACAGCAGCACCACCGACAGCGGCGTGCGCAGGTCGTGGGTCAGCACCGCCATCATGGTTTCATTGAGCTTGAGCGCGCGTTCCAGCGATTCGTTGCGCAGCTTCAGCAGCCGGCGCTGCTGGTACAGCTCGATGAAGACGTTGATCTTGCCGAGGATGACGTGCGGCTCGATCGGCTTGTGCAGGAAATCCACCGCGCCGGCGCCATAGCCCTGGAACGAACGCATCGGGTCGCTCGGTGAGGCGGTGAGGAAAATGATCGGCACTTCACGGCTGCGCGCGGCGCCGCGCATCAGTTCGGCCAGCGAGAAGCCGTCCATTTCCGGCATGTGCACGTCGAGCAGCGCCACGGCAACTTCGTGCTGCAGCAGCAGCTCCAGCGCTTCGGCACCCGAGCGCGCGCACAGCACACGCACGCCGTCGCGGCGCAGCAGCGCTTCCATCGCGATCAGGTTTTCCACGACATCGTCGACGACCAGCAGGTTGACCGTCTCGGTGGCGTCGGGTGGCAGCGTGGGGGCAACCAGGTTCATGGATGGAACTCCGCCAGTCGTTGGCACAGGGCGTCCAGGGTCAACACCGCGTCGGCACCGGCATGGGCCAGCGCCGAGGCCGGCATGAACGGGGCTTGGGCATCGGCCGGCTGCTGGATCCACGCGGCACCGCCACGCGCCCGCACCGCGGCGATGCCCTGGCTGCCATCGCTGCTGGCGCCGGTCAGCAGCACTGCCAGCAGGCGCTCGCCAAAGGTGTCCGCGGCGCTTTCAAACAGTGGGTCGATGGCCGGCCGTGAGAATAGCACCGGCTCGTCGACGGAAAGCGCGAGCGTGTCGCGGTCCTCGACAAGCAGGTGGTAGTCGGGCGGGGCAAAGGTGACCGTGCCGGGCAGCAGGGGCTGCTTGTCCAGGGCTTCGCGCACTGGCAGGGCGCAGCCGCTGCCGAGTACCTCGCTGATGCTGCTGGGCCGGTCACGCGGCAGGTGCAGCACGATCAGCACCGGCACCGGCAGGTCGGCGGGCAGGGCGCCGAGCACGGCGCGCAGCGCGGCCACGCCGCCGGCGGAGGCGCCGATGACGATGGCATCGAAGCGTTGGGCGAGGGCGGATGCGCTCATGCGACCTTCCGGTACAGGCGCTGCTCGCGCGCGCAGGACTCGAACTCGCCGGCATGCGCGCCGAACTGCAGGCTTTCCTTACTGCCCAGGCCGAGGAAGCCGCGGTGCACCAGGGCGTCGCGGAACAGGCCGACCGCGCGGTCCTGCAGGCCGCGGTTGAAATAGATCAGCACGTTGCGGCACGACACCAGGTGCACTTCGGAGAACACGTTGTCGGTGGCCAGGCTGTGGTCGGCGAACACCACCTGCCGTTTGAGGCGGCGGTCGAACATGGCGCCGTTATAGGCCGTGCTGTAGTAGTCCGACAGCGAGCCGCGTCCACCGGCCAGGTGGTAGCTGCGACTGAACTGGGCCATGCGG
Source organism: Lysobacteraceae bacterium UBA6001 (assembly GCA_002429615.1). Classification (GTDB taxonomy): domain Bacteria; phylum Pseudomonadota; class Gammaproteobacteria; order Xanthomonadales; family Xanthomonadaceae; genus Stenotrophomonas_A. Next base: position 3,152 of record DJAN01000202.1, read on the forward strand.
TCGATGCCGTAGACGCCGGCCTCGGCGGCGGCGAGCGCTTCGGGATTGATGTCGGTGGCGTAGATCAGCGTGCGGTCGAGCAGGCCCTCCTCGTGCAGCAGGATAGCCAGCGACCACACTTCCTCGCCGGTGCTGCAGCCTGCCACCCAGATCTTGCTGGAGGGATAGGTGCGCAGCACCGGCACCACCTGCTCGCGCAGCACGCGGAAGTAATCCGGGTCGCGGAACATCTCCGAGACCTGCACGGTGAAGTACTGCATCGCCTGCGCGAACAGCTCCGGCTCGTGCAGCAGCCGGTGCTGCAGGTCGGCCACGCGCGCGCAGTCGAAACGGCCCATCGCCTGGCGCACGCGCCGGCGCAGCGAGGACACCGCGTACTGGCGGAAGTCGTAGTGGTAGCGCCGGTAGATCGCTTCCAGCAGGACGCCCAGCTCCAGGTCGAACAATGCGCCTTCGCTCATTGCCGCGCGCACCACACCCGGCACAGCGAGACCAGCTTGTCGACATCGATGGGCTTGGCGATGTAGTCGTTGGCGCCGGCGGCCAGGCAGTGCTCGCGGTCGTCGGCCATCGCCTTGGCGGTCAACGCGATCACCGGCAGGCTCTGCCATTCCGGGTTGCGGCGGATCTCGCGCATCGCGGTCAGGCCATCCATCTCCGGCATCATGATGTCCATCAGCACCAGGTCGATCTCGCGCTCGGACAGGCGTTCGAGCGCCTCGCGGCCGTTGCGCGCGATCTCCAGCTGCACGCCGAGCGGTTCCAGCACGCTGGACAGCGCGAAGATGTTGCGCACGTCGTCCTCGGCCAGCAGCACGGTCCGGCCGTCGAGCACGGCGTCGCGGCGGCGTGCTTCGCGCAGCAGGCGCTGCTGGTCGCTGGGCAGCGAGGCCTCCACGCTGTGCAGGAACAGCGTCACCTCGTCCAGCAGGCGCTCGGGTGAGCGCGCGCCCTTGATGATGATGCTCTTGGAGTAGCGGCGCAGGCGCTGCTCCTCGTCGCGGGTCAGGGCGCGGCCGGTGTAGACGATCACCGGCGGGAAGGCCACGGCGTCATGCCCGGCCATCCGCTCCAGCAGGTCATAGCCGCTGCCATCGGGCAGCGCCAGGTCGGTGATCATGCAGTCGAACGGCGTGCCGGTGAGCTGGTCGATCGCCTCGGCGATGGTGCCGACGCCGACGATATCCAGCTGGTCGCGTGCCAGCAGGCGCAGCAGGTTCTCGCGCAGCTGCTCGTCGTCCTCGACGATCAGCAGGCGGCGCACGGCGCGCGCGCTGGTCTCCTCGAGCTGGGCGATGGCGCTGGCCAGGCGCTCGCGCGTGGCCGGCTTGATCAGATAGCCCACCGCGCCGAGCTCCATGGCGACCTGGCTGCGCTCCAGCGCGGAGACGACGTGGACCGGAATATGCCGGGTCGCCGGGTCGCGCTTGAGGCGTTCCAGCACGCTCAGCCCGGAGACGTCGGGCAGGCCGATGTCGAGCAGGATGCCGCTGGGCCGCAGCTCGGCGGCCAGGGCCAGGGCTTCCTCGGCGGTGGACGCGGCGACGCAGTCGAAGTCGAGCTCGTGGGCAAGGCTGACCAGGGCGCGGGCGAACTCGACGTCGTCCTCCACCACCAGGATCAGCCGGCCGGGACGGCGCCGTTGGCCACGATCGTCCTCGACGCTGGTGGGGGTGAGCGGGGTCGCGGCAAAGGCGTCCGGCAGGGTCGATTCCACGCGGGCGGCGATCGCCGAGATCGCCTCTTCCACGCGCGCCTGCACCGGCGGCGGCAGCGGCGACTGCGCCGCTTCCGGCGGCGCGCCGTCGGCCGGCAGCTCCAGGGTGAAGCAGCTGCCGCGGCCGGGTTCGCTTTCGACGCTGATGCCGCCGCCCATGCGCAGGGCCAGGTCGCGCGAGATCGACAGGCCCAGCCCGGTGCCGCCGAAGCGGCGGCGGGTGCTGCCATCGGCCTGGCGGAACGCTTCGAAGATCACTTCGGTCTGGTCGCGGGCGATGCCGATGCCGGTGTCGTTGACCACGAAGCGCACGCGGCGCGGGCCATGCGCCTGCACGCGCAGCGACACGCTGCCGTGTTCGGTGAACTTCAGCGCGTTCGCCAGCAGGTTCTTCAGGATCTGCTGCAGGCGCTGGCCATCGGCGACGAAATGCGCGGGTGCGCCGGGGTCGCTGCCGATGTCGAGCGTGAGTCCCTTCTGCCGTGCCAGCGGCTCGAAGGTCTCGCGCAGCCGGGCGAGCAGGGTCTCGGTGGCCAGGGTGTCGTCGGACAGTTCGACGTGGCCGGCCTCAATCTTCGACAGGTCGAGGATGTCGTTGATCAGCGCCAGCAGGTCGTTGTTGGACGAGTGGATCGCCTGCGCGTACTTGACCTGCTCGCCGGTCAAGGTCCCTTCGCGGTTGTCGGCGAGCAGCTTGGCCAGGATCAGCGAGCTGTTGAGCGGCGTGCGCAGCTCGTGCGACATGTTGGCCAGGAATTCGGACTTGTAGCGCGAGGCGCTGGCCAGCTCGGCGCTGCTGCGTACCAGGTCGCCCTGCGCGCTGAGCAGGTGCTGGCGCTGCGCCTCCAGTTCGTGGGTGCGCTCCTCCAGCTGCACGTTGGTCTGCTCCAGCTCGGCCTGCTGCTGTTCGAGATGGCTGCGCGACTGCAGCAGGCTGCGGCTCTGCTCTTCCAGCTCCTCGTTGGCCACCCGCAGTTCTTCCTGCTGGGCCTGCAGTTCCTCGCTCTGGCGCTGGGTCTCCTCCAGCAGCTCCAGCAGTTCGGCGCGCAGCTGCGCGGTGCGCATCGCCATGCCGATGGTCTCGGCGCAGCGCTCCAGCAGCTCCACCGCGCTGCCGTCATGCAGCGGGCCGGCGACGCGGCCCAGCTCCAGCACGCCGATCAGCTTGCCGTCGGCGCTGATCGGCGCCATCAGCAGTTCCGGCGGCGCGGTGCGGCCCAGCGCCGAGACGATCGGCAGATGGCCGCCATCCACGCCACGCAGGCGACGTGCCTTGCCCAGGCGCAGGGTTTCACCGAGCTGGCCTTCGCGGGGAGACAGTTCACGCGGGATGTCCGGCGACAGCGCGATGCCGCCGGCGAGCAGCAGGCGGTCGCCTTCGAGGCGGTACATCGCCCCGACCTGCGCATCGGCGTACTGGCACAGCACGCCGAGCGACGCCTCGGCCAGCTCATGCGGGCTCTGTTCGCCCTGCAGGCTGACCGCCACGCCGTTCTCGCCTTCCTGCAGCCACAGCGCGCGCTCAGCCTGGCGCCGCGCGCGCACGGCGAGCATGACCACCAGTCCGGTCAGGATGAAGCAGACGCCACCGATGCTGCGGTTGACGAAGGAGAAGGCGGAGTTGGTGCTGGGCGGCGCGATCTTGTAGCCCACCACCAGCAAGACGCAGGACAGTGCCGCGATGGCCAGCGGCAGCGTGGGCCGGTTCTGGAACACGGTGACGGCCACGGCCATGAAATACAGCAGCCACACCGCGTAGCCCAGTGGTGTGATCGATTCCACGCCCAGGGTCCCCAGGGCCAGCGCGAACGCCGTCGCGCCTATCGCGGTGTCGCGACCGGTGGCTTGTTTCATCGTCCCCGTTCCGATACTGAAAACAGGCGATACTACCCGAAGGGTCCCGCCTGCCGCGCGGACCGGTCCAGGTGGCAGCGCCTCCACCTTCCCTTCACGCGGCGATCGGAATCCTTCTGCGTTTTTCCGTCCAGGGGGGCAACATGCACGAGTATCGCGAGGCGCACCGGCGCGCCGGAAACCCGCTATGAGTTCGCCGATCCGGGTGCTGCTGGTCGAGGACCAGGAGGACCTGCGCGAACTGCTCGCCGATGTGATGCAGGGGGCCGGTGCCGAAGTCCAGGCAGCCGCCACCGCGCATGCGGCGATGGAACTGCTCAGCGGCGGCTATCGCTGCGATGTGCTCTTCAGTGACATCCACATGCCCGGCACCTTGAGCGGCACCGATCTGGCCGACTACGTGAAGCGGCATCTGCCAGAGGCGACGGTGATCCTGGCGTCCGGGCATCCCCGCTTCCAGCTGGCGCCGCTGCCGGCAGGCGCGTTGTTCCTGCAGAAGCCGTTCCGCCTCAACCAGTTCATGGACCTGATCCGGCATCGCGCCTGAGCCCGGCTCAGGCGTGGATCCAGAACGCGAACTCGGCAAACGTATCGCGGTTCCACCATGCCGCCTGGCCGGTGCCATAGCGGAAATTGCGTGCGCCGGCCTGGCTCTGCAGCGGCGCGGTGACGTTGCCGTCCGCGTCGCGCTTGGCACGCTCGCGGTCGGTCTCGGGCACCACCATCACGATATGCCCGGAGCGCCCGTCTTCCTTGCGACGCGCCACGATCAGGCCCAAAGCGCCCTGGTTGGCGGCCAGCTGCAGCTTGTCCAGCGTGCCGGTCTGGCGCCAGCCGAAATCCGCGCCGAAATCGCGCAGCCAGCGGAACAGGTCGTTGGCGCGCATTTCGCGCAGGGTATCGCCGATCAGCGGCGGCACGGTCTGTCCCTGCTGCCATTTCAGCAGGGCCGGCGAGGACCACCACACCCGCGGTAGATAGGCACCTGCCAGATGGCAGAAGTCGTGGGTGTAGATGTTGCAGAAGGTCAGGCCGTCACGCGGCTGGTAGCGCTTGTAGGCGGGGTTCTCGCTGTCGAGCCAGGCGATGATCGCGGCAAGCTCCGCGCGCAGCGCGTCCGGCGTGGTGCCCTGGCGGCCCGGCTGACCTGGCTCGTTGAGCGAATGCGCGTCGGCCGGCGCGGTGCGGCGGGTGATGCTGTTGCCCGCGCGCGGCATCCATACCGCCGGGATCGGGCCACTGGACGCGGCGCGCGTATCGGCGGCGCCCGGCGCGGTGGTGGTGGCAGGCGGGGGCGGGAGCACCGGAACCTCGTGCAGGTCAGGCGCGGCCACCAGGTAGCGGGTGGCGGCCCAGCCGCGCAGCAGCGCGCCGGCCAGGCTGGTCTCCACCGCGAGGAAGCCGTTGACGGCGGTGTCGTCGAGCGCGCGCACCGGCTGGCCGTCCGGCAGCTCACCGACCACGTTGGCGCGCGTCGGCGTGCTGATCTTCGGCTCGCTGCGCAGATACAGCGTGGAGATGCGCGTATCCACCCGCATCAGCGCGCCGCTGGCGGTGACCGGCGAGGGCGGTGGCACGATCGCTTCGCCGGGGGCGGCGGCGGGGATCAGCGCAGGCGCGCCACCGCCGGTGACGGTCTCGCTCAGGCGCAGGTAGTCGAACACCGCCTCGCCGTAGTACTTGCCGCCGGGCGGCCGGTAGCCCTGCTTGAGGCCCTTGCGCGGGTCGTAGCGCCCGGTGTTGTAGGCGATGGCCACCGCGACCATGTCGAGCACGCTGAGCGGATTGCGCTGGTCCAGGCCGATGCGCCTGCGTTGTTCCTTCAGCTCCAGCAGCGCATGCGAGAGCGTTTCGTCGAAGCGCGCGTAGCGCTGCTGCAGGAAATACTGCGGGTCGACCTTGAAGAACTGCAGATCGCGCTGGAACAGCCCGAAGCCGTGGCAGAACTTGTCCGCCTTCTTTGCCGCCGGGCGGTAGGACGGCACATGCTCGGCCATGTCGACCAGCGCCGTGCGGGCGATCTGGAACATCTGTGGCCCCTGCGGCGCGGCCTCCAGTTCGGCGCGGTTACGCGGAAACGCGCCGCGGCCGGCGCTGGCGTCCAGCGTGTCACCGACACACAGGGCCAGGATCCGCGTCTCCGGCAATCCGGCGCGCCGCAGCAGCGGCCACACCTCGCCGGTTTCCTGGCAGGCCAGGGCGACGAGGAAATCCAGGCTGAAAGGCGTGCCCGTGAGGGCTGCCTGCAGGCGCGTGGCGAAGGTCTGCTTGAACCACGCGATGTCTTCCCGGTTCGGCATGACACGGCTCCTTGAAGGGACGGGTGGCTTCCTGCGCTGTATGGCCGGCCACATCGGGGACAACGCCGATGGGCGGAACAGGCGGACAGCCCCGGACCGGCGGCCGCGCCAGTCCCATTTCCGCTTCCCGCTTCCCCCTTTCCCCTTCGCCCTTTTCCGCTTCCCCTTTTCCCCTTCCCTGTAGGAGCGGCTTCAGCCGCGACCGCGCGCCCTCAACCCGCGCCCCCAAACAGCTTCGCCAACTGCAACACCGCCGCTTCCGACAACGCCCGGTCCGGCGTGATATCCGCATTGTCGTAATCGTCATCGCGCTGCGCCTGCACCAGGATGCCGTCGCGGCGCGGGATCACGTTGAGGTTGTGCCCGCGCCAGAACAGCGAGTAATCCACTTCCGGCTGCGGGATCAGGCGCGCGGTCTGCCCGCGCACCGGCACGATGCTGTCATCGCCCAGCAGCGCCCGCGCGCCGTAGCCGGTCGCATTGAAGATCACTTTCTCGCGCAGGTCGGCGAACTGCCGCGGGC
>DJAN01000202.1:9706-10219 GCA_002429615.1 Lysobacteraceae bacterium UBA6001
GGTCGGCGAACTGCCGCGGGCTCTCGAATTCGCGTGTCGCCAGCGTGCCGCCATTGGCGAGGAAGTCGTCCATCAGCAGCCGCGAATAGGCGGTGATGTTGAACGTCATCTGGGTGTAGCGCCGTGCATGCGGCACCGGGAACGGATGCTCGCCGGGCATCAGCAGGCGCGCGCCCGGATGCAGGTCGCCAAGCAGCCGCCGTTCGAGGTCCGGATACTCGGGCTCGCGGCTTTCGCTGTCCGCTCCCGCCGGCTGGTCGAACGGCACGTCGGAGAGGAAATAGCCGTCGCGCCACTCCACCGGTTCGCCCGGCAGGCCGAGCAGAGTCTGGAAGCGATGGAACGAGGTGCGCGCCATGGTTTCCCACCGGCGTTCGAACTCCGGCGTGCTGTGGGCCTGGGCCACTACGCGCGAGTCCGGCGACCACACCCCGGTGGCGTAGAACGAGCGCACGTCCGGCAACCGGTCCTTGGCATAGATGCGCACGCGCAGGCCGGCGCGCTGGGCGACCA
>DJAN01000202.1:10374-10635 GCA_002429615.1 Lysobacteraceae bacterium UBA6001
GCCGGCGCGCTGGGCGACCAGCGCGGTGGTCAGGCCGATCGCGCCACAGCCGATCACCGCCACTTCCTCGCCGGGTTGCGCCTGTGCCAGGCGCACCGCCAGGTCGGCCGAGCCCCAGGACAGTGACCAGCCGCTGCCGCCGTGGCCGTAGTTGTGCACGACGGTCTTGCGGCCCATCCGCTCGGCCTCGATACGCGGCCCCTGCGGGCGGAACGGCCGCGTGCATACGCTCAAGGCGACGATGCGGTCGGCGCTGGCGCG
>DJAN01000111.1 GCA_002429615.1 Lysobacteraceae bacterium UBA6001
AAGCGTGGATGGATGCCGCCTCGCAGGGCATCGACGCGGCGGGACTGGCGCGCCAGGGCGACGAGATGCGCCGCCGCGACGAGGCCGCGTTGGCCGGCGCGCGCGCGAAGCTGGCCCGCTACAGCCTGCCCGCCGGGCAGAGCAGCGAGGGCTGGCGCGCGCCGGCCTATGACGACAAGGACTGGGACAGCATCCCGGTGCCGGCCAACTGGGAAAGCGTGGGCTATGCCGGCATGGACGGCGTGGCGTGGTACCGCAGCAGCTTCACGCTGACCGCGGCCGAGGCCAAGCGCGGTGTCACCCTGGGCGTGGCGCGCATCGACGATACCGACACCACCTTCGTCAACGGCCAACAGGTCGGTTACACCGAGAACAGCTACGACACGCTGCGCGCGTACACCGTGCCCGCAAGCGCGCTGCATGCCGGCCGCAACGTCATCGCGGTGAAGGTGCTCGACACCGGTGGCGGTGGCGGCATCCACGGCGAGGCCGACGAGCTGTACGTGCAGCCGGTAGGTGGCGCGCGGCGGCCGATCGACGGGGCGTGGAAGTTCCGTCCCGAGCACGGCACGGTCTCGGCCATCGACGACAAGAACCAGGCGCCGACCCTGCTCTACAACGTGATGATCCATCCGCTGCAGGACTTCCCGGTGCGCGGTGTGATCTGGTACCAGGGCGAGACCAACGCCAAGCTCGCCAACAATGCCGCCGTGCATTACGCCGAGCAGTTCGCGACGATGATCCGCGGCTGGCGCGCCGATCGACACGCGCCGAAGCTGCCGTTCCTGTGGGTGCAGCTGGCGAACTTCGACGACCACTCCGACCAGGGTGATACCAGCCCGTGGGCGCTGCTGCGCGAGTCGCAGTCCAAGACGTTGGCGCTGCCGGCCACCGGGCAGGCGGTCATCATCGACATCGGCAACCCGAACGACATCCACCCGACCAACAAGCATGACGTTGGCCATCGCCTGGCCCTGGCCGCACGCCATGTCGCCTACGGCGAGAAGCTGGTCTACAGCGGCCCGGTGTTCAGCGGTGCGCAGTTCGCCGGTGGTGCGGCCACGCTGCGCTTCGATCTGCAGGGCAGCGCGCTGGCCGCGCGCGGCGGTGGCGAACTGCTCGGCTTTGCTGTGGCCGGTGCCGACCAGAAGTTCCATCCCGCGCAGGCACGCATCGAGGGCGACCGCGTGGTCGTGCGCAGCGATGCGGTGCCGGCCCCGGTCGCGGTGCGCTATGCCTGGCACGGCAGCCCGACCGCCAATCTCGTCAACCGCGAGCAGCTGCCTGCTTCGCCGTTCCGATCCGACAGCTGGTAAACGGAGACCTTCCGCATGACGCCTTCTTCTTCCCGCCACGCCCGCGCCCTGCGCCCGCTGGTCCTGCCGGCGATGCTGCTGCTGGCCCTGGCCGCCTGCCAGCGTACCGAGCAGGCCGCGCCGGCCGGTGCCGACACCGCGGCCGCCACCACGCCCGGCAGCAGCACCGCGCCGCAGGGCAAGGAAGCACCGATCCCGCAGCTCATCAGCAAAGACGGCAAGCACACGCTGCTGGTGGACGGAAAACCGTACCTGATCCTCGGCGCGCAGGTGAATAATTCGTCGAACTATCCCGCCGCGCTGGAACAGGTGTGGCCGGCGATGGCCGACATCGGCCCGAACACCGTGCAGGTGCCGATCGCGTGGGAGCAGATCGAAGCGGAGGAGGGCAAGTTCGACTTCTCCTTCGTCGATACCCTGCTCAAGCAGGCGCGTGAGCACGACGTGCGCCTGGTGCTGCTGTGGTTCGGCACCTGGAAGAACAACGGCCCGGCCTACACCCCGCATTGGGTGAAGACCGACAACCAGCGCTTCCCGCGCGTGGTCACCGCCGACGGCCGCAGCATCGGCTCGCTCTCGCCGCTGGGCAAGGAAACGCTGGAAGCCGACCGCAAGGCGTTCGTGGCGCTGATGAAGCACCTCAAGCAGGCCGATCCGCAGCGCACCGTCATCATGGTGCAGCCGGAGAACGAGCCGGGCACCTACGGCAGCGTGCGCGATTTCTCGCCGATGGCGCAGGAAGCCTTCAACGGCCCGGTGCCGGAGGCACTCCTGAAAAAGCTCGGCAAGTCGCCGGGCACCTGGTCGCAGGTGTTCGGACAGGACGCCGACGAGTTCTTCCACGCCTGGCACATCGGTCGCTTCATCGACCAGGTGGCCGAGGCCGGCAAGGCCGAGTACCCGCTGCCGATGTACGTCAACGCGGCGCTGCGCGGCCCGTTCAACCCGGGCCAGCCCGGCAAGTACGCCAGCGGTGGCCCGACCGACAACGTGCTCGACGTGTGGAAGGCCGCCGGCCCGCACATCGACCTGCTGGCGCCGGACATCTACATGCCCGAGTACCTGATGTACACCACGGTGCTCGACCGCTACGCACGCCCGGACAACCCGCTGTTCGTCGCCGAGACCGGCAACAAGGCCGAGTACGCGCGTTACCTGTTCCCGACCCTGGGCCATGACGGCATCGGCTGGTCGGCGTTCGGCATCGACTACACCCGCTACAGCAACTTCCCGCTCGGCGCCAAGCACGTCGACAAGGAGGCGCTGGCGCCGTTCGCGCTCGGCTACCGGCTGGTCAAGCTGGGCCTGCCGGCGTTCGCCAAGGCCTCCAGCGAGGGCAAACTGCACGGCGTGGCCGAGCAGCCGGGCCAGGCGGTGCAGGAGATCCAGCTCAACGATCGCTGGTCGGCGACGATCATGTATGGCGTGCCGCAGTTCTGGTTCCAGGGCGAGCCGCCGGGCAACCCCGAGCCGGTGGGCGCGGCGCTGATCGCCGAGATCGGCCCGGACGAGTTCCTGGTCACCGGCTACCACGCGCGCGTGACCCTGCACCCGGCCAGCGAGGCCACCGCCAACATGGTCTACGACCGTGTCGAGGAAGGGCATTACGACGCGGACGGCAACTGGGTGTTCCAGCGCAACTGGAACGGTGACCAGACCGACTATGGCGTCAACTTCTCCAGCGCCGACACGCTGCTGAAGATCAAGCTGGCGACCTGGAAATAAATCCAATGGCGCGCCGGCAAAGCATCGGCGCGCTACCCACGCATTACCGATAGGGAGTGAACATGCGACACGGCAATCAGGGTATCCAGCGACGTGCGCTGGCGCAGGGGCTGGCGGTTTCGCTGGCGGCATTGGCACTGGCCGGCACCGCCAGCGCGCAGGAAGTGCAGCGCAACGCCGAAGGCGTGGTGGTCAAGCCGGCGCAGGCCGGCGCCGCCGCGGTGCGGCTGCAGGTGGTCGATGACGGCATCATCCGCGTCAGCGCCGATCCAAAGGGCGAGTTCAAGCGCTCCGAGAGCCTGATGCGCGCGCCGACCGGCAAGCCGGTGCCGTCGTTCCAGGTCGCCGAGCAGGGCGGGGAAGTGCAGCTGAAGACCGCCCAGGTCACCGCGCATGTCTCCACCACCGACGGCCATGTCAGCTTCACCGATGCCAACGGCAAGGAAGTGCTGTCCGAAGTGGCCGGCGGCCGCACCTTCACCCCGATCAAGGTCGACGGCAAGGATGGCCTGCTGAGCACGCGCCAGCGCTTCACCTCGCCGGACGGCGAGGGCATCTACGGTTTCGGCCAGCACCAGCAGGGCTGGATGGACCAGAAGGGCCGCAACGTCGAGCTGCTGCAGAGCAATATCGACCTGGCGGTGCCGTTCCTCGTCTCCAGCCGCAACTACGGCATCCTGTGGGACAACAACTCGATCACCCGCCTGGGCGATCCGCGTGGCCTGCAACCGCTGGACAAGTCGCTGAAGCTGTATGACGCCAAGGGCAAGCCGGGCGCGCTGACCGCGCGTTATTCGGTCAACGGCAAGCAGGTGGTGGAGCGTCGCGAGAGCGAGATCAACTACGAATACATCAAGGATCTGGTGAAGTTCCCGGCCAAGGCCAAGCCGGCCAAGGAAGGGCGCGCCACGGTGGCGTGGGAAGGCGACATCGAAGCCTTGACCGGTGGCGAGCACAGCTTCTCGCTGTACTCCAGCGAATACGCCAAGCTGTGGGTGGACGGCAAGCTGGTGCTGGACCGCTGGCGCCAGAACTGGAACCCGTGGCACCACGAGTTCACCCTGGAACTCGAGCCGGGCAAGCGCCACCACGTCAAGGTCGAGTGGGACTTGATCGACCCGAGCTACATCGCGCTGCTGCACCGCGACCCGCTGCCGGCGGCCGAGGCCAAGGACCTGTCGCTGTGGTCCGAGGCCGGGCAGATCATCGACTACTACTTCGTGGCCGGCGCCAACACCGACCAGGTCATCGGCGGCTACCGCGAGCTGACCGGCAAGGCCGTGCTGCTGCCCAAGTGGGCCTATGGCTTCTGGCAGAGCCGCGAGCGCTACAAGAACCAGAAGGAGATGGAGGACGTGGTGGCCGAGTACCGCCGCCGCAACCTGCCGCTGGACAACATCGTGCTCGACTGGTCGTACTGGCCGCAGGACGCCTGGGGCTCGCACGATTTCGACAAGCAGTTCTGGCCCGACCCGGATGCGATGGTCAAGTATTTCCATGACCACAACACCCACATGATGATTTCGATCTGGCCGAAGTTCTATCCGAACACGGAGAACTACAAGGAGCTGGCGTCGAAGGGCTACATGTTCACCAAGAACGTGGATGCCGGCGAGCTGGACTGGATCGGCAACGGCTACCTCAACGCCTTCTATGACCCGTTCGCGGTCGAGGCGCAGAAGATCTACTGGCGCCAGATCAACGAGAAGCTCAACAGCAAGGGCATCGACGCCTGGTGGATGGACGCTGACGAGCCGGACATCCATTCCAACCTCGACGTGGGCACCCGCAAGGAGCGCCTGACCCCGAACGCGCTGGGTTCCTCGACCGAGTACTTCAATGCGTTCCCGCTGCCGCACACCCACGGCGTCTACGAGGGCGACCGCGAGGCCGACAACAAGCGCGTGTTCATCCTCTCGCGCAAGGGCTATGCCGGCACGCAGCGCAACGCGGTGGCGGTGTGGAGCGGTGACATCGTCTCGCGCTGGGACAACATGAAGGAGCAGATCTCCGCCGGCGTGAACCTGTCGATGTCGGGCCTGCCGAACTGGACCTTCGACATCGGTGGCTTCTCGGTGGAGAAGCGCTACGAGACCCAGGACCCGGCGCACCTGCCGGAGTGGCGTGAGCTGCAGACGCGCTGGTTCCAGTTCGGCGCGTTCGTGCCGCTGTTCCGCTCGCACGGCCAGTTCCCGTACCGCGAGATCTGGAACGTCGCGCCGGAAGGCACCCCGTTCTATGCCTCGATGGCGTACTACGACCGCCTGCGCTACACGCTGATGCCCTACATCTACACCCTGGCCGGCGATACCTATCACCGCGACGGCGTGATGATGCGCGGCCTGATGATGGACTTCCCGAACGACGCCAAGGTCGCCGACCTCAACGACGAGTACCTGTTCGGCCCGGCCTTCCTGGTCGCGCCGGTTACCGAGTTCGGTGCGACCTCGCGTCCGGTGTACCTGCCGGCCGGGACTTCCTGGCTCGACTTCTACACCGGCAAGCGCTACGAGGGTGGCCAGTCGATCACCGCCGACGCGCCGATCGAGCGCATGCCGCTGTTCGTGCGTGCCGGCGCCATCGTGCCGACCGGCCCGGTGCAGCAGTACGTCGACCAGCAGGCCGACGCGCCGGTGACGATCGTGGTCTACACCGGTGCGGACGGTTCGTTCTCGCTGTACGAGGACGATGGCCTGGGCTACGGCTACGAGAAGGGCGAGTTCAGCCGCATCCCGCTGGCGTGGGACGAGGCCAAGGGCGAGCTGCGCATTGGCGCGCGCGAAGGCCAGTGGCCGGGCATGCAGGCCAAGCGCACGTTCAAGGTGCGCTTCGTCAGCGGTCCGCGCGAGGATGCCGGCCAGCTGGAGCCGAAGGCCGACACCCAGGTGCAGTACGCCGGCAAGGCTGTCGTCGTGAAGCGCAAGTAAGCGGAGCAACCCCATGGCCTTGGAACTGAGTCGTCGCGAACTGTGCAAGGCCGTGGGTCTGGGGGCTGCCGCCATGGCGGCAGCCCCTGGCGCACTGGCGGCGCGCCGTCCCCTCCCGACGGTGCCGCCGCCGGTGGCGCCACCTGGCGAACTGATGTTGTGGTATCCGCGCCCGGCCACCGAATGGGTGGAGGCGCTGCCGGTCGGCAATGGCCGGCTCGGCGCGATGGTGTGGGGCGGGCTGGCGCATGAGCGCCTGCAGCTCAACGAGGACACGCTGTATGCCGGCGGTCCGTATGACGCCACCAATCCGAAGGCGCTGGAGACCTTGCCGAAGGTGCGCGAGCTGGTGTTCGCTGGCCGCTATGCCGAAGGCGAGGCGCTGGCCGACGCGGGCATGCTGTCGCGGCCGCTGAAGCAGATGCCGTACCAGCCGCTGGCCGATCTGCTGCTGGATTTCGACCGCGCCGATGGCGCGGCCGGTTACCGCCGCGAGCTGGACCTGGACAGCGCCACGGCGACCACGCGCTTCCGTTCGGAAGGGCGCAACCACCTGCGCGAGGTGTTCGTCTCGCCGGACGCGCAATGCATCGTGGTGCGGCTGAGCACCGACAAGCCGGGCGGCATCTCGCTGCGCGTGGGCATCGACAGCCCGCAGGATGGCGAGGTCACGGTGGATGGCGAGGGGCTGCTGTTCGCCGGCCGCAACCAGGGCCGCGAAGGCATCGAGGGCAAGCTGTCGTTCGCGCTGCGCGTGCTGCCGATCGCCAAGGGCGGCAAGGTCACCTTGCGGCGCGATCGCATCCGCGTCGAGGGTGCGGACGAACTGGTGCTGCTGCTGACGGCGGCAACCAGCTACAAGCGTTTCGACGATGTCAGCGGCGATCCGCTGGCGATTACCGCCGCGCAGCTGGCCGCGGCGCGCGCGATGCCGTATGCCAGGCTGCGCGAGGAGCATCTTGCCGCGCATCGTGTGCTGTTCCGGCGCGTGGCGATCGACCTGGGCCGCAGCGAGGCGATGCAGCGGCCCACGCATGAGCGCGTGCGCGATTTCGCCGCCGGCGGCGACCCGCAGCTGGCGGCGCTGTACCACCAGTACGGGCGCTACCTGTTGATCTGCAGTTCGCGTGCCGGCAGCCAGCCGGCGAACCTGCAGGGCATCTGGAACGAGTTGATGTCGCCGCCGTGGGAGAGCAAGTACACGGTCAACATCAATACCGAGATGAATTACTGGCCGGCGGAGGCCAACGCGCTGCACGAGTGCGTGGAGCCGCTGGAGCGGATGCTGTTCGAGCTGTCGCAGACCGGTGCGCACACGGCGAAGGCGATGTACGACGCGCCGGGCTGGGTGGTGCACAACAACACGGACTTGTGGCGTTCTGCCGGGCCGATCGACGGGGCGCAGTGGAGCCTGTGGCCGACCGGCGGTGCGTGGCTGCTGCAGCAGCTGTGGGATCGCTGGGATTACGGGCGCGACCGCGCGTACCTGGAGAAGATCTATCCGTTGTTCAAGGGTGCGGCGGCGTTCTTCGTGGCGACGCTGGTGCGGGATCCGGGAACGGGGGCGATGGTGACCAACCCGTCGATCTCGCCGGAGAACCAGCATCCGTTCGGGGCGGCGCTGTGCGCGGGGCCGACGATGGATGCGCAGATCCTGCGTGATCTGTTCGCGCAGTGCGTGGCGATGGGCAAGGTGTTGGGGGTCGATGCGGACTTCGGGGAGAAGCTGGTGGCACTGCGCGAGCAGCTGCCGCCGAACCGCATCGGCAAGGCAGGGCAGCTGCAGGAGTGGCAGCAGGACTGGGACATGGAGGCGCCGGAGATCCATCATCGGCATGTATCGCATCTGTATGCGTTGCATCCTTCCAGCCAGATCAACGTGCGCGACACGCCGGCTTTGGCGGCGGCGGCGCGGCGTTCGCTGGAGATTCGCGGGGACAATGCCACCGGTTGGGGAATCGGCTGGCGTTTGAACCTGTGGGCGCGGTTGCGCGACGGGGAGCACGCGTACCACATCCTGCAGCTGCTGCTGGCACCGGAGCGCAGTTATCCGAACCTGTTCGATGCGCATCCGCCGTTCCAGATCGACGGCAATTTCGGCGGCACTGCCGGGATCACGGAGATGCTGCTGCAGAGCTGGGGCGGGAGCGTGTTCCTGCTGCCTGCGTTGCCCAAGCCCTGGCCGGACGGCGAGGTGAAGGGGTTGCGGGTGCGCGGGGCGGCTTCTGTTGACCTGCGTTGGTCTGAGGGGGCGCTGGTCGAGGCCGTGCTGCGTAGTGATGCCGGTGGTCGGTACGAACTGGTGTACGGGGAGCAGGTTGTCTCCGTCGAGCTGAAGGCCGGGCGCAGTGCGTCGTTGCGGGTTGCGGCGGGGCGGTTGGTTCGGGCGTAGTCGGGGTGGGTTGAGGTGCTGCTGTGCGGTGTCCGTGTCCGTGTCCGGGCTCGTGTTCGTGCGCGACGAGGCGGGGCGGGGTCGTGTGCTGACAGGCGGCTCGCATGGGCTATCGCGCGGCGTCCGGGGGCAGGCCCTTGCCGGGACACGCCGTGAACCCATCCCTGGGGGCTCGATGGCGC
>DJAN01000208.1 GCA_002429615.1 Lysobacteraceae bacterium UBA6001
TGTCCAGCGTGAGGGTGACCGGGCGGTCGTTGATCTGCAGGTCGACAGTGCTGCGCGGTGGCGGTTCGGGCGAGGCCGGCAACACGGCATCGGCGGCCTGCGCGCCGAGGCGGCCGCTGGCGGCGACACCGGCGGCGGAGACCGCGCCCCCGATCAGGACGCTGCGGCGGCTCATCTTCACGTCGGTCATGGCGACTCCGGGAGGATTGGCTGTCCTCAGGGTCGCGCAAAGCACCGCAGCATTCAGTGACCGGGTTGTGAAAGCGGGGTGGAGGAACCGGGAGCGGGTTAGGCTCTGGCCACCGCTCCTAGCTGCGAGGCCCGTCATGGCCAAGTATCTGGTTTCCTTCCCCAGCGCCGCCATGCAGGTCCCCGAGGACGAGATGCAGGCCGTCAGCGACGACTCGCATGCGGTCATCGAGGAAGCGAAAACGGCAGGCGTCTATGTCTTCGGCGGCGGCATCGACGAATCGGCGCCACCGGTTCTGGTCGCTGCCGACGGCACGTTCACCGAGGGCGGTTATGCCTGGGCACCGTCGCTGGACGGCGGCTTCCTTGTGCTCGAAGTCCCGACACGCGATGCCGCCATCGCCTGGGCAGCACGCATCGCGACGTCGTGCCGCTGCGCGCAGGAGCTGCGGGTCTTCATGTTCGACCCGCAGTCCTGAGACCCGACGCGCTCAGCCGAGGCTCGCAGCGCGCCGCTGCTCGCGGCTCACTCGCGCGGCGGCGGTGCATCCTGCGGCGGCGGCGGCGGCGTCACGCCCTTCTCCTTCAGGCACGCATGCAGGCGCTCGCGTGCCTCCGGCGGCGGCGGGCCGTTCTCCTCGCCCAGGCCCAACGTCGCCCGGCACGCTTCGAACGCGGCTTCGATGGCCGGATCACGCGGCGGCGGCGGCGGGGCCTGCACGCCATTCTCCTTCAGGCATGCGTCGATCGCGGCGCGGTCCGGGCGCGCCGGGCCGCGCTTGCCCGGGCCGTCGGCGTCAGGCTTGGCGATGCCCAGTTCCTGCATGCAGGCCTGCATCGCCTGGGCGAACGCCGGATCACGCGGCGGATGGTGCGGGAACGGGCCACCCGGCGGCGGCGGCGGGGCCGGCGGCGGTTCCTGGCGCGAGCACATGCCGGCGCAGCCGGCGAGCAGCGATACCCCCAGCAGCAGCACGCTCGTGCGCCGCAGGGCGGTGGATGCGATCTTCATTCAGTTTTCTCCTTGGTGATGCTTCCCGCGAAGGGTGGCAACCGGTGATGTCACGGATTTGCCGCCATTCGTTCAGGGCCGGTCCTTCGGTGCCAGCCCTCCCCGATAGGTAGCATCCCCGGACGCCTTGCCTGCGGTTTGGCCCGCGGTTGCCAGCCCGGCCACGGGCTGACATGCATTGACAAGAAGCCCCGGCGGGCGCTTCGTATGATGGGTTTCCCCCGTATTGCCGCCTTCCGGTGGCGCTTCCCGCGAGACGCCTATGTCTGCTTCGATTCTGGTGGTTGACGATGACCCCGACCTGCGCCGCCTGATCGGCGATTTCCTCGGCGAGCACGGCTACCACGTGCGCACCACCGAGAACGTCAACGGCATGCGCCAGGCAATGAACGAGCGGCGCGCCGACCTCGTGGTCCTCGACGTGATGATGCCGGGCGAGGATGGCCTGAGCGCGGCCCGCCAGCTCGCCAACGAGCGCAGTGCGCCGGCGGTGATCATGCTCAGCGCGCTGGGCGACGACACCGATCGCATCATCGGCCTGGAAGTAGGCGCCGATGACTACCTGGCCAAGCCCTGCAATCCGCGCGAACTGCTCGCCCGCGTGCGGGCGCTGCTGCGTCGCAGCCAGCTGCAGGCGGAACTGTCCGACCACCGCGGCAACGTCTACGAGTTCGCTGGCTGGCGGCTGGATGTGATGCGCCGCGACCTGCGCGACCCGACCGGCGTGTTCATCCATCTGTCCGATGGCGAGTTCGGCCTGCTGCGTACCTTCGTCGAACATCCGCAGCGCGTGCTCAGCCGCGACCAGCTGCTGGACCTGGCGCGCGGCCGCGATACCGATGTGTATGACCGCGCGATCGACAGCCAGATCAGCCGGCTGCGCCGCAAGATCAACGAGCGCGTGCACACCGAGATGATCCGCACCGTGCGCAACGAAGGCTACATGCTGCTGCCGAACGTGGCCCGATTGTGAGCAGCGCGCGGCCGCGCAGGCGGCTGTCGATCTTTGCCCGCACTTTCCTGCTGCTGGCCGGCGCCCTGCTGGCCGCGCAGGGCCTCGGCGTGGCGCTGCTGCTGCTGCGCACGCCGATCTTCGACGCACCGGCGCATCCGCCGGAAGTGATCGCGCTGCTCAGCACGCGCATGCCGGCCGCGGACGCCAAGCTGCAGGTCCGCGAGCAGCCACGCATGCCCGAGCCGGACCCGCAGCAGCACCGCGAACCGCGCATCGAAGCGGTGATGGCGCGCTGGATGGGCGTGCCCGCCGACAACGTGCGCTTCTATACCAGCGTGGCGCCGTTCGGCAACGGCGGCGCGATGCCGCCGCGGATGCCGCACGGGGGCCCGCCGTTCCCGCAGGGCGATGCCGCACCCGGCTCGGCGGATGCGGCGAAGAACGCCGCCGAGGCGGTCGAGTTCGCCGACCGCGTCGGCCTGCCGGATCCGCCCTCGCCGGAGGACATGTCCGGACCGCCGCCGCTGCCGATGCCGCCCCCGCAGTTCGACGGCCACTTCGACACGCCGGGCAGCGGCTTCGAGGGCAATGCCATGTGGCGCCGCGGGCCCGGCTTCGACTTCATCGCCGGCAAGAACCAGCTCGACGGCTTCACCGCCGCGGTGCGGCTGTCCGATGGCCACTGGCGCGTGGTGACCTCGCCCGGGCGTCGCCTCAGCGGTGCGTTCAAGCTGCAGGTGGTGCTGCTGTTCGGTGCCGGCCTGCTGCTGATGCTGCCGCTGGCGTGGTGGTTCTCGCGCGCGCTGTCCGCACCGATCCGGCGCTTCTCCGAGGCGGCTGACCGCCTGGGCCGGCATCCGGATGCGGCGCCGCTATCGCCGCAGGGCCCCACCGAGCTGGCGCAGGCGGTGGATTCGTTCAACACGATGCAGGCGCGTCTGAGCCGCATGGTCCACGAGCGCACGCAGATGGTCGCGGCGATCGCCCACGACCTGCGCACGCCGCTGGCGCGGCTGGCGTTCCGCATGGAATCGGCGCCGGACCCGCTGCGCGAGCGCGTGCTCGGCGACATCGACGAGATGAAGACGATGATCACCGCCGCGCTGGACTTCATCCGCAACGCGCAGCGCCCCGGGCCGCGCTCGCGGCTGGATTTCCGCCTGCTGGCCGAGGGCGTGGTGGACGACCTGGCCGATACCGGCGCCGATGCGCGCGTCACCGCCGGCCCTTCGGTGCTGGTCGAAGGCGATCCGATGGCGTTGCGGCGCATGATCGCCAACCTGTGCGAGAACGCGCTCAAGTATGGCGGCAACGCGCGGGTCAGCCTGCACCGCGAGGACGGCCACTGCGTGCTGTGGGTGGACGACGACGGCCCGGGCATCGACCCGGCGCAGCGCGAGCAGCTGCTGCTGCCATTCGTGCGTGGCGAAAGTTCGCGCAACCGCGATACCGGCGGTATCGGCCTGGGCCTGGCGGTGGCCAACGGCATCGCCACCGCGCATGGTGGCGAGCTGTCACTGGACAACCGCGCCGAAGGTGGCCTGCGCGCGAGCGTGCGCCTGCCGTGCCTGCCGGCGGACCTACCTCAGTAGGCGAATTCCGCGAACACCGGGTCCACGTTGCCCTGCCAGCGGCCGTGGAACAGTTCGAGCTTGCGCTCGGCCGGGGTCAGGCCGCTATCCACGATCTCGCCCAGCACATCGAGGAAGCCGCTTTCGTCCTGGCCATCGGCGTTACGGCGTGCGCGGCGGCGCAGGCCGGCCACCGAAATCTCCAGCGCGCGCGCGGCAAGATCGCGCACGGTACCGCCGCGGAACGGCAGCTTGAGCGCGTGCCTGGGCACGCCGTCGCGCAGCGCATGGCGTTCGGCCAGGCTGAAATCCTTGACCAGGTCCCACGCGGCATCGAGCGCCGCATCGTCATACAGCAGGCCCACCCAGAACGCCGGCAGCGCGCACAGCCGCGCCCACGGGCCGGCATCGGCGCCGCGCATCTCCAGATACTTCTTCAGGCGCACTTCGGGGAAGGCGGTGGTCATGTGATCGGACCAGTCGCGCAGCGTCGGCAGCGCACCCGGCAACACCGGCAGGCGGCCCTGCATGAAGTCACGGAAGCTCTGCCCGCTGGCGTCGTGGTAGACGCCATCGCGATAGGAGAAGTACATCGGCACGTCGAGCAGGTAGTCGACATAGCGCTCATAACCGAAGCCGTCCTCGAACACGAAGTCGAGCATGCCGGTGCGATCGGCGTCGGTGTCGGTCCAGATGTGCGAGCGGTAGCTGAGGTAGCCGTTCGGCTTGCCCTCGGTGAACGGCGAATCGGCGAACAGCGCGGTGGCGATCGGCTGCAGCGCCAGCGAGACACGGAACTTCTTCACCATGTCCGCTTCGGTGGCGTAGTCGAGGTTGACCTGCACCGTGCAGGTGCGGGTCATCATGTCCAGGCCGAGCTGGCCGACCTTGGGCATGTAGGAGCGCATGATCTTGTAGCGGCCCTTCGGCATCCACGGCATGTCCGCGCGCGCCCACTTCGGCTGGAAGCCCATGCCGAGAAAGCCCAGCCGCAGCTCGCCGGCCACCTCGGCCACTTCGCCCAGGTGGGTGCCGGTTTCCACGCAGGTCTGGTGGATGTTCTCCAGCGCCGCGCCGGACAGTTCGAGCTGGCCGGCCGGCTCCAGCGTCACCGAGGCGTTGTCGCGCAGCAGCGCGATGGTGCGGCCGTTCTCCTGCACCGGTTCCCAGCCGAAGCGGGTCAGGCCGGTGAGCAGCGCCTCGATGCCCTGTGCGCCGTCGAAGGTCGGCGGACGCAGGTCATCCAGGCGGAAGCCGAACTTCTCGTGCTCGGTGCCGATGCGCCATTGCGCCGACGGCTTCTCGCCGGAAGCGAGCACCTCGACGAGTTGGCGGCGGTCGGTGATCGGCGTGTCGGCGACGTGGCTGGGGCTCGACAAGGGCGGGCTCGCTGCAGATGGGACGAAGGGAAGTGCGGCCAGGGGGTGGCCGTCACAAGGGCTCGCACTATAGCCTGAGCCCCGTTCCCGGGACGTTGCGGAACTGGCGTTACACATTTCCGTCCACGCCGGCACCCGCGTCCCTTCAGCCCCTTGCACACACCGGGAGACACCATGGCGCCACGTCCTTCGCCCCTGCCCAGCCGCCACGCCGAAGTCCATCGCGCCGGGCGCGTGGGCTGGTTGCGCGCGGCGGTGCTCGGCGCCAACGACGGCATCGTCTCGGTCGCCGGCGTGGTGGTTGGCGTCGCCGCCAGCGGTGTGCAACCGCAGGCCGTGCTCGCCGCGGGCGTGGCGGCCACGGTGGCCGGCGCGATGTCGATGGCGGCCGGCGAGTATGTGTCGGTGCAGTCGCAAGCCGATACCGAGGCGGCGGACCTGGCGGTGGAGCGGCGCGAGCTGCACGAGGAGCCGGAGAGCGAACTGGAGGAATTGGCGGCGATCTATCGCCATCGTGGCCTGGATGCCGCACTGGCACGACAGGTGGCGGTGCAGCTGACCGCACACGACGCGCTCGCCGCGCATGCGCGCGACGAACTCGGCATCACCGACATCCTGCGCGCGCGGCCGTTGCAGGCGGCACTGGCCTCGGCGTCGGCGTTCTGCTGCGGCGCGGTGCTGCCGCTGGC
>DJAN01000198.1 GCA_002429615.1 Lysobacteraceae bacterium UBA6001
CGGCTGCCGGCACGGGCGCTGGCGGCGGCGGAGGCGGCGCGGTGGGTGCCGCGCCACCGTCGATGCGCTCGTACTGCGCGCGGAACTTGGCCAGCAGCGGCAGGCCCAATGCCAGCGCCAGCTGCTCGATCTCGCTGGTGCCATAGGCCAGCGCCACCGGCAGCACACCCGCCTCGCGCAGGCCTTCCAGCAGCGCGCGCGCGGTGTCCACGTCCGGGGTCTGCGACAGCCCGCCGAAATCCAGGATGACCGCGGCGTGCCCGAACAGCTTGGGTGCGCGGGCCACGCGCTCGCGCATTTCCTGCGTGAGGCGGGCCACGTCCAGCGTGCGGATGCGCAGGTTGGCGATGCCGACCTGGCCGATCTTCAGTTCGCCTGCCTGCTCGAAGTCCAGGTTCGCCGACACCACGCTCAGGTCCCCGTCGGGCGCTGGGCCCGCTGCGACTGGCGCGGATGGCCGACCCAGGGCAGGTCGGGCAGTTCGCCGCCGTAGGTCTCGCGGACCCAGGAATAGCTGCACATGTCCTTCAGCAGCATGCTGGCGCGCACGTCGACGTCGTCCATCATGTTCTGGCCGACCTCGCGGAAGCCGAAGCTGCCATGGAACAGCAGGGCAGCGTCCGCGCCGTGGTCGAGGAATACCTCGCAGGCCAGCTGCGGGTAGCGCAGCTCGGCATAGCTCTGCACATCGGCATAGAACGCACGGCCGACGCCACCGCCGCGACGGCGGCTGGCGACCACGATGCGGTCGATGTAGAAGAAATCCGGGTGACGCTCGCGGAACCAGGCGAAATTGCTGCTGTCGTGCGGCGCGCTGCTGCCAAAGCCGACCAGGAAGCCGGCCAGGTTGCCATCGCGCTCGGCGACGCGGAAATATTCGGCGTGCTCGTAGAAGCGGTGAAGCCGGGCCGAATCCAGGGGCAGGATCGCCAGGCCGGCGTTGTTGTTGAGGGCCAGGACGGAGTCGAGCTCGTGCTCTCTCACGTCGCGGATCACGATCGACATTGGAACTCCGTGGGTGAAGCGGTCGGCACGCAGCCGTGCAGGATTGTCTCACGGTCTTCGCGGGGGCGGGTAGCCGCCGGGGCGTTGGCGTGCCGATGGGACTTCCGGCACGGTTGACTTCAACCGGGCCGTTGCCGAATTTATCTTGGCCGGCGTGGCCTTGCCGGCCGTCGCCGGCCCCGCCGGACCGCCTCTGGCCCGTCCCGCCGGGCGCTGCCGGCGCCCCTTTTCCCACAGCCGGTCGACGGATGCGCGCATGGCCGATGGTTCCGAAGTGAAGTACCTGGTCAAGAACGAATCCCTGTTGCGCTATGCCGGCCTGTTCACCTGGGCCGCGGTCGGCCTGTGGCTGGTCATCTTCTTCCTCGATCCCGAGTCGCTGCCGCTGTACGAGCTGGAGGGCGCGCCGTTCGCCCGCATCATCCGTTGGGTGGTGGTGTACCTGGCGTTCGGCCTGATCTACTGGGGCGTCACCCGCGACCTGAACGGGGCACGCCTGCGCCTGCTCGATCACCTGTCGCTGCTGGTGATGACCGCCTGCGCGATCGGCGTGAGCTTCTTCTCCGGGACCGCGCTGGGCAGCATCCTGCTGATGGTGCTGGCCGGCCTGTTCCCGTGGCTGCTGCCGGTGCGCATGGCGGTGTTCTGGCTGGTGCTGGGCAACCTGGCGGTGGTGCCGGTCTACGCCAACCTGATGGGCTTCCCGTGGGTGGTGGCGATCCTGCAGGCGATGGGCTACCTGGGCTTTTCCAGCTTCGTGTTCGTTACCGCGCTGATCGCCAAGCGCCAGGTGCAGGCACGCGAGGAGCAGCGCCAGCTCAACGCCGAGCTGCGCGCTACCCGCGCGCTGCTGGCCGAAAGCGTGCGCATCAACGAACGAACGCGCATCTCGCGTGAGCTGCATGACCTGCTCGGCCACCACCTCACCGCGCTGAGCCTGAACCTCGAAGTCGCCGGGCACATCACCGAGGGCCAGGCGCAGGAACACGTGCGCCAGGCACATACGCTGGCCAAGCTGCTGCTGACCGACGTGCGCGAGGCGGTGAGCCAGCTGCGCGAGGGCGGGGCGATCGACCTGGCCGCCGCGCTGCGCCCGCTGGTCACCCAGGTGCCGTCGCTGGACATCCGCCTGGACGTGCAGCCGGCGCTGGTGATCGATGATCCGGAGCGCGCGCACGTGCTGCTGCGCTGCGTGCAGGAGATCGTCACCAACGCGGTGCGCCATGCCGGTGCCCGCCACCTGTGGATCGACATCCGCCGCGAGCAGGACGAGGTCGTGGTCGAGGCGCGCGACGACGGCCGCGGCGCGGATGGCTACGTGGCCGGCAACGGCCTGCGTGGCATGCGCGAGCGCGTGGTCCAGTATGGCGGCACGCTGGACATCGAAACCCGGCGCGGGGCAGGCTTCTGCCTGCGCCTGGCCATTCCCGGCAGTGTCGCGCCCCTGGCGGCGGCCGTTCCCAAAGGAGTGCTGTGATGATCCGTGTCTGTCTGGTCGACGACCAAACCCTGGTGCGGCAGGGCATCCGTTCGCTGCTGGCGCTGGACGACGGGATCGAGGTGGTCGCCGAGGCCGGCGATGGCCGCCAGGCGGTGGAGCAGATCCCGCAGATCAAGCCCGACGTGGTGCTGATGGACATGCGCATGCCGGTGATGTCGGGCCTGGAGGCACTGCAGGTGCTCTCGCGCACCGGCACGCTGCCGCCGACGATCATCCTCACCACCTTCGACGACGACCAGCTGGTGCTGGCCGGGCTCAAGGCCGGCGCCAAGGGCTATCTGCTCAAGGACGTGTCGCTGGAGCAGCTGGTCGGTGCGATCCGTACCGTGGCCGAAGGCGGTTCGCTGGTGCAGCCGGCGGTGACCCAGCGCCTGTTGTCCGGCCTGGAGCACATGCGCAACGAATTCGTGAGCCTGGACCGGCCCGACCCGCTGACCGATCGCGAGACCGAGATCCTGCGCTTGATGGCCAGCGGCTTCTCCAACAAGGAGATCGCCAATTCGCTGGGCGTGGCCGAAGGCACGATCAAGAACCACGTATCGAACATCCTCTCCAAGCTCGGCGTGCGCGACCGCACGCGGGCGGTGCTGA
The DNA here is from genome assembly GCA_002429615.1 of Lysobacteraceae bacterium UBA6001. Classification (GTDB taxonomy): domain Bacteria; phylum Pseudomonadota; class Gammaproteobacteria; order Xanthomonadales; family Xanthomonadaceae; genus Stenotrophomonas_A. Next base: position 3,098 of record DJAN01000198.1, read on the forward strand.
AGGCGTTCGAGCTGCAGCTGGTCTGAGCCAGCCCCGCGTGGCCGGCGCATCCTGAACGGATCTCCGGCCCAACGCCGCGTCGCGACCTTGACGCGGCCTTCTGTCTACCGCTGGCAATGTGCCGCCAAGCCAACGCTGGCGGGGCTTGCCGGGCCTGTGCGGCGCGGTATGGCCGTTCGCCAGGAACAGCAACTGAACATTGGCCCCGAAGCCTGCTAGGATGGGCGCTTCGCTTCACTCAACCCGGCCGTGGGATCGGCCCCGGAGACTCCTGAATGACCCGTATTATCGAGTTCCTGATTGCCTTGGGGATCGTGGCTGGCCTGTTCGTCGTGGTGGGCCTGGTGCTTCCCTCGGAACGGCACATGTCCGAGAGCGTGGAGACCAACCGCAAGATGACCATCGTGTATGACACGGTGAACAGCTTCCGTCGCTTCAAGGACTGGAACCCGCTGGTGTTGCGTGATCCCAAGATCCAGCTGAAGCTCTCCGGCCCGGATTCGGGCAAGGGCGCCCGCATCGACTACAGCTCCACCGAGGGTTACATCGGCGACGGCAACTGGGTCATCAGCGACAGTGTCAAGAACGAGCGCGTCGACATCGCGATCGAAGACCCGACCAAGGGCACCGACAAGAACACGGTGTTCACGCTGGAACCGACCGGCAAGAACAACCGCAACGTCAAGATCACCCAGGACTACTCGGTCAAGTACGGCTGGAACCTGTTTGGTCGCTACGCCGGCCTGTACGTCAGCCGCCACGTTGGCGATGACCTGAAGCTGGGTCTGTCGCGCCTGAGCAACCTGCTGGCGACCGTGCCGAACCAGGACTACCGCGCCGCCGATGCGGACGGCAAGCCGGCGCTGAACGATCTCAAGATCGCCGAACTGCCGGCCGAGGACCTGCTGGTCGTCAACGCGGGCAACATCGACCGCGACAACGAGACGATCAAGAAGTCGATCAAGGACAACCAGGAGTGGATCAAGCGCGTCATGGACGCCAATGGTCTGGAGCCTGCCGGTCCGGTCCGCATCGTGACCACCGACTTCGCCAGCGACAAGTACGCGTTCGACGTCGTGCAGCCGGTCCGCAAGCGTGCCGGTGGCGCGCCGAAGGCCGACGAAGCCAAGGACGAGGCCAAGGACGGTGCGGACGCCGCTGCCGCCCCGGTCGCCGATGCCACCCCGGTGGCCGCCGCTGGCGAGCCGCTGAAGGTCACCATCTCCGGTGGCGCGCCGGTCACCTACGTGCGCACCGAAGCCCATCGTGCGGCCTTCGCGAACTACACCGGCCACATGGCGGGTCTGGACGTGGCGCGTACCTCGCTGCGTGCCTGGGCCGTGACCAACGGCTATGAAGTGACCGACCGTCCGTATGAGTCGTGGAAGTCGGGCGTGGACAAGTCGTTCACCCTGGATGGCAACTTCGACATCTACTGGGCGATCAAGTAATACCGCGCGCCGTCAGGCGCCCGGAGATTCGCTGAAAAACGCGCCGCTGCATGCGGCGCGTTTTTTTTATGGCACATTGCGCGCATCCTCCCGCCTGGAACGATGATGCGTTTCCACGACCGTCGCAGCCGCAGGCCCTCGCTGGCCGCTTCCTTCGGTGCGCTGCTTGCCGCCGCCGCCGTCGCCCTGTCCGCTTACGCCGCCCATGGCGTGGCCGACCCGGCCGCGCAGTCGCGGCTGCAGACCGCCGCTTTCTATGCCTTCGGCCATGGCGCGGTGCTCGCCGCGCTGGGCGCATCGCTGGCCGAGCGCTGGCTGGGCATGGCGGGCAGTGCGCTGCTGCTGCTGGGCACGCTGCTGTTCTCCGGCAGCCTCGTCGGTGGTGTGCTGGCGGGCTGGTCGACGGCGTTGGCGCCGGTCGGCGGCACGATGCTCATCCTCGGCTGGCTGGTGCTGGCCGTGCAGGCGCTGAGGCGCTGAGATGCCGCGCCACGCCCGCGGCTTCGATGTGGAGCAGGCCTACGACCACCTGCGCAAGCGCGACCGGCGCCTGGCCACATGGATGAAGCGCGTCGGCCCGCTGGAACCGCAGCCGGGCTGGCGCAAGCCGTTCGATCCGGTCGATGCGCTGGCGCGGGCGATTCTGTTCCAGCAGCTCAGCGGCAAGGCGGCCTCGACCATCGTGGGCCGGGTGGAAACGGCGATCGGCAGCAAGCGGTTGCATGCCGATACGCTGTCGCGGATTGACGATGTCGCGTTGCGTGCCTGCGGGGTGTCGGGGAACAAGGCGCTGGCATTGCGCGACCTGGCGCGGCGCGAGGCGGCGGGGGAGATTCCCACGCTGCGGCAGATGTCCACGCTGCACCACGACGAGATCGTCGCCGCGCTGACGCCGATCCGTGGTATCGGGCGCTGGACGGTGGAGATGATGCTGATGTTCCGCCTGGGCCGCCCGGATGTGCTGCCGGTGGATGACCTGGGCGTGCGCAAGGGCGCGCAGCGGGTGGATGGGCTGGAGGCGATGCCCACGGCGAAGGAATTGCTGGCGCGCGGGGAAAAGTGGGGGCCGTATCGGACCTATGCCGGGCTGTATCTGTGGCGGATCGCGGATTTCACCGCGGAAGTGAAGCAGGCGACACCGCGCTCGCAGGAGTAGGGCAGCGGTTGCTGCTACTGAAGGTTCGCGGTCGCGGCTGAAGCCGCTCCTACAGGGGGTTCTTCTTCCTGGTGCATTGTCCCGGGTCTCTGGTCCGTTGTAGGAGGGGCTTCAGCCCCGACCGCGGACTCAACCGCCGCGATAGCGCCAATGCCAAGGCTCGTAGACGATCCCGTGCGGGTTGTCGCGCGGATAGCTCAGCGTGTAACCAAAGTCCGCCGCATTGGCCTGCAACCACGCGAACGCCGCACTGTCCTCGAAATGTTCTTCCGCCGGCGCCTCGCCCGGCGCGCCGATATCCAGCGCTTCGCCGCCGTGGTGCTCGCTGTAACCCGGCGCGGCATTCACCGCGAGAATCTGCGCCAGATCCAGCCCGCGCGCGAACTTCCGCTCGAAGATGCCCAATTGATAGTCATGGCTGCGATAGCCGGAGATCGCGTCCATCGCCACCCCCGCGTTCGCCGCGGCCAGCTGCATGCGTTGCCACTGCCGCGCGGCGCCGGCGGTCAGCCATAGCGCACGCCCGTAACGGTCACGGCCGGCAAACTGCAGCGTGGCCGGTTCGGCGACCAGCGCCAGGCCGGTGCGCGCGCTGTACGCGTCGGCGTCCAGGCCCAGCAGGTCGAGGCGTTCCTGCAGGCCCTGCAGGGGCAGCGGACCGGTGTCGAACTGGCGCGGTTGCGCGGCGTGCCGCGCCAGCGCATCGAGTGCGGCATCGACCCCGGGCTCGCGCCAGAAGCGCGTCACCAGTGGCATCAGGCCGCTTGGCAGGCGCGCGGCCAGGTAGCGGCCGTCGCGCTTGCGGCGCAGCAGCCAGTCGGCCTGGGCGAGGATGCGGGCGTCATGGTTGCCGCGTGCGCGCAGCAGATGCGCCGGCCACAGTTCGATCGCGTCGCTGTTGAGCAGGAGCTGGGGGCGTGCGGCGGGCATGGCCCCAGCTTAGCGGGTGCCGGGGGCCGCAGCCAGACGCGCCGGGTGCGCCTGCATGGCGGCGCGCAATGCGTCCAGCATGGCGCGCGCGTTGCGCGGCTCCAGCAGCAGGCCACCTCCGCCACGGCGTGGCAACCACAGGCGCCAGCGGCCAGAGGCGACGGCGACGAATGCGCGCTCGCCGTTCTTCAGTTTGAAGTGCCCACTGTGGAAACCCGGCAGGCCGACCCCGTTGCGCTTGCGCGCCGTGCCCAGCTCGGTGCGTTCCTCGCGGTCGAACAGGCGCGCCTTGGCCAGGTCCAGCGCCTCCACCGGCACGCTGCAGCGGTAGAAGGTGGAGCGCACGCTCAGCACGCCATCGCACAGCGTGGCGTGGCTGCGGCGCGAGGCCAGCGCGACCACCGCCCACACCGCGGTGCACACCAGTGGCGCGGTGATCTCGTGCAGGCCGTGCGCTTTCCACGCAGCAAAGCCCTGTGCGGCGATGCTGCCGCCGAGGATCAGCCACGGCGCCAGCACCAGCAGCAGCGCGCCGAGCAGCAGCGGGCGGCCTTCTAGCGTGGCCAGCTCGAAAGACATCTGCGTGGACTCAGGCATCGCCGGGTTCCTCCTCGATGGCCGGCGGCGGCTTGGGCAGCCGGCCGGCCTTGCGCAGGGCATCGCGCAGCAGGTATTCGATCTGGGCGTTGAGGCTGCGCAGGTCGTCGTCGGCCCACCGCTGCGCCGCCGCCAGGACGTCGGCACTGATACGCAGCGGATAGGCCTTCTTCTCACTCATCAGTACAGCGAACCGGTGTTGACGACGGGCTGGGTGCCGCGGTCGGAGCACAGCACGGTGAGCAGGTTACCGACCATCTGCGCCTTGCGCTCTTCATCCAGCACCACCACGCCACTCTTCTGCAGCTCGGACAGCGCCATTTCGACCATGCCCACCGCGCCGGCCACGATGCGCGTGCGTGCGGCGATCACCGCGTTGGCCTGCTGGCGCTGCAGCATCGCCTGGGCGATTTCCGGCGCGTAGGCGAGGTGGCTGATGCGCGCGTCGATGACCTGCACGCCGGCGTCGGCCAAGCGCTCGGCCAGTTCGTTCTTCAGGTGCTGGGAAATCTCGCTGGCATGGCTGCGCAGCGCCAGCTGGCCTTCCTCGTGCTGGTCATACGGATAGCTGGTGGCCATCGCGCGCAGCGCCGATTCGGACTGGATGTGCACGAAGCTCTCGTAGTCATCCACGTTGTAGACCGCCTCGGAGGCGTCCACCACCTGCCACACGATCACCGCGGCGATCTCGATCGGGCTGCCGTCCAACTCGTTGACCTTGAGTCGGCCGGATTCGAAGTTGCGCACGCGCTGGCTGATCTTCTTCTTGCCGTAGAAGGGGTTGTTCCAGCGCAGGCCGTTGTCCTTGACCGTGCCGACGTAGCGGCCGAACAGGTTCAGCACCGCGGCCTGGTTCGGCTCCAGCATGTACAGCCCGGCCAGCACGAAGATGCCGACAGCGCAGGCGGCGATCGCCGGCACTAGCGCCCAGCCCGGCGCATGCCCCAACGGCACCAGGACCATCACCCAGGCCGAGAGCAGGAACACGGCGATCATCGCCAGGATCAGCGGGATGCCGGACAGGGACTTCAGGGGCTGCTCTTTCATGACAGGGGCTTCCTTGTAGGTTCGAGGAGAAGATATCAAATTGATATCAGTCCGCAAGTGCCCCCGCCGGGGCGGGCGGCAGGCGGGGCGCGTGAAGGCCCAGCCGGTAGAATTGGCGCCCCTTCTCCACCCGCTGGAACCGCCATGACCACCCTCGGCACCCCGCTGTCTCCTTCCGCCACCCGCGTGCTGCTGCTGGGCTCGGGCGAGCTGGGCAAGGAGGTGGCGATCGAACTGCAGCGGTTCGGCGTGGAGGTCATCGCCGCCGACCGCTATGCCGATGCCCCGGCGATGCAGGTCGCGCATCGTTCGCACGTGGTGGACATGTTGGATGCGATGGCACTGCGCGAGCTGATCGCGCGCGAGCAGCCGCACCTGATCGTGCCGGAGATCGAGGCGATCCATACCGAGACGCTGGAGCAGCTGGAGCAGCTGCATGGCCAGCGGGTGATCCCGACCGCACGCGCGGCGCGCCTGACCATGGACCGCGAAGGCATCCGCCGCCTGGCCGCCGAGACCCTCGGCCTGCCGACCTCGCCGTACCGCTTCGTCGATACCCATGAGGAGTACCGCGCCGCGGTGCAGGCGATCGGCCTGCCGTGCGTGGTGAAGCCGGTGATGTCGTCCTCCGGCAAGGGCCAGAGCACGCTGCGCCAGGCCACCGATGTCGACCGCGCCTGGGAATACGCGCAGACCGGCGGCCGCGCCGGTGCCGGGCGTTGCATCGTGGAAGGTTTCATCGACTTCGAATACGAGATCACCCTGCTTACCGTGCGCCACGCCGGGGGCACGTCGTTCTGCGATCCGATCGGCCACTGGCAGCAGGACGGCGACTACCGCGAGAGCTGGCAGCCGCAGCCGATGTCGGCGCGTGCGCTGGCGCGCGCGCAGGAGATTTCGCAGGCGATCACCGACGCGCTCGGCGGTTGGGGCCTGTTCGGCGTGGAGCTGTTCGTGCGTGGCGACGAGGTGTGGTTCAGCGAGGTGTCGCCGCGGCCGCATGACACCGGGCTGGTGACGCTGGCCTCGCAGGAACTGAGCGAATTCGCGCTGCATGCGCGCGCGATCCTGGGGTTGCCGATCCCGACCATCCGCCAGCTGGGCCCGTCGGCGTCATGCGCGATGCTGGCGCACGGCGAGGGCGTGCCGCGCTTCGAGCATGTGGAAGTGGCACTGGCCAAGCCGGGCACCGCGCTGCGCCTGTTCGGCAAGCCGAGCGTGCACGGGCATCGCCGCGTGGGTGTGACGCTGGCGCGGGCCGAGAGCATCGACGAGGCGCGCGCGCTGGCGCGTGAGGCGGCCGCGGCGATCGAGATTCATCTGGACGCGTAATTGCCTCGGCCTCGGCGGCCGTCGGGGCTGAAGCCCCTCCTACAAAAGAGCCAGATCAGCCTTCGCCGCTCCTCGCAAATTGTAGGAGCGGCTTCAGCCGCGACCGGAAAGCCGCGGGGTCCTGAAACCCCGTTTACTTCACATCCACCCACACCAGATGGTGGTCGCTGCCATCGGCGATGGCCGCATGCGCATCGCTGCTGGCCGGCCAGAACACACCGCTGCCGACATACTGGAAACCACTCGACGGCAGCACGTAATCCAGTCGCATCGCGCCGGCCTTCGGGCCGAAATCGCCGGTCACCTGCGCCGGCGCGCCGCGATGCGCGATGCCCTTGGCGGCATACGCCTTGGCGGCCTCTTCGCCGCCGGCGCTGGTCGGCGTCGGATAGCGCAGCACGCGCGGATGCTCGACCAGCTCGACGATCGCCTCATGCCGGCCGTCGCCGTCCACCGGATCGTTGTTGAGGTCACCCAGGATCACGAAGCGCGCATCCGCGGCCAGGCCGCCGCAGCGCCCGGCGTCGTCGCACAGCCAGTCCGCCGCGTCGCCGGACAGGTAGGCCTGCCACAGCCGGATCTCGTCATGGTTGCGCGCCGCGTTGCGCTTCTCCTTGCCATCGAACACCGGCGGCGTCGGGTGCGACACCAGCATGTGCACCACGCCGCCCGGGGTACGCACCGGCACGTCCCAATGCGACTTCGACGACAACCGCAGCTGCGCCCATACCGCATCGTTCCAGAACGGCTTGCCGGTGCCCGGCACCATCGGCCGCAGCGCACCCGGCATCGCGCTCCATTTGAACAGCTGGAAGCTACGCACGGCGGCTTCGTCGATCGGATACTTCGACAGCACCAGCATGCCGTACTGGCCCGGGTGCAGGCCGTAGCCCCAGGCGTCGTTGCCGCGGTTGCGGCCCTGGCCGCCGACTTCGCCGTTGTTGTCCAGGTCCAGCCCGCTCTGCACCCCGGTATTCACCGGCGCCAGGTAACGGTACGGATAGCGCAGCGCCTCGCCACCGCCCGGCTGCGCCACTTCGAGATAGCGATGCTGGAACAGGTCGGCGGCGCGATGGGCGTCGTCGTAATCGAACTCGTTGAGCAGCACCATGTCCGGGCGCGCGTTCTGCAGCACCGCGGCGATCTTGCGCGCGTGTTCGCTGTCGCCTTCCAGCTCGGCGATCAGGCCACCGGCTTCGTCCGAATACAGCGAGGTGTTGTAGGTGGCCAGGCGCAGCGGCGCGGCGGCCTCGGTACGGGCGGAAGTGGCCGGCGTGGCGGCGGGCTGGTGGGCGCAGGACGCGCACAGCAGGGTCAGGGCGAGGAGCAGGGCGGGTCGGATCATGCGCGGATTCTCGCACGCAGCCTGCGACAGACGGATGTCGGGATCGGGCGGCTCAGCGGCTCACGTCGACCGCGCCCCAGGTGCTGGCGAAGTCGCGCCACTGGCGGCCGTCGTAGGCCTCCAGGCCAAGGAAGCGCCGCTTGTAATCCATCTTGCCGTGGCCGCGGATCCAGTAGCCGAGATAGACGTGTTCCAGTCCTTCGCGGCGGGCCCATTCGATCTGCAGCAGGATCGCCAGCGTGCCCAGGCCGCGTGCGGCGGCATCCGGCGCGTAGAACGTATAGACCGCCGACAGCGCGCGATCGGTCACGTCGGTCACCGCCACCGCCAGCAGCCGGCCACGCTGGCCCGGCGCGGACGGCTCGCGGATCTCCAGGAAGCGCCCGTGCGACCACGCACCGATCAGGAACTGGTCGAACTCACGCGGGCCATGGTCGTCCATGCCGCCGCCGGGATGGCGATGGCGCAGATATTCGGTATACAGCGCCAGCTGCTCGTCGGTGCGCTGGGCGGCGACGATGCGGCTGGTCAGGCCGGCATTGCGTTGCAGGCAGCGGCGCTGGCTGCGATCGGGGCGGAACCGCTGCACCGGGATGCGCACCGGCACGCAGGCCTGGCACTGCTCGCAATGCGGGCGATAGACCAGGTCGCCGGAACGACGGAAACCCCAGGCCAGCGCCTGCGGATAGATCGACCCCAGGCGCGGGTCGTGCGGGTCCAGCACCAGGTCGCGCGCCAGCCGGTCCGGCCAGTAACCGCACGCATGCTGTCCGGTCTGGAACAGGCGCAGGTCTTCGCGGTTGTCGGCATGGATGGCCATGTCGAAAGCATAGCGCCTGTGGCGGGGCAGGGGCGGCGCCTGTCCGCTGGATGAATGCGGCCGGTCGCAGGTCAACCGCGCACGCCGCCGCCCGTTGATGTCAGCGATGGCGCGATCACGACGCGCGTCGGATCCCGGGCAGCGGCCCTGGATCACTCGTATCCCCAACGGAGCAAGTCCATGACCTACCGCAAGCCCCTTATCGTCCTGGCCGTGCTGGCCGCCCTGAGCAGCGCCTCCGCCTTCGCCGTCGACATGCCGCCGGCCGACGGTGGTCCGCATGGCCTGGCCAAGCTGGATACCAACGGCGACGGCGCGATCGACCGCAGCGAAGCCGCCAAGGCACCGCACCTGGCGCAGAACTTCGACAAGCTCGACAAGAACAAGGATGGCAAGCTGACCCCGGACGAGCTGCCCAAGCGCGGTGACTTCCGTCGCGGCGGGCATGACGCGATGGCCAAGCTCGACACCAACAAGGACGGCCGCATCAGCCGCGAGGAAGCCAAGGCCGATCCGAAGTTCGCCGAGCGCTTCGACAAGATGGACGTCAACAAGGACGGCTATGTCGACAAGGCCGACTTCGAAGCGCGCATGAAGCAGTCGCGCGACGAATGGTTCACCGCCGCCGACACCGACAAGGACGGCAAGCTGAGCAAGGCCGAGTTCGACGCGGCCGCCGCCAAGCGCCCGCCGTTCGGCCACGGCCCGCGGGGCGACCACGGTCCGCGCGACGGCAAGCACGCCGGCAAGCCGGTGCCGCCGCCGGCCGATGCGGCCAAGTAAACCGCAACACGCAACACTGGCGCCGATCGACGACGCCCCACGCAGCGATGCGTGGGGCGTTTTTCTTTTGTCAGTGCATGCGGTTCAGAACACGCCGTGCACGCGCAGCGTCCACAGCGCGGTGCCCAGGACGAAAATGTTGGACCAGAACACCGCCGGGCGGCCGAAGGTGCTCTGGTAGATCCAGGTCGGCCGCGTGCGGCCGTGGCGTGCGGCATCGCGCGCCAGCAGCGGGCGCATCAGTCGTGGCAGCGTGACCAGGCACTGGTAGTTCACCACCAGCATGCCGGCGCCGAGCGCGCCCAGCGTCCACCACACGCCGGCACCGGCCAGGCTCAGCAGCAGCGTCGGCACGCATGCCGCGGCGGCGGTGAGCATCATCAGGCGCACGAGGCGGCGGATCCGCACGCGCTCGGCTTCGTGTTCGGCATAGGTCAGCAGGTAGAAGCTGCTGGCGTAGGTGGCGATGAAGCCGATCGCCAGCGCGATGCCGATCACCCGCCAGGCATCGACCGGGATGGCGCCGGCACGCGCGCACACCGCCGCGCCGAGCGATCCGAGCGCGGTGCCCCCCGACAGTGCCGACACCCCCAGGCTGCCGCCCAGCTTGGACGCACCGCTGGCGGTGCCCAGGCCGGCGCCGAGCGTGGCCGCCGCGATCGTGGTGCCGGCCAAGA
>DJAN01000276.1 GCA_002429615.1 Lysobacteraceae bacterium UBA6001
GCTCGATGGCGCCATCCATGGCGCCAACGGTCCCGGAAGCGGCCTGTCCCCGGACACCCGACGGTTCATCGCCAGCGGATAAGAGGTCAACTTCGGGTTGTGCGAGGTGCTGGCGTCACTGCGGCACGGGCTGGAGCGCGCAGGCACCTTCGGCGACCTCCCGCACGCCAGATACAACAAGGGCCGCATTCGCGGCCCTTGTCGTGGTTGAACGGATCACGCCGCTCAGTTCATGCCGGTGGTGCCCGGCGTGCCCTCGCGCAGCGGGATCAGGTGGATCTCCACCCGGCGGTTCTTGGCGCGGCCCGCGTCGGTGTTGTTGTCGGCGATCGGCATGCGCTTGCCCATGCCCAGCACCTCCATGCGCTCGCGCTGTACGCCCTGCGCGCTCAGGTAGGTGGCGACCGAATCGGCACGCTGCTCGCTCAGGCGCTGGTTCACCGCGTCGGTACCGATGCTGTCGGTGTGGCCCACCACCTCCACCATGGTCTGGTTGTATTCCTTCAGCGTGGCGGCGACACCATTGAGCGCGGAATAGAAATCCGGCTTCAGCGTGGCCTTGTTGAAGTCGAACGTGACGCCGTCCGGCAGGTTGAGGGTGATGTTGTCGCCCTGGCGCGAGACCTCGATACCAGTGTTGGCGGTACGCTCGCGCAGCGCGCGTTCCTGTCGGTCCTGGTACTGGCCAATCGCCGCGCCACCCAGCGCACCGATACCGGCGCCGACCATCGCGTGCTGGCGGCGCTCGGTGGCGCTGTCGCCAGTCAGCAGGCCACCGGCCACGCCGATGGCGGCGCCGATCAAAGCGTTGCGGCCGGTCTTGTTCTGCTGCTGGGTCGGGTTGCCGTACTGGTCCTGCTGGACGTAGGAGCCGCCGGTGGCGCAGGCCGAGAGGGCCAGCGCGGCGGCGACGGCGACACATACCTGCTTGTTCGCTGCTCGGAACATGATTTCTCCTTGTTGCCGGTATCCGGCGGGATGCACCGGGCGAGAATAAACAGGCAGACGCGAGTACGACATGATGAAAACGCACGCGACGCGCGCATGTCAGGCGCACGTTCAGACACCTGTCGCGACGATTCAGTTTGCCGCGCGCATCCGCGCGTAGGCCGTCAACGCGGCTTCGCGCCCTTCGGCAAGCTCAATGATCGGCGCGGACGGATAGTCCGGCACATGCGCGGCCAGCGCTTGCGGGTGTTCCCACGGTGCGAAGCGTTGCGCTACCGGCAATGCGCCCAGTTCGGGCACCCAGCGGCTGATGTAGCGGGCCTGTGGATCGAAGCGCTTGGCCTGCGTCACCGGATTGAACACGCGAAAATACGGGGCGGCGTCGGCACCGGTGCCGGCCACCCACTGCCAGCCCAGCGTGTTGTTGGCGAGGTCGGCATCGACCAGCGTGTCCCAGAACCAACGCGCGCCGATGCGCCAGTGTTGGCGCAGGTGCTTGGTCAACAGGCTGGCGACGATCATGCGCACGCGGTTGTGCATGAAGCCGGTGGCCCACAGCTCGCGCATGCCGGCATCGACGATGGGGATGCCGGTGCGGCCCTGTCGCCAGGCGCGCAGCGTGGCGGCGTCGCGCGCGGCCCAGGGGAAGTGGTCGAAGCGGGTGTCGAGGTTGCGGTCCGGGGTATGCGGGAAATGGTGCAGCAGGTGATGGGCGAATTCGCGCCAGCCGAGTTCGCGGATATAGCCATCGACGTCGGCGGCGGTACCGGCGCGGTGGTGCCGGGCCAGTTCGGCGCAGATGCGCCACGGCGCGATTTCGCCGAAATGCAGATGCGGCGACATCCGTGAGGTGCCGATGCGATCAGGCTGGTCGCGCTGCTGGCGATAACCGTGCAGCGCACCATCGACGAACGCTTCCAGCATCTCGTGCGCGCCCGCCTCGCCCGGTTGCCAGTGTTCCCAGAAGCCGCGATCCCAGTCGCGCGTGGGCGCCAGGCCGAGCGCGTCCAGCGCCTCGCTGCGCAGCGCCGGCGGCGGTGCCGGCAAACGCGACGGCGCCTGCCAGGGCGCGGGCAGGCGCCACTGGGTCAGTGCGCTGCGCCAGAACGGGGTGAACACCTTGTACGGAGCGCCCTGCTTCGTCGCCAACTCCCAAGGCTCGAACAGCAGCGCGCCATTGAAGCTCTCCACCGCCACACCGCGCTCGCGCAGCGTGCGCTTGATCCGGGCGTCGCGCGGCTGGGTCGCGGGTTCGTATTTGCGCGTCCAGTACACCGCGACCGCGTCGGTTTCACGCAGCAGCGTGTCCAGCGCCTCCTCGCTCGGCCCGCGCCGGATCAGCAGGCGCGAACCGCGCGCACGCAGATCGGCATCCAGTGCCGCCAGCGAACGGTGCAGCCAGGCATGGGAGGCTGCGCCCGGGCACCATGCGCCCTCTTCCTCCGGGGCATGTACGTAGACCGGCACCGGCACATGCCCCGCCTCCAGCGCGGCACGCAATGCGGGTTGATCGTTCAGCCGCAGATCGCGGCGCAGCCATACCAGGGCGTGGGTCATGCAGGAGCGCGAAGCGAAGACGGTCACCCATCTTATCCGTTGCGTGGATGACGGCACGGTGCATGCCGCGATGCATGCAGAAGCCGGCGCGACCCCGCTGGCCGGCACTGCTAGCGTGCCGGACACCTGGTTCCGGGACCGCGCCATGCCAAACCCACGCCACTGGCTGCTGCCTGCCCTCCTCCTGCTCGGGCAGGCGATCACCCCCGCACCGCTGGCGGCGGCGCCGGCAAGCGCGCGCGGCACGGATGCCGACCGCCCGGGCAAGCCCGGCGAAACCGCGGCGATGCGCAATACGCGCCTGCGCGGCTTCCGCCATGCCCGCTTCGGCATGTTCGTGCACTGGGGCCTCTACGCGCAGGCCGCCGGCCAATGGCAGGGGCGCCGCGTCGACGGCTACGGCGAATGGCTGCAGGCCAATGCACGCGTGCCCGCGATGGACTACGCCGCATTGGCCACGCAGTTCGATCCGGTCGAGTTCGACGCCCACGCGTGGGTGGCGCTGGCCCAGGCGGCCGGCATGGGCTACCTGGTGTTCACCGCCAAGCATCACGATGGTTTCGCGATGTACGACTCGCAGGTCGACGATTTCGACATCGTGGCGCGCACGCCATGGGGCCGCGACCCGCTGGCCGAACTCGCCGATGCGGCACGGGCGGCCGGCCTGCCGCTCGGCCTGTACTACTCGCAGAACCTGGACTGGCACGACCCGGACGCACGCGGCAACGACTGGGAAGCTGGCCGGCGCAAGGCCGGTGGCGACTTCGACGCCTACATGCGGCGCAAGGCGCTCCCGCAGCTGGCCGAACTGCTGGACGGCCGCTACGGCGAGATCGCCGAGCTGTGGTGGGACTATCCGGCCGATGCCACCCAGGAGGAGGGCGATCGCTTCCGCACGGCGGCGTGGTCGCGGCAACCGCGGATGGTGATGAACGATCGCGGCGGTGGCCGTGGCGGCGACTTCGGCACCCCGGAACAGGCCGTGCCGGCGCACATCGTCGGCGAGCCGGACTTCGAGGTCTGCATGACACTCAACGACACCTGGGGCTACCGCGCCGACGACAGCCGCTGGAAATCACCGCGCCAGCTGCTGGCGCACCTGGTGGATACGGTGTCCCAGGGCGGGAACTTCCTGCTCAACGTCGGCCCCGACGCGCGTGGCCGCATCCCCGCGCCGAGCGTGGAGATCCTGCAGCGGATCGGGCGCTGGATGGACGTCAACGGCGACGCGATCCGCGATGCGCGGCGCTGCCCACTGCCCGCCTTCCCGGACGGCGTGTGCACGCGCACGCCGGGCCAGTTGCACCTGTTCGTCAAGCAGTGGCCCGCGCAGGGCCGGCTGCGGCTCGACATGCCCTTCCGTATCCAAGAGGCGTGGCTGCAGGGGGCGCGCACGCAGCCACTGGCGTGGTCGCAGGGCGAGCAGCTGGAAATCACCCTGCCGCCGCAAGCCCGCACGCAGCTGCTGCCGGTACTGACGCTGACACTGGCCACCGGACCGGCAACGCCCGAAGACGCCACCGGTCCGGGGCCGATGCCTCACAGCTTGTAGCTGAAGCCCAGCAGGTACTGGCGCCCGTACTCGGTGTATTCCTCCGGGAGGAACAGGCCGGTGCTGTTGGTGGACTCGCTGACCTCGGTGCGGAACGGTTCGTTGGTCAGGTTGTTGACCTGGAACATCACCGACAGCCCCTTCAACACGCTGGTATCCGGGAAGGCATAGCTGACCTGCAGGTCCACGCTGCGCTCGCTCAGCGTGTTGCGGTACTGGCGCTGGCCGAACAGCGAGGAATACTCGCCGCGGTACGGGTCGCGGTAGCGCTGGCTGATGCGCGCGCCCCAGCCGTACTTTTCATAGAACAGCGTGGCGTTGGCCACGATCTTCGACAGGCCCGGGATGGTATCGGTGCCCGGGGTGGTGTCGTTCGGATCCGGGTCGATCGACGACTCGGTGTACGAACCGTTGAGCTGCACGCCGAAGCCATCCAGGCTTTCGGAGAACAGGTCGCCGGTCAGCGTCACCGCCGCTTCGACGCCGCGCATGTAGCCGCCGGTGCCGTTGGCCCAGGTCGAGAACGTGCCGATGTTGGAGATCGGGGTCTCGCCATCCGGGTTGTAGCCGGTGAAGTCCCACGGAATGGTCTGGCGGTAGATGTAGGTTTCCAGGTCCTTGTAGAACAGCGCGACGCTGGCGTAGCTGGCGCGGCCCATGTACTTCTCCAGCGACAGGTCGACCGCGTTGGCGCGGTACGGCTCCAGCGTTGGGTTGCCGCCGCTGCCCTCCCACAGGCTGGTGGTCTGGCTGACCGAGGCGCTGGAATCGGCGCTGAGGTAGTTGATCGGCGCGCGCATCAGCTGCTTGGCGGCACCGAAGCGCACGTTCCAGCCATCGCCGAAGTCGAACACCAGGTTCAGGCTCGGCAGCGCGTCGTTGTAGCGCGCGCCCAGGGTCTGGGTGCCGGTGATCGCGCCGCCGTTGGCGTTGAAGCCGGTGGAGGACTGGTCGGTGGTGATGTACTGCATGCCCGCGTTGCCGCGCACGCGGATGCGGTCGGTCAGGTCCATGTCGATGTTGGCGCGCAGGTAGTACGTGTTGACGTCCTCGTCGACGACGTAGTCCTTGCGCAGGTCGTCGTTGCTCTCGGAGATCGCCACGTCGTAGTACTGGTCCAGCAGCGTGCGCGGGTTGAAGCTGAGGATGTTGCCCATGCCAACGAAGCCGAGCGAGGTCGGCGACATCAGCAGCGAGGGATCGACCAGCGTGGCGCCATCGCGCAGCGTGGCGAAGTACACGTCCGAGCGCTTGTCCTTGCTGCGGCGGTTGATGTTGGCGCCGAAGTCGAAGCTGCGCACGAAGGCGGTGTCGACGTTGTAGGTGAACTGCAGGCGCCCGGCCTTGATCTCGTCCTTCTGCCAGGAGTTCTCCAGGCGGCCGTCATGCCCGTAGTTCTGCACGTCCCACAGGTAGACGCTGTTGGGGTCGGACAGGTCGGCCAGCGAGTAGTTGCCGTAGCCGGCGCTGATCGGCACCTGGAAGCCGACATCCTGCGGATCCAGCAGGCCGGCATAGGTCTCCAGCTGCGACTGGCGGCGCTCGGCGCGCGAATAGTTCAGGTCCAGGCTGACGGTCCACGGATCGAAGCTGATCGTGTTGGTCCAGCCGGCCGAGAACAGCTTGTCCTCGCGGGTGTTGTTGTCGTTGCGCACCAGCGGCTGCACGCCGGTCTGGGTGCCGCTGGTGATGATCGGATAGCCGTTGCGCTCGGTGAGGCCGATGTTCTCGTAGCCGGCGGGCTGGCCGTTCATGCCGGTCCAGTAGGCGTCGTTGGTCCACATCGCGCCGTGCATCACTTCGTCCTGGTCGAACTTGGACCAGTACACGTCGAGGATGCTGTGGAAGTGCTCGTTGGGCTTGAACTCGAACGCGGCCATCACGCCGTCGCGGGTCAGGTCGCGCGACTTCACCCAGGCTTCCTGGCCCTGCAGCGCGATCGCGTCGGCCGGCTTACCGGGCTGCGACTGCCCCCATACGTCGGTGTTGGCCCACCACCATTCCTTGTAGTGCTGCTCCTGGAACGGCGAGTTCAACCGCGCCACGCCCAGCGCGATGCCGAAGGTGTCATCGGCGAACTGGTCCACGTAGGACGCGCTGGCGCGGTAGCCCTTGTCGTCGCCGTCCGAACTCAGCTTGCCCAGCGAGTTCTTCTCGCCGTTGCCGGTGATGACGATGCGGCGCTCGCCGAGGTCGAGTGGACGGATGGTCTGCAGGTCGACCGTGCCGGACAGGCCCTGGCCGATCACCGCCGCGTCGGCGGTCTTGTATACGGTGACGGCATTGATCAGCTCGGCCGGGTACTGGTCGAACTCCACGCCGCGGCTGTCGCCGGTGCTGACCTGCTCGCGGCCATTGAGCGTGGTGCCGACGAACTGCTCGGACATGCCGCGGATCTGCACGACCTGCGAACGGCCGTCCACGCGCTGGGTGGCGATGCCGGGCAGGCGCGAGATCGAGTCGGCGATGCTGATGTCGGGCAGCTTGCCGATGTCCTCGGCGGAGATGGCCTCGACGATCGAGGTCGATTCGTTCTTGGTGGCGACCGCCGACTCGATGGCGGCGCGGATGCCGGTGACCTGGACCGCGTCGAGCGTGGTCGGGTCCGGGGTGTTCTGGGTGGTGGCCTGCTGGGCCTGTGCGGTACCGGCGCCAAGCGCCAGGGCGCAGGCCAGGACCAGCTGGTGACGACGGAACGTCCCGCGCGGGGACAGGTGATGACAGCGCATTCGGCTCCCTCCAAGCCTCGATGACAGCGCTGTAACTACGGCGAGGAGGAATAGATTGTCAACTTTTCGTTATATGGCCTTCGCGGGTAGCGTGGAAACGCTTGCACGACAAAGGCGCACGTAGGCGCGCATGCGATGGGTGACGCATCGCAACACGTGGCGCGCGCGGTTCGTGGTCAATAAATGATCGGCCATGGCGGGGCGTCGATGATGCAACGGCACGACACCCTGCCAAGCCGGCGCCCTACCCCTTCAACGCCTTGCGCACCGCCTCCGGAGTGATTGGCAGATGGCGCACGCGCGCGCCCACCGCCGCGAAGATCGCATTGCCGATCGCTGGCGCGACCACCGTGGTCGCCGGCTCGCCCAATCCCACCGAAGCCTCGGTGCTGGGGATGAACTCGATCTGCAGCGGCGGCACGTCGGCGATGCGCAGCGGCGTGTAGCTGTTGAGGTTGGTGTCGCGTACCTGCCCATGCTCGATCAGCGTGCCTTCGTGCAGCGCCATGCTCAGGCCCCACAGCGTCGCCCCCTCGGTCTGCGCCAGTGCGCCATCCGGATGCACCACCGTGCCGCAATCGGTCACCACGCTCAGCTGCTCGACCTGTACGTGCCCGGTCTGCCGGTCCACCTTCACCCGCGCCACGCAGGCGACCCAGGTCGGCATGTCGCGCTCCTGGCCAAACGAGGTGGCGATGCCCAGCCCGGTATCCGGCGGCAACGTCTGCCCCCAGCCGGCCAGCTCGGCGACCCGCCGCAGCACGCCGGCCTGCCGGGTGGCGCCGCCCACGGCATTCGGGGCGCTGCCAGCGTTGTCGCCGCTGGCGTCGAGCAGTGAAAGACGAAACGCCAGCGGATCCTGCCCGCGCTGGTGCGCGGCCTCGTCCATGAAACTTTCCAGCGCCCAGTTCGTCCAGCCCGGGCCGACCGAGCGCAGCCAGCCCGGGCGGAACACACGGTTGGCCAGGTCGTTGGAGATCGCACGCACGCGGTGCGCGCCCACCGTGTACCAGTGGTCGGCGCCGGAGATCGCGAACGGATCGTACGGCGCGCCGTTGCCCTTGGCCTTGCCGAGCAGCGCGCCGGCCATCACCTGGGTGGGCCAGCCGGCGCAGGCATCGTGCTGCATGGCCACCACCTTGCCGGCGGCGTCGAAGCCCATGCGCAGTTTCTGCAGCGAGGCCGAGCGGATCGAATCGAAGCGCGCATCGTCCTCGCGGGTCAGTGTGAGCTTCACCGGCTTGCCGCCCAGCGCCTTGGAGGCCAGCGCGGCCGGCACGGTGTAATCGCCGTTGAGCCGGCGCCCGAAACCGCCACCGAGCAGGTAGGTGCGCAGCACCACCTTGTCCTCGCCCACGCCCAGCGCCTTGGCCAGCGTCGGCAGGATCAGCGACTGCCACTGGTTGCCGGTGTGGATCTCCCACACGCCGTCCTTCTGCAGGGCCAGCGCGTTCACCGGTTCGAGCTGGAAGTGCAGCACGCTGGCGGTGGTGTAGTCGGCTTCCAGCGAGGACGCGGCCTTGGCGAACGCCTCCTCCACCGGGCCCTCGACCACGCGCGCGCCGGCATTCGCGTCGGCGATCAGCTTGGCCGCATGGTCGAGCACCTGCTGTTCGGAGACCTCCGCGGTGTCGTCGTTGCGCCACGTCACCTTGAGGCGGCGCGCGGCCTGCATCGCCGCCCAGGTGGAATCGGCCAGCGCCACCACCCAGCCTGGCACGGTGCCGGAGGGATCCTCCAGCACCAGGTGGCCCTGGTAGCCCTTCACCTGCTTGGCCAGCGATTCGTCCACCGCACCGGCCTTGGAGCCATTGCGCGTCGGCGGCACCACCGGCGCGGCATGCACCATGCCGTCAATGTGCGCATCGATGCCGTAGCGGCCCTTGCCATCGGTCTTGCCGGGAATATCCAGCGCCTGCGTATCCACCCCGATCAGCCGCCGCTCGGCCGGCGATTTCACCGGCATCGCCTTGAGTTCGTCCGCGCTCCAGCTGCGGCTGAGGTCGCCGCGCTGCACGATCTGCGCGTAGGTGATCGAGCGCCCTGCCCCGCTCACCACGCTGTTGCGCGCCTGCAGCGAAGCCGCCGGCACGCCGAGCAGCTTGGATGCCTCCTCGATGAGCGCGGTGCGCCCGGCCGCGCCGGCCTGGCTGAGCAGCGGAAAGCTCTGCCAGACCGACCAGCTGCCGCCGGTCACCATCAACCCCCACTTCGGGTCGCTGTCCACGTGCTCCACGCGCACCTGCGACCAGTCCGCCTCCAGCTCATCGGCGAGGATGCGCGCCAGCGCGGTGCCGACGTGCTGGCCCATCTCGGCGCGGATGACGTGCACGGTGATCGTGCCGTCGGCGTCGATGCGGAACCACAGGTTCGGATCGAAGCTGCGCGTGGCCACCACCTGCGCGGTCTGTTCGGGCAGCACCAGCGAGGCGCGCGCGAAGGCCATCACGAAGCCGGTGCCGGCGGCACCGATCAGGAAGCCGCGCCGGGTCAGGCGCAGGCCGCGGGGCGTGCCGAGGTCATTCATCGCCTGCGCCTCCCGGCGTGGCGGCGGCCGGCGCCGGCGTGGGCGCGCGCATCGCCTCGGCTGCGAGATGGATCGCCTTGCGGATGCGCACGTAGGCCATGCACCGGCACAGGCTGCCGGCCATCACCGCTTCGATCTCGGCGTCGCTGGGGTTGGGGAAATCAGCCAGCAGCGTGGCGGCCTGCATGATCTGCCCGGGCTGGCAGTAGCCGCACTGCGGCGCCTGCGCGGCGACCCACGCCTGCTGCAGCGGATGCTGGCCGTCCGGCGAGAGTCCTTCGATGGTGGTCACCTGCTGCCCGGCCACCGCGCCCACCGGCGTGATGCACGAACGGATCGCGCGGCCGTTGAGGTGCACCGTGCACGCCCCGCACATGCCGATGCCGCAGCCGAACTTGGTGCCGGTCAAACGCAGCTCGTCGCGGATGACCCACAGCAGCGGCGTGTCGTCATCCGCGCGCACGTCGACCGGCTGGCCGTTGAGGTGGAACTGGCTCATGGATGGGCTCCGGTCTGTCCGCTCTGGGTGCCCGAGGACGGTTCCTCGCGCAGCTTGGCGACCTGCTGTTCCAGGTCCGGCCAGGGCGGCCGGTCGGTGCGCGTGCGCCGCAGCCAGGCGGCGAGCGCGGCCACCTGCGCGTTGCTGAAGCTGTGCGAGAAGCCCGGCATCATCTGCCCGGGCAGGCCTTCGTCGACGCCGATGCCGTGCAGGATGATCTGGATCAGCGTGGAAGGATCATCGGCGGTGAGCGCGCTGTTGAAGCCCAGCTCCGGGCGCACCAGCAGCGGCATCGGCCCGTTGTTGTAATGGCAGGACGAACACGCCGCGTTGTAGAGGTTGGCGCCGGGATCCGTCTGCTGCCCGGTGCCGATGCGGTTGGCCTGCTGCATGCGCGCCAGCGCCGCCTGCGGGGCGGCGATCGCCTTGCCGCGCGTGCCGAAGCGATCGGCGAAATACGCGGCGATCGCCCGCACGTCCTCGTCGGGCAGCCGCGCCAGGCCCTCGTGCACCACCGGCGACATCGGGCCGGCCGCCGTGCCGTGCAGCGGCGTGGCGCCATGGCGCAGGTAGGCGAACAGTTCGTCCTCGCCCCACGGCACCGGGGCGTGGTTGCGCCCGTCCAGCGGCGGCGCGTACCACTGGTCGATCGCGGCGCCGGCATAGCGCGCCTCCCCGCTGCGCTCGGCGCCGAGACGGTTGCGCGGGCTGTGGCAGGCCGAGCAATGGCCCAGGCCCTCGGCCAGATAGGC
>DJAN01000066.1 GCA_002429615.1 Lysobacteraceae bacterium UBA6001
CGCCGCCCAGGCGCTGGCGCAGGCGTTCGATGCGGCCACGCTGCGGTGCTTCCTGGGCCAGGCGCGGCAACAGCACGCGCGCGGCCTGTTCGAGCTGCGCGCTGGCCAGTTCGGCCTGGCCGGCGGCGGCCAGCGATTCGGCGTAGTTGAGCCGACGCTTGGCGGTCTCGACATGATCGCCGCCGAGCTCGCCGGCCAATGCATCCAGCGCGCGCCGCCGCCACTGCAGCACGGTGGCGTGCGCGTGGTCGGCATCGGCCACCACGGCGTTGAGTTCGCACCACCACGCCATGCGCCGCGCGTTTAACTTGTCTTGGTGCTTGCCGATGTCGGCCAGTTCCACCACCGCATCGGCGGTGCGTCCGCTGTCCATCCACCATTCGGCCTGCAGCAGGCGGTTGCCGAGCGTGTTCGGGTGCTCCGGCGGATAGAGCTTGGCCCAGCCCTGCATGGCCGGGGCGATCAACGCGCCGCCGGCCTCGACCTGGCCCTGGCGCAGCAGGACCCGACCGAGGTTGAACTTGGCGCGCAGCACGGCGATGTCGCCGTCGTCGAGGTTGGCCGAGCGGATCGCCAGCGAACGGCGGAAGTCGCGCTCGGCATCTGCCAGCGCGCCGCTGTCCTCCTCCAGCGAGGCGAGGTTGTTGACCTTGATCGCGTAATCGACGCTGTCCTCGCCGCTGGACACCGCCGACTCCTGCCGGGCGGCTTCATAGGTGGCACGCGCCTGCGGCCAGTCGCCGAGGTCGTGCTGGGTGTTGGCCAGTTCGCCCAGGGCGGCGCTCACCTCGGTGCCGCCGCCGAACAGCTTGCGGGTCAAGGCCAGCAGCTGCGCCTGCAGCTCGGCCGCCTCGCGCAGGCGGCCTTGGTCGCGCACGCAGATCGACAGGCCCGACAGCGTGTGCGCTGCGCGCGCATTCGCGGCCATGCCGAGTTTCTGGATGATGTCCAGCGCCTCGCGGTAGCGGCGTTCGCACTCGGGGTAGTCGCCGTCGTGGCCCGCCAGCATGCCGAGGTTGTGGATGGTGGAGCTGGTGGACAGCGCATCGTGGCCGTCGGCCTTCAGCCGCAGGTCGAGCGCGCGGTGCAGCGCGCGCCCGGCTTCGGCGTTGTCGGTATCGATCAGCGCCACGCCCAGCGTGTTGTAGGCATCGGCCATTTCCAGCGCCGGCGCGGCGATCGACTCGCGCAGCGCCAGCGAGCGCCGCGCCACTTTGATCGCGTCGGCGTTGAGGTCGTTGTTGCTGAGCATGATCGCCCAGTCGCTCATCGCCTGCGCGGCGAGGTCCGGGCGATTTACCACCGGGTTGAGGAACTCGTCCACCGCGCTGCGGAACATCGGGTCGGCGCGCCGCGGCAGGCCGATGTTGTTGTACGCCGAGGCCAGCACCGCCATCAGCTGCGCATGCACCGCGCGGTCGGTGACGTGGCTGTCTTCGAGCTGGCGCGCGCCGGCGTCGAGCACCTCGCGCGCGGTCGCGCCCTCGTGCCCCGCGCCGAGCTTCGGGTCGGCATAGCGGAAGGCGTTGAGCAGCAGTTCGGTCACCTGCTGCGCGGTCGCCGCGGAATACTCGGCGCGGTCGCGCTCGTCATCCAGGCGCCATACGAACCCCACCGCAAGTACCGCGAACAACGCGGCCACCCCGGTCTCGCGCCAGCGCCGCCGCAACAGTTTGCGCGCGCCGTACAGGCGCCCGCCGGGCATCGCCAGCACGCGGCGATGGTCTTCGTAGCGGGCGATGTCCGCTTCCAGCGCGGCGACGGCGCGATAGCGCTCGCCCGGTTCCGGCGCGGTGGCCTTGCCGGCGATCGCGTCGAGTTCGCCGCCCAGCCGGCGATGCCAGGGCGTGGCCACGCCGAGCACGCTGGGACGCGGCAGCAGCGCGCGCGGGTCCTGCGCATCGCGCGGCACGCGACGGTCGGCCAGCAGCTCCACCAGCAGCACGCCGAGGCTGTAGACATCGCTGGCGACGGTGATCGGCCGGCTCTCCAGCAGTTCCGGGCTGGCGTAGGCCGGGGTGCAGAAATCGGCCGCGGTGGCGCCGGCGCCGAGCGCGCGGGCAATGCCGAAATCCAGCAGCACCGGCTCGCCGTCCTCGCGCACCAGCACGTTGGCCGGCTTGAGGTCGCAATGCACGACCAGGTGGCGATGCGCCGCCTCGACCGCGCGGCAGATGCGCCGGAACAGCGCCAGCCGCGCCGGCAGATCGAGCGCGTGCGCCTGGCAGTAGCGATCCAGCGGCAGGCCCTGCACGTATTCCATCACCAGGTACGGTTGCCCGCCCGGCGTGGTGCCGCCGTCGTAGAGGCGCGCGATGCCCGGATGCTGCAGCTGCGCCAGCAGCTGGCGCTCGGCGGCCATGCGCGCGGCGACGCTGGCATCGGGCGTGCCGTGCAGCAGCTTGATCGCCACGCGCTGGTGATACAGATCGTCGG
Source organism: Lysobacteraceae bacterium UBA6001 (assembly GCA_002429615.1). Taxonomy (GTDB): domain Bacteria; phylum Pseudomonadota; class Gammaproteobacteria; order Xanthomonadales; family Xanthomonadaceae; genus Stenotrophomonas_A. The sequence goes on from DJAN01000066.1 coordinate 2,437, forward strand.
CGCGCTCGGCCACGAACACCGTGCCCATGCCGCCGCTGGCAACGTGTTCGACCAGCCGCCACGGCCCCAGCAGGTCGCCGATGCGCAACTCGGTATCCGGCAACGCATCGCCCGGGGTGGAAGTCGGCGCCGCGTCGGCGTGCAGCGCGCGCGTGTGGCGTTCGAGCATGGCTTCGACGACGGCGATGGTATGCGCGTCGGAAGTCAGTTCGCGCAGGCGTTGCCGTTGCCGTACCACTGGCACGGTCAACAATTCCTCGAACAGCGCGCGCGTGGCCCCGCCTTCTTCAGGCCGGCCGGCGTCGGTCAGCGTCATGGCTTCCGGTGCCTGTTGATGATCCCCGCGCCGAGTCTACCCCCTCAAGGTGCGCGAATGATGGCGGCGCGCGATGTCCCGGGCACGCAATACCCCCTGATTTCAGGGGTTCTCACGCCCAGGCCGCGCCGCCGTGCCGGCGCTTGCACCAGCATGGCGCAGCCATGCGCCGGAATGGCGCAAGCGATACGGACACGCTGACCGGTTCAGGCCAGCGTGGCGCGCGGATGCATGCCGAGCCGTGTGCGGGCCTGCTGCGCCTGGGTGTCGTCCAGCGTTTGCAGGGCGACGAATTTGTCCGCCACGCAGGCCGCCATCGGTAGGCCATCGAGGTACAGCACGCGGTTGCCAGGCACGCGGGGCACGCGCTCGCCCACCAGCACGCCGCCGAGCAGGTTGGCCGGATCGCATGCCGATACGCACACCCAGCGTTGCGCCGCTTCGCTGCGGCGCACTTCGCGCAGCAGGCCGATCGCTTCCGGCAACGCGAACTGCTCGCCGGACAGGCCGCTGATGAAACGCCCGCCGCGGATTTCGCCACGCGCTTCCAGGCGCTGGTACACGCGCAGCAGCACCCGCCACGGCGGCAACCATGCCGCTTCGCGTTCGAGCAGGCGCCAGCAGATCACCCCGTAGCGGCGCAGCAGCGTGCGCGCGACCTGCTCGACCGCCTCCTGCTGCCGCGCCTCGTCGTGCGCGGCCGGCAGCGGACGCAGCGGCGCCCAGCGGCCGGCATCGCGGATGCCGTGCAGCGACAGGCGGCGGCAGATCGGAAGA
>DJAN01000197.1:0-4925 GCA_002429615.1 Lysobacteraceae bacterium UBA6001
GAAAGGGCCCCGCCCCCACAGACCCCCCAGGATCGCCACGACCGGACACAATCGTTGGTCGCGCATCCGCGGCCCGTGCTTTGCTCTTCTATGCTTCCGATCTTCCGATCTTCCGATCTTCCGCGCTTTCGCGCTTCCTTGTAGGAGCGGCTTCAGCCGCGACCGGAAGAAAAAAGCTGAGATGGGAATGAAGAAAGAGGGAGAGGCCCAGCCAAGCGCTCAGCTTCTTCCCCGCAGGCCTCTACAGCCACTTCGCCCGCTTGAACAACCGATACAACCCCACGCACACCACCGCCACGCCCACCGCCAGCAGCGGATATGCATACCGCCCCTCCAGCTCCGGCATGTGCGCGAAGTTCATCCCGTACCAGCTGGTGATCAAGGTCGGCGCCGCCAGCAACGCCGCCCACGCACCCAGCCGCTTCACCGTCTCGCCTTGCGCCAGCGTCACCAGCGACAGGTTCACGCTCAACGCCGTACCCAACATCTCGCGCAGCGTGTCGATGGCGTCATTGATGCGCTTGGCATGGTCCAGCACGTCGCGCAGGTAGATGCCCACTTCATCCGGCACCAGATTGCTGTGGTTCCGCCGCACGTGCGCCAGCACATCCTGCAGGGGCGCCACCACCAGCCGCATCTTGTTCAATTCGCGCTTGAGCTCATACAGCTTCACCACCGTCTGGCGGCTGTAGTTCTCGGCGAAGATGTCCTTCTCCAAGGCATCCAGCGTGTCGCGGAACTCATCCATGATCGGCAGGTAGTTGTCGACCACGAAGTCCAGGATCGCGTACAGCGCGAACGCCGGACCCAGCTTCATCATCTCCGGGTCGCGCTCCATGCGCGCACGCACCGGGGCATACGACAACGATGCGCCATGACGCACCGTCACCAGGAAACGCGCGCCCAGGAAGGCATGGGTTTCGCCATAGCGGATGCGGTCGTTGACCAGCTGCGCGGTGTTGACCACCACGAACAGTGATTGGCCGTAGCTCTCCACCTTCGGGCGCTGGTGCGCCTTGGCGGCGTCCTCGATGGCGAGGTCGTGCAGGCAGAATTCTTCCTGGATCTTGTCCAGTACCGCCTGGCCCGGTTCGTACAGGCCGACCCAGACGAAACCTTCCGGCTGGGCGAGGCAGTCGCTGATCCGGTCCAGATGGATGTCATGGCGCTGGCCCGCGCCGTCGTACCAGGCGCAGGTGATGACGCATTCCGGATTGCCGGTGTCGCGATGATCGGCAGCGATGACCATGGGACGATCCTGCGTCAGCGGCCCGTGCGAGGCAAGTCCCGCCGGCCGAGCACGGCCGCCAGGGCGACATGCACCGGTAGCAGCAGCACGATCCATTGCAGGTTGTACTGCGCCTGGAACGACAGCCAGTCGATCACCAGCGCCAGCACGCCACACGCCACCACCGCCCATGCCACCCAGCGGAAGCCGGGCAGCGGGCGCCGGCCGCGCAGCAGCGGCCAGGCACTGGCCAGCAGCCACAGGCACAACGGGTTGAGCAGCAGCAGGTTGCGGTTGCCCCACGCCGAGGCGTGCGCGGTGAAGGCCCACAGGTACAGCAGCAGGCCGCCCGCGATCACGCACAACAGCCAGAACGGCGTGGCGAAGGCGGCGACGGCGCGGCGATGGCGGCGCGCGGCGAAGATCAGCGCGGCGACGATGACGCCGGCCAGCAGCCACGGCCACCAGTGGCGCGCACGCTCGGGCGGTTCCGGCGCCACGCGTTGCGGCAGCAGCGGCTGGGTCGCCAGTACCAGCGGGCGGCCCTCGCTGTTGCGCGCCTGTGCCAGGCTCTCGGCCAGACGCATCGGCACGAAGGCTTCCTGCCAGCGCGACAACGGCTTGTCCGCATACGGCCCCAGGCCGAGGTCGAAACCCAGCCACATCCACCAGGCCGGCGAGGCCAGGCGCACCGCTTCGCTGCGATAGGTGTTGCCACGCGAGCGCCCGGCGAGCTGGCGCTGCAGGTCGCCGCCCAGCGCCTGGTCGACATAGTCGCGGACCATCGTGGCGCAGTTGGCGGTGAAATAGTCGTAGTGGTAGCGCGCGTTCTCCGGCTTGGCACGTTCGGCCAGGGCGGCGGCGAGGTCGCGTGCCTGCGTCGGGGTCAGATCCAGCCACTGGATGCTGACGCCGCGGCCGGCTTCTTCATAGGACGCCATGTCCTGCTCGAACGGCAGGGCGACGAGGTAATACATCATCTCGCCCTTGACGAAGCGGCCGATGAAGTCTTCCTCGCTAGGGTCGAAGAAACCGAAGTTGTACGAGGTCGCCGCGCCGCTCACCGGGTCGACCACGACGATGGCGTCGTGGCCGAAGCGCTCGAAGAACACTTCGCCGGGCTGCATCGTCGCCACGCCGATGCGCGGGGCGGGCAGGGTGTCCGCCGTGGCGGTCGGTGCCGATGCGACTTCCGGGGCGGCGGCTTCCGGCGGCACCGGCTGGGCGTGCAGCCCGGGCAGCGCCAGCAGCGCGGCCCAGGCCAGCCAGGCCCGGCAACGCCGGGCCACGGAACGGACGGGCAGGCGGTTCAAGCGTCGTCCTGTTCGAGCTGCGGCAGCATGCTGACGTGGAACGCGCGCACGCGGCGGGCGTCGGCGCGGGCGACGCGGAACACGAAACGGTCCAGGGTCAGTTCCTCGCCGGTTTCCGGCAGGTGGCCGAAGGCCTCGGTGACCAGGCCGCCGATGGTGTCGTAGTCATCGTCCGGGAAGTCGGAGCCGAAACGCTCGTTGAAATCCCCGATCGGGGTCAGCGCGTCGACCACGTACTGGCCGTCGGCCTGGATCGCGATCAGCGCGGTGGCGTCTTCGGCTTCGTCGTGCTCATCGTCGATCTCGCCGACGATCTGCTCCAGCACGTCCTCGATGGTGACCAGGCCGGCGACGCCGCCGTACTCATCCACCACGATCGCCATGTGGTTGCGCGACAGGCGGAATTCCTTCAGCAGGACGTTGAGCTTCTTCGATTCGGGGATCAGCACCGCCGGGCGCAGCAGCTCGCGGATGCTGCCAGGGCCGTTGTCGGCGACCACGCCGCGCAGCAGGTCCTTGGCCAGCAGGATGCCGAGGATCTCGTCCTTGTTCTCGCCATGCACCGGAAAGCGCGAATGGCCGGATTCGACCACCTGCTTCATCAGGTCCAGGAAGCGTGCCTCGCCGGGCAGCGAGACCATCTGCGAGCGCGAGATCATCACGTCGCCGACGGTCAGTTCGGCCACCGAGATGGCGCCTTCCATCATGCGCAGGGTGTCCGGCCCGACCAGGCCGTCCTGTTCGGCCGTGCGCAGCACGGCGACCAGTTCATCGCGGGTGTGGGGTTCGCCCGAGAAGGCCGCGCCCAGGCGTTCGAGCCAGCTGCGGCGTTTTTCGTGGGGTTCGGGCGTGCTTTGACTACTGTCGTCTTCTGACATCGATTGGGGGGGAACAGCGCCCGGAGAAAGGGGGCGGTGCAGGGAGTCTAGCAGGCTGCCGGGCGCGGGCGCCGCGCCACACGCGGGCGGCTTCAGCCGCCGGCGGCGGGCGTCTTGACCGGCGCGGCCGGCGTGGCCGGCGCTTCCGGGGCCGGGTCGTCGGGGAAATCCAGGCTGTAGCTGCAGCCGGCCAGGGTCTTGCCCGGGTGGGATTTCACATTGGAGACGCTGAGCACGATGGACTCGATCATCGGCTCGCCGGTGCGCGGATCGGTGGTGTCCTGGCTCAGCACTTCGCGGCCGTACATCACCTTCTCGGCGGTATCGACGCCTTCCTCCAGCTTGAGCTGGTGGGCCAGCGGACGCGGGTCGGGCAGGTCGAGGATCGCCATCACGCTGGGGCCGGAGAAGGCGATCTGCGAGCTCGGGTGGCCGAACACGCTGATCGGCGTGTTGAGCGCGTACTCGGTCATGAACAGATTGCCCTGCGGCAGCGGCCGCCAACCCAGCGCGATGGCCTTGAGCGGATCTTCCAGCACCGGCTGCAACGCGGCGAAGTCGGCCTCGCGGCCGCGGCATTCGATCAGCGCGGCGAGGTCGGGACGCTTGGCCGGTGCGTCGGCGGCATGGGCGAACGCGCTGGCGGCAAGCAGCAGGCAGGCGACGGTGCGGGGCAGGAAACGCTGGGGCATGGACAGGACTCTGGCGTCGGCACGCCGGTGCCGCGATGCCCGCATCATAAGCGAAGCGCTCAGCGTTCCCCGAGGTACGGATCCTCGATGCCCAGCTCGGCCAGGATCTCGCGTTCCAGCTGCTCCATCGCCTCGGCTTCCTTGTCGTCCTCGTGGTCCCAGCCCAGCAGGTGCAGGGTGCCGTGGACGGTGAGGTGGGCGTAGTGCGCGGCCAGCGCCTTGCCCTGTTCCTTCGCCTCGCGGGCGACGACCGGTGCGCAGATCACGAGGTCGCCCAGCAGCGGCAGCTTGACGCCCTTGGGCAGGCCTTCGGGCAGTTCGGCCGGGAAGCTCAGTACGTTGGTGGCGTAGTCCTTGCCGCGGTAGTGCTTGTTGAGCGAACGGCCCTCGCGTGCGTCGACCAGGCGGATCGCCAGATCGGCCTCGCGGATGCGGCCCTTCAATGCCGCGGCCACCCACTTGCGGAAGCTCACCGCCGCCGGCAGGCCGGCGCGGGGCAGGGCGTAGCTCACCGCCACGTCGAGACGGACCGGGCCGCGGGTCATGGCGTCGCTCCGCTCTGGCGGTCGCTTTCCTCGCGCTTCTCGTAGGCGGTGACGATGCGGGCCACCAGCGGGTGGCGCACCACGTCGCGCGCCTCGAAGAAGGTGAAACTCACCCCGTCGACATCGCGCAGCACCTCGATGGCATCGCGCAGGCCGGACTTCACGTGCTTGGGCAGGTCGACCTGGGTCAGGTCGCCGGTGACCACCGCGGTGGAGCCGAAGCCCAGGCGGGTCAGAAACATCTTCATCTGTTCGATGGTGGTGTTCTG
>DJAN01000197.1:5129-5287 GCA_002429615.1 Lysobacteraceae bacterium UBA6001
CTGTTCGATGGTGGTGTTCTGCGCCTCGTCGAGGATCACGTAGGCATCGTTGAGCGTGCGGCCGCGCATGTAGGCCAGCGGCGCGATCTCGATGACGTTCTTCTCCAGCAGCTTGACCACCTTCTCCACGCCGAGCATTTCATACAGCGCGTCGTACA
>DJAN01000201.1 GCA_002429615.1 Lysobacteraceae bacterium UBA6001
CCGCCGGCCAATCCGGCCCCCGCAGCGCCCGCGCCGACGCCCGAGCCCGTCCCCGGGGCCACCGTGGTCACCCCGGACAACTTCATTCGCGCCGAGTCCGACACCTACATGAGGGGGCTGGTCAAGGACGCCGATGGCATCGGCAAGATGCTCCATCGCCGGGAGCCGGCGTCGATCGACAAGCAGACGGTCATCCGCCTCAATCGCGACACCCTCTACAGCTCCGGCGTGTTCGACCTTGACGCCGGGCCGGTCACCGTGACCCTGCCGGACGCCGGGCAGCGCTTCCAGTCGCTGCAGGTGATCGGCCAGGACCACTACGCCTGGACCGAATACGGCGCCGGCCCCCATGTGATCACGCGTGACAAGGTGGGCACCCGCTATGTCGTGGCCGCCATCCGCACCCTGGTCGATCCGAATGATCCCAAGGACGTGGACCAGGTCCATGCGCTGCAGGACGCCATCAAGGTGTCGCAGCCGGGCGGTCCTGGCACGCTCGACCTGCCGCAGTGGGATCCGGTCAGCCAGAAGAAGGTGCGCGATGCGCTGCTGGCGCTCGGCGCGACCACTGAAGGCTTCAAGGGGGCTTTCGGCCAGAAGGGCCAGGTCGACCCGGTCAACCACCTGATCGGTACCGCGGCGGGGTGGGGCGGCAACCCGGACAAGGACGCCACCTATCTCAACTTCACGCCGCCGCGCAACGATGGCGCCACGGTCTACCGGCTCGACGTGGGCAAGGTGCCGGTGGATGCCTTCTGGTCGGTCAGCGTCTACGGCCCGGACGGCTACTACGTGAAGAATGCGCTGAACGCCTATTCGATCAACAGCGTAACCGCCCGCAAGGAAGCCGACGGCAGCGTGCGCATCCAGCTCGGTGGCTGCGATGGGCAGATCCCCAACTGCATCCCGACGCCGCCGGGCTGGAACTACACCGTGCGGCTGTATCGCCCGCAGCAGCCGATCCTCGATGGCAGCTGGAAATTCCCCGAGCCGCAGCCGCTTTGATCGGCGCGGGGTATTCCCGTATCCACATCGGGTATGCCGCCCGCGCCGCGCCGCGCGCAGGTTCTGCGACAACGTGTCGCACACATGCGCGCGGCGATTTGCGCCGGATCATTGCCGGCCGCCTTTCGTGAACACGTCGTTAGGCTTAAAATTGCGGGGCTAACTTGCGCCCCCTGTTCAGGTCCATGCCGTCCACCGGCGTGCGCGGACCTGGAATGCCTCATCCGGCGGGCGGCGGTGGTTGGCACCCCCTCGCAATTGGATCTACCGATGATTCCGTTGAAAACCCTCGGGCGCGCATTGCGGCCCGGTCTGGCGCTGCTGTCCATGGCGCTGCTGGCGGGTTGCCAGTCGGCCCTTCTCGACCCCAAGGGTCAGATCGGCCAGGACCAGAAGACCCTGCTGATCACCTCCGTGGTGCTGATGCTGCTGGTCGTGATCCCCGTGATTGTGATGACGATCGCCTTCGCCTGGAAGTACCGCGCTTCCAACACCAAGGCCCGCTATGAGCCCGAGTGGTCGCATTCGACCGCCATCGAGGTCGTGGTCTGGTCGATCCCCTGCCTGATCATCCTGGTGCTGGCGGTGCTGACCTGGCGCTCCTCGCACGCGCTGGACCCGTACCGGCCGCTGCAGTCGGACGTGCCGCCGGTGGAGATCGAAGCGATATCGATGGACTGGAAATGGCTGTTCATCTACCCGCAGGAAGGCGTGGCGACGGTCAACGAGATCACGGTGCCGGTGGACACCCCGCTGAACTTCCGCATCACCTCCGATACGGTGATGAACTCCTTCTTCATCCCGCATCTGGGCACGCAGATCTATGCGATGGCCGGCATGCAGACCAAGGTGCACCTGATCGCCAACGAGCCGGGTGACTATTTCGGTATCTCCGCGAACTACAGCGGCCACGGCTTCTCGAAGATGGGCTTTGCCGTCCACGCCACCGACAACGCCGGCTACCAGGCCTGGCTGCAGAAGGTGAAGGCCGCGCCGCAGAAGATGGACGACGCCGCGTTCCAGGCGTTGGCGGCCAACCGCAATGACAAGGAGCAGTACCCGGTCACCTACTTCGCGTCGGTGCAGGACGGCCTGTTCAAGGCCCTGCTCGACAAACACATGATGGGTGGCCACAAGCACGAGGGCCATGACCATGCGGCCACCGGCGCCGAACCGGTCGCCATGTGCACCTCCGGAGACAACTGATGCTAGGCAAACTCACGCTCGAGGCGGTTCCGTACCACGAGCCGATCATCATGGTCGCCCTCGGTGGCGCCGCACTGCTCGGCCTGGTCCTCGTGGCCGCGCTCACCAAGTTCAAGCTCTGGGGTTATCTCTGGCGCGAATGGTTCACCTCGGTCGACCACAAGAAGATCGGCGTGATGTACATCGTCGTGGCGCTGGTCATGCTGCTGCGCGGCTTCGCCGATGCGGCGATGATGCGCACCCAGCAGGCGCTGGCCGCCGGTGGCGGTGAAGGCGTACTGCCGCCGCACCACTACGACCAGATCTTCACCGCGCACGGCGTGATCATGATCTTCTTCATGGCCATGCCGTTCATGACCGGCCTGGTCAACCTGGTGGTGCCGCTGCAGATCGGTGCGCGCGACGTCGCGTTCCCGTTCCTCAACTCGCTCAGCTTCTGGCTGTTCGTGGCTGGCGTGGCACTGGTCAACATCTCGCTGGGCGTGGGTGAGTTCGCGCAGACCGGCTGGCTGGCGTATCCGCCGCTGTCGGGCCTGGAATACAGTCCAGGCGTCGGCGTGGATTACTACATCTGGGCATTGCAGATATCCGGCCTGGGTACATTGCTGACCGGCATCAACTTCTTCGTGACGATCATGCGCATGCGCGCGCCGGGCATGACCCTGATGCGCATGCCGATCTTCACCTGGACCGCGCTGATCACCAACATCCTGATCATCGCCGCCTTCCCGATCCTGACCGTCGCCCTGGCGCTGCTGGGTGCGGACCGTTACCTCGGCACGCACTTCTTCACCAACGACGGTGGCGGCAACGCCATGATGTACGTCAACCTGATCTGGATCTGGGGCCACCCGGAGGTTTACATCCTGATCCTGCCGGCATTCGGCATCTATTCCGAGCTGGTGTCCACGTACTGCCGCAAGAAGCTGTTCGGCTACACCTCGATGGTCTACGCCACCGCGTGCATCGGCGTGCTGTCCTTCATCGTGTGGCTGCACCACTTCTTCACCATGGGCTCGGGTGCCAACGTCAATGCCTTCTTCGGCATCACGACGATGATCATCTCGATCCCGACCGGCGTGAAGATCTTCAACTGGCTGTTCACCATGTTCCGCGGCCGCGTGCACTTCACCTCGCCGGTGCTGTGGATGATCGGCTTCATCATCACCTTCGTGATCGGCGGCATGACCGGCGTGATGCTGGCCATCCCGGCGGTGGACTTCGTGCTGCACAACAGCCTGTTCCTGATCGCGCACTTCCATAACGTCATCATCGGCGGCGTCGTGTTCGGCTACCTGGCCGGCCTGACCTACTGGTTCCCGAAGGCGTTCGGCTTCAAGCTCAACGAGAAGCTGGGCAAGGCCTCGTTCTGGTGCTGGATCATCGGCTTCTTCGTGGCCTTCATGCCGCTGTACGTGCTGGGCTTCCTGGGCATGACCCGTCGCCTGAACACCTACAACCACCCCGAGTGGGGCCCGTGGCTGATCGTGGCCGCTGTCGGTGCGGCGATCATCGCCTGCGGTATCGCGCTGAACCTGCTGCAGCTGGTGTACAGCGTGTGGAAGCGCAAGGAGAACATGGACCTCACCGGCGACCCGTGGGATGGCCGCACGCTGGAATGGGCCACCTCCTCGCCGCCGCCGTTCTACAACTTCGCCCACCTGCCGCACGTCGATACCCTGGACCAGTTCTGGGAAGACAAGCAGCAGGGCAAGGGTTGGGTGCGTCCGGCCAAGTACGAAGACATCCACATGCCGCGCAACACGGCGGCCGGCTTCTGGATCGGTGCGTTCGGCATCGTCCTGGGCTTCGCGCTGACCTGGCACATCTGGTGGCTGGCGGTGGTGGGCCTGGTCGGCATGATCGGCAGCTTCATCGCGCGCACCTTCGACAACGACATCGACTACTACGTGCCGGCAGCGGAAGTGGAGCGCATCGAAAACGAGCGTTTCGCCCTGCTTGACCAGGCGCAGGCAAAGAAGGCGGTCTGAGCATGTCCACGGCTACTACCCTCGACAACCACGCCGCCCACGCGGGCGGCCACGACCACGACCACGCGCACCACGACGCCGGCGGCAATACGCTGCTCGGCTTCTGGGTGTACCTGATGAGCGACTGCCTCATCTTCGCCGGCCTGTTTGCCACCTATGCGGTGCTGGCCGGCGCGACGGTCGATGGCCCGACGGCCAAGGAGCTGTTCGACCTGCGCTTCGTGCTGGTGGAAACCTTCCTGCTGCTGTTCAGCAGTTTGACGTTCGGCTTCGCCATGATCTCGGCGGGCAAGCGCAACATGACCGGCCTGTATGGCTGGCTGGCAGTCACGGCGCTGTTCGGCCTGGGCTTCCTGGCCATGGAGCTTTACGAGTTCAACCACCTGATCCATGAAGGCGCGGGCCCCGGCCGCAGCGCGTTCCTGTCGGCGTTCTTCACGCTGGTCGGCACGCACGGCCTGCACGTGACCTCGGGCCTGCTGTGGATGCTGGTGCTGGTGATCCAGATCGCCAAGAACGGCCTGACGCCGCGCAACACCACGCGCCTGGCCTGCCTGAGCCTGTTCTGGCACTTCCTGGACATCATCTGGATCGGTGTCTTCACCATCGTCTATCTGCTGGGAGCGCTGTAATGGCCGGCCATGACAACCACTCCGATGCCCACGCCAGCCATGGCGGTGGGGTGAAGTCCTACCTGATCGGCTTCGTGATGGCGGTCGTGCTGACCGTGATCCCGTTCGCCATCGTGATGAACCACACCTTCTCGCGCGGCGTGACGGTGGCGATCATCTCGATCATGGCGGCGGTGCAGATGCTGGTGCACATCGTCTACTTCCTGCACATGGACCGCTCGCCCGAGCAGCGTTCGAACGTGCAGGTGGGCCTGTTCTCGGTGCTGATCATCGGCATCGTGGTGGTGGGCTCGCTGTGGGTGATGCACAACATGAACATCAACATGATGCCTTGAGGGCAGGGCGCTGAGGTACCTGCCACAAGGGCCGCCTTCGGGCGGCCCTTGTCGTTTGCGGCCGCCGCCGGCGGCTTTGCGTTACCGGCGCGTCGCCACGCGGGCCACCGCGTCGCCGGCGCCAGGCACGTCCGCTTCGGCCGCCTGCGCGCTGGCCAGCCACGCGCGCGGTGACATCCCGGCCTTGGCGGTGAAGGCGCGCGAGAGCGCCGAAGGATTCGCATAGCCGAGTTCATCGGCCAGGATCTTGATCGGCCGGCCTTCGCGCAGCCGGCGCTGGGCCAGCGCGATGCGCCAGCCGGCCAGATAATCCGCCGGGGTCTGCCCGACCCGTTCGCGGAACGTGTTGGCGAAAGCGGTGCGCGACATCCCCGCGCAGGCTGCCATGCGCGCCAGCGTCCACGGCTCGCCCGGCGCAGCGTGCATCGCCACCAGCGCGCGTGCCAGGCGCATGTCCGACATGCCGTTCACCAGGCCCGGATGCACGCCCGCTTCCTGTGGATGGTCCAGCAACCAGCGCAGCAGCTGGATCAGCACCACTTCGAACAGCCGGTCCACCAGCAGGCGTTGCCCGCAACGCACGCGGTCGGTTTCGGAAAACAGCAGCTCCAGTGCCAGGTCCAATCCGGGCACCCGCGCCAACGGCAGCACCACCAGCGGCGGCAACGAGCGCGCCAATGGGTTGGCCGCGCCGCCTTCGAAGGTCAGCCGCGCGCAGGTGAAGTCAGCGCCCTCCACGGGAGGATTGTGGAAGCGATGGGTTATCGGGCGCGGATAGAACAGCAGCGTCGGCGCATCGAGCTGGAGTGACCGGGGCACGCCGCCGGCTTCCGGGTGGCTCACTTCCAGCTGGCCGCGCCGCAGCACGTGCAGGTAGCCGTATCCCTCGCTCGCGTCGAACTGGGTGATGCCGCACAGGGCGCCGGAGTGGTGCAACTGGGCACGGACCCGGAAATGTTCGAGGACACCGGAGAGGCGGTCGACGGGCGTGGGCGGTGGCATATGTACGGATGGGTATTTTTTGCGGACTTATTGAATCCAATGATACATCCGGCGCGGACATACTGCCGCCTCTTCCAGACCGTCCCCGGAGATCGAAATGTCCCGTGTCCCGCTTGAAAACACCCCCGCCGCCAGCCAGCCCCTGCTGGCACAGATCCACCACGCGTTCGGCGCCACGCCCAACATGTTCAAGGCCGTGGCCAACTCGCCGGTGGCCCTGCAAAGCCTGTGGGCCGTCTTCGGCGCATTGGGCAAGGGCACCCTGGGCGCCAAGCTGGGCGAGCAGATCGCGGTGGCCATCGCCAACCGCAACCGCTGCGAATACTGCCTGGCGGCGCACACCGTGCTGGGCCAGAACGCGGGGGCGTCGGCGGCGGAGATGGCCGCCGCGCAGGGTGGGCAGTCCACCGATGCCAGGACCGCCGCGGCGCTGGCGTTCGCGTTGAAGGTGGTCGAGCAGCGCGCGCAGGTCACCGATGCCGACGTGGCCAGCCTGCGTGGCGTGGGCTTCGACGACGCGCAGGTCGTGGAGATCATGGCGCATGTCGCGCTGAACCTTTTCACCAACTACATCAATGTGGCGCTGGACGTGCCGGTTGATTTTCCGCAGGTCGCGTTCAAGTGATCCCGCCCCGGCCTGGCCCGTTGCCGGCCAGGCCGGCGCTTCTCTCGCTGCAAGGTCCCACAGATGAAAATCGCCGTTTTTGATACCTACGTCATGCGTCCGGATGGACGCCGGATGCACTTCGACATCCTCGTGCCCGACCAGGGCCCCGGCAGCGAGCCGGAGGCGGTGCTGGCGCATGGGCGCCGCTATCTGGCGGCCAAGGGGATCACCAGCGAATCGCTGAGCACGCGCGAATGCCGCTTCTGCCATGTGGAGGTCGCCTCGGCCGCGGTCGAGGCGGAAATCGACCGGATCGGCTTTGCGATCATCGAGCTGCAGAACTGCGATTGACTCAATGTGGCGTGTCGGTGTGGGCTGATCGAAAATCCCTCCCCCCTGGCGTAGGATCGGCGGTTCGCCAAACCGCCCATTCCCCACCAGGAGCCTCATGAAGATCCGCGCCGCGCTGTCGTTGCCGCTGTTGGCCGCCATGTCCCTTCCCGCCGCCAACGCGCTGGCCCAGACCGCCCCGCCGCGCGATGTCCCTTATGAAGGCTTGCTGCGCATCGACGTCGATGCCACCGACATCGAGCGCCGCATCTTCCGCGTGCGCACCACGATGCCGGCCACCACGGGCCGCATGACGCTGCTGTATCCGCAGTGGATCCCGGGCCACCACTCGCCCAGCGGCACCATCGACAAGCTCGCCGGCCTGGTGGTGAAGAGCGCCGACGGCAAGGTGTTGCCGTGGACGCGTGACAAGTACGACGTCTACGCCTTCCAGGTGGACGTTCCCGAAGGCGTCACCCAGATCAGCGCCGAGTTCCAGTTCCTGTCCTCGCAGGGCGCCGGTCAGGGTCGCGTGGTGATGACCCCGGAAATGCTCAACCTGCAGTGGAACAGCAACTCGCTGTATCCGGCGGGCTACTACGCCCGCAACATCAAGGCGCAGGCCAGCGTCACCCTGCCCAAGGGCTGGGACTACGCCACCGCGCTGGAAACCGAAAGCCGCGTCGGCGACAAGATCACCTTCAAGCCGATCGACTACGACGACCTGGTCGACTCCCCGCTGTTCGCCGGCAAGTACCACCAGCGCGTCGTGCTGGCCGAGGGCCAGCAGCCCGTCGCGCTGAACGTTTTCGCCGACGATGCCAAGTACCTCAAGCCCAGCGCCGCGCAGATCAAGATCCACCAGCAGCTGGTCCAGCAGATGGACAAGCTGTACGGCGCGCGCCACTTCGACCACTACGAGTTCCTGCTTGCGCTGACCGACAAGCTCGGCGGCATCGGCCTGGAGCATCACCGCTCCAGCGAGAACAGCGGCCCGGTCGGCTACTTCACGGATTGGGACAAGAGCTGGTGGATGCGCGACCTGCTGTCGCATGAGTTCAACCACTCCTGGAACGGCAAGTATCGCCGCGGCGCCGACCTCGCCACCCCGAACTTCAACGTCCCGATGGGCGACAGCCTGCTGTGGCTGTATGAAGGCCAGACCCAGTTCTTCGGCCAGGTCGTGGCCGCGCGTTCGGGCCTGTGGACGCAGGACCAGGCGCGCGACATGCTCGCGAATGTCGCGGCCACCTATGACCGCGGCCGTCCCGGCCTGGCCTGGCGCACGATCCTGGACACCACCAACGACCCGACCATCGCCGAGCGTCGTCCGCTGGCTTTCCGCAATTACCAGATGAGCGAGGACTACTACTCCGGCGGCCAGATGGTGTGGCTGGAAGTGGACAACAAGCTGCGCGAGCTGAGCGGCAACAAGCGTTCGATCGATGATTTCGCGCATGCCTTCTTCGGCATGAACAACGGCGATTGGAAGGTCAATCCGTACACCGTCGACGATATCGTCGCCACCCTCAATGGCATCGTCGCCTACGACTGGGCGGGCTTCCTCAAGACCCGTATCGAAGGCCACGGCCCGCTGGTCGGCGGCATCGAGGCCGCGGGCTGGAAGCTGGTCTACAACGACAAGCCGAACGACGCGTTCAAGGCGCTGGAAACCCGCAGCAAGGGCGCCAACCTGACCTACTCGCTGGGCCTGGCCACCAATGGGCAGGGCGTGTTGTCCGACGTGCTGTGGGACGGCCCGGCGTTCAACGCCGGCCTGGCCCCGGGCATGACCGTGGTGGCGGTCAACGGACGCGAGTACAGCAACGATGGGCTGAAGGACGCGGTCACCGCGGCGAAGACCGACAAGGCGCCGATCGAGCTGCTGGTGAAGCAGTCCGACCGCTATGAAACCGTGCATATCGATTACCACGGCGGCCTGCTGTATCCGAACCTGGAGCGCATCGCCGGCAAGCCGGATCGTCTGTCCGAGTTGTACAAGGCGCGCTGATGGTCACGCGGGCCCGCCATCGCTTCGACGGTGTCTGGGTCCCGCTGCTTCTGCTGCTGGTGGCCGGCGCGATCGCCGGCGCCGGCATCGAGGGCATGCGCTGGCTGCATTACCTGTGCAAGCCGGCGGCCACGTTGCTGATCATCGCCCGTGCTGGGGCTGCGGTACACGGTGCCTACCGGCGCTGGGTGCTGATCGGGCTGGTGTTGTCGCTGGTCGGCGATGTCTGCCTGATGCTGCCGTTCGATGCCTTCATCGCCGGACTGGCGTCGTTCCTGTTCGCGCACCTGGCCTACATCATGGCGTTCGCTCGTGGTGTGCGGAGGCAGGCGCTGGCGCTGACCATGCTGGTGCTGGCGGTGTATGCGGTGGTGAACCTTTACGGCCTGTGGCCGTATTTGCCGGCGACGCTGGTCGGGCCGGTCGTCGCCTATACCGGTGTATTGGCCACGATGGCGGCGTTGGCGCTCGCGCGCGGCGCGCGGCCGCCGCGCG
>DJAN01000233.1 GCA_002429615.1 Lysobacteraceae bacterium UBA6001
GCTCGGCAACCTGCGCCCGCTGCCGCCCGTGGCCGTGCGCCGCGACGGGCCGCTGCGCCTGGGCTTCCTGTCCAACGGTTTCGGTGCGCATCCCACCGGTCTGTTGACCGTGGCAATGTTCGAGGCGCTGCGCGCGCAACCACGCGTGCAGGCGCAGCTGTTCGCGCTCAACCGCGACGACGGCAGCGACATCCGCCAGCGCCTGGCGCTGGCGGCGCCGCTGCATGACGTCGCGGGCCGCCCGCACCATGAGGTCGCGCAGGCGATCCGTGCCGCCGGTATCGATCTGCTGTTCGACCTGCGTGGCTGGGGCGGTGGCGGCACGCCGGAAGTACTCGCGTTGTGCCCAGCCCCGGTACAGGTGAACTGGCTGGCCTACCCCGGCACCTCCGGCGCGCCCTGGATCGACCATGTGATCGGCGATGCATTCGCCCTGCCCGATGCGCTGGCGCCGTACTACAGCGAGTCCGTGCTGCGGCTGCCGCGCGCGTTCCAGCCCTCCGACACCACCCGCGTGGTCGGCACGCCGCCGACGCGCACGCAGTGCGGCCTGCCGGAGACCGGCGTGGTGTTCTGCTGCTTCAACAACAGCTACAAGCTCAACCCGCGCAGCTTCGGCCGCCTGCTGGCGGTGCTGCGCGGCGTGCCTGGCAGCGTGTTGTGGCTGCTGTCCGGCCCCGGGCATGCCGACATGCGCCTGCGCGCGGCCGCGCAGGCCGCCGGGGTGGCGCCGCAGCGCCTGGTGTTCATGGCCAAGCTCGCGCATCCGGCCTATCTGGCGCGCTATCGGCATGCCGACCTGTTCCTCGACACGCATCCCTACAACGCGCACACGACCGCCTCCGATGCGCTGTGGGCCGGTTGCCCGGTGCTGACCACGCCCGGCCACACGTTCGCCTCCCGCGTGGCCGGCAGCCTCAACCATCACCTCGGGTGGGACGCGATGAATGTCGCCGACGACGAAGCCTTCATCGCCCGCGCCATCGCCCTGGGCAACGCACCGGCGCAACTGGCCGCGCTGCGCGATGAACTCGCCGAGCGCCGGCGCAGCACGCCGCTGTTCGACATGACCGGCTTCGCCGCCGACTTCGCCGCGCTGGCCGCCTCGGTTGGCCACCGCCACGGCTGGCAGGGCTGACGAGCAGCGGCTAGGCTGGGGACATGACCCACGCCACCGACCTGATCCCGCTGCGCCTGTGCGTGCTCACCGTGTCCGACAGCCGCACGCTGGCCGATGACACCTCCGGCGCCTACCTTGCCGAGGCGCTGGTGGAAGCCGGCCACCTGCTGCACGCGCGGGCGATCGCGCCGGACGACCGCTACCGCCTGCGCGCCATCGTCTCGACCTGGATCGCCGATGCGGCCGTGGACGGCATCCTGGTGA
Source organism: Lysobacteraceae bacterium UBA6001 (assembly GCA_002429615.1). Classification (GTDB taxonomy): domain Bacteria; phylum Pseudomonadota; class Gammaproteobacteria; order Xanthomonadales; family Xanthomonadaceae; genus Stenotrophomonas_A. The sequence continues at coordinate 1,385 of DJAN01000233.1, forward strand.
CCGGCGGTACCGGCTTCACCGGCCGCGACAGCACGCCCGAAGCCCTGTTGCCGCTGCTGGACAAGACCATGCCCGGCTTCGGCGAACTGTTCCGCGCGATCAGCGTCGAGGAAATCGGCACTTCCTCGCTGCAGTCACGCGCCTTCGCCGGGCTGGCCAACGGCACCTTCCTGTTCGCCCTGCCCGGCTCGCGTTCGGCCTGCCGCACCGGCTGGGAGCGGATCATCCGTGAGCAGCTGGACGCGCGCACCCGCCCATGCAACCTGGCGACACTGCGCCCACGCCTGCACGAGTAGGCTGGCCGCGCCCAACCGGAGATCACGCGATGGCGCTCAAGCGCAAGGAATACGACAAGCTCGTCAAGCCGCTGCAGCTGGAACTGGTCTCGATGGCGCGCTGGCTGCAGCACACCGGGCAACGCGCGCTGGTGCTGCTGGAGGGCCGCGACACCGCCGGCAAGGGCGGCGTGATCCAGGCGATCTCCGAGCACCTCAATCCCCGCCAGTGCCGTGTCGTCGCCCTGCCCAAGCCGAGCGACCGCGAAAGCACCCAATGGTATTTCCAGCGCTATGTGACGCACCTGCCAGCCGCGGGTGAAATCGTGCTGATGGACCGCAGCTGGTACAACCGCGCCGGCGTCGAGCACGTGATGGGTTTCTGCAACGAACAGGAGTATCTGGCCTTCCTGCACCAGGCACCGCGCTTCGAGCAGCTGCTGGTGGAAGACGGCATCCTGCTGTTCAAGTACTGGCTCACGGTGGACCAGAAGGAGCAGGAAGCACGCTTCGCCGAACGTCACGAAGACCCGCTCAAGGGCTGGAAGCTCTCACCGGTGGACCTGCAATCGCGCACCGCCTACGCCGACTACACCCGCGCACGCGAAGCGATGCTGCAGGCCACCCACACCGAATGGGCGCCCTGGACGCTGGTGGACTTCAACGACCAGAAGCATGGGCGACTGAGCCTGATCCGCGACCTGCTCGACCGCTTACCGGACGTGGCGCTGCCCGCGGACGAGACCGCGCTGCCGCCCCTGCGCGGCAAGCTGCACAAGGAGAAGTTCGGCGTCCTGCGGCCGATCCGGCCTTACCAGCTGGACGACTGAGCGCTGTCGCCCGCGGCGGCACCGGCCTCGCGCTCACGCGCCGCCGCATCCAGCGTCGCCAGCGCGGCGCGCTGCAGCTGCAGGAAAGCCGGCCAGAGCGGCTGCGCGGCCTCGACCTGGGTCAGGTCGTCGCCGCCATCACGGCGCAGGTTCGGGCAGCGCGCCAGCAGCCAGGCTTCCAGCGTCATGCCATCGGGCAACTGCACCGTGGCCGTGCCCAGCAGCCAGTCACGCAGCAGCTGGCGGAAGTCGGTGGCCAGTGCGTAGGCGACGTCCACCTGGTCGAGATCGGCCTGCGGGTTCCACGCCAGCCGGCCGATGCGCCAGCCCCGTTCGCGCAGGTGGATGATGCCGGGCACCAGCGGCCGCAGCGCGCGCAGCAGGCGCCACTGCACCATCAGCGCCTCGTGCTCGCTTCCGTGGCTGGCGGCGATGGCCAGTTCGTAGCGGCGCGCGTGCAGCGCGGGCATCTCATCGAGCACCAGCGGGCCGGGATCGGCCTGCAGCAGCAACGCCTCGGCGCGCAGCGCGGCGATGTCCGGCAGGGTGTCATTGCCATCGCGCAGCGGCACGCCATGGTCGACCAGCGCCAGCGCCAGGCCCAACGCCCGCTGGCGTTGCTGCTGGCGCACGCGGCGCTGCTCGGCCAGCCACCAGGCATCGTGCTGCTGTTGCAGGCGGCGCAGCACCTGCGCACCGTCCAGGTCGCGCCAGGGCCGGCGACCGGCGTCCTCCGGATCGAAACGCTGCGGATCGGGCAGGCCGTCGTCGTCGAACGTGCCGGCATCCAGCACATCGGCGCCCAGCGCCACCAGCCCCATCAGGTCCACGCCGGAGGACGCACTGAAATGCATGCGCGCCCACTGCGCGCGCCAGGCCGAGAACAGCAGCAGCACCGCGAAGCCGACCGCCACCGCGACCTGCACCGACGGCGGCTGGCCGGCTGCGATCACCGCCACCACGCTGAGCAGCGCCAGCACCAGGATGATCCAGAACGTGCGTGCACGCCGTCCCGCGCGCGCGCGCCGCCGTCGCAATCCCGTCATGACCAGCCACCCCTGTCGCAAATCGATGCCGACATATCGGCACCCGGGTCCGGAGCTTGCGCATCCGGTCTCAAAAGCGCTTAGCCGGTCAAGAAACCCGCCGGCACTGGTGCGTCATGTGCCTGCCGATCCAGCCGGTCCACGCGCGCCGTGACAGGACCCTGCAACAAGCGTGCCGCCAGCGCGTCGAGCGCGTCCGGCGTCCCGGCCGCGACCACTTCCACATCCCCGTCGGCCAGGTTGCGCGCCCAGCCGTGGAGACCCAACGCGAGCGCCTGGTTCCGCGTCCACGCGCGGAAACCCACGCCCTGCACGCGGCCGCTGACGCGGAAGCGTGCCTGCGCCATCAGCTGGCCTTGCCGCCGGCCGCGGTGATCGCCGCCTCGATGTCGCGCGCCTCGACCGGGCCGAGGAACTGCTTGGCCACCTTGCCGTCCGGCCCGATCAGGTAGCTCATCGGCAACCCGCGCGGCACCGCGAAATCCGCCGGCGGCTGGTAGGTGTCGACGATGGCGATCGGATAGGCCACCGGATGCGCCTTGAGGAACTCCTGCATCTCCGCCGGCTCGATGTCCTCGTAAGCCAGCCCCACCACTTCGATGTTGTTGCGCATGGCATGCAGCGCCGACAGCTCGGGCATCTCCTTCAGGCACGGCGCGCACCAGGTCGCCCAGAAGTTCACCACCACCCACTTGCCGCGATGCTCGGCCAGGTCATAGGTGCTGCCGTCCACGGCGGGCAGCTTCAGGCTCGGCTGTTCGGCGGTGACCTCGCGCGCCGGGGCCACCGGTTCGCTGGGCGTGGCCGCCGGCGCGGGGGTGGCGAGATCGGAAGA
>DJAN01000200.1 GCA_002429615.1 Lysobacteraceae bacterium UBA6001
CGGCCGGCCGCCTTGCGGACGCCGTTGATCGGGTTTGCGTTCGGGCTTGGGCGCGGGCTTGAAACCCAGGCCCAGCAGCTGGTCGCGGAGGCTGTCGGTCATGACGGGGAAATCTTAACGCGTGGAGTCGGACGGAGATCAGTAGTGCGGCGGCGGCGGCTCATCGGCCGGGTCCGCGTTGAGCGCGTTGCGCACCCGCCCGAGGTCATCGAGCAGGTGGCGCAGCAGTTCGGCGTTGCGCGCACCGGTCATGCGCGCATCCGCCAAGGCCTCGCTCAGCTCGGCCAACGCCTGTTCCTGGAAGGACAGGCGCATCTCGAGCTCGACCAGGCGCGCTTCAAGCGCCGGGTCGGAGGGCGTGGAATCATGCATCGAACGGATTTCCCTGTACCGAACGGCCGCGGCCAATGGCGTAGTAGGCCAGCCCGGCGGCCTCGATGTCGACCGGTTCGTACAGGTTGCGCCCGTCGAACACCACGTCGTCCTTCAGCGCGGCCTTGATGCGGCCGAAATCCGGGCTGCGGAACTGCTTCCATTCGGTGACCACGATCAACGCATCCGCGCCTTCCAGCGCGGCATCGGCGTTGTCGCAGAAACGCAGGTCGGCGCGTTCGCCGAAGATGCGCTGCGCCTCGTGCGTGGCTTCCGGGTCGTAGGCCTGCACCTTGGCGCCGGCCTCCCACAGCTGCGCGAGCAGGCGGCGGCTGGAGGCTTCGCGCATGTCATCGGTATTGGGCTTGAACGCCAGGCCCCACACCGCGAACGTCTTGCCGGCGATGCCCTCGTCCTCGCCACGGTCGTAGTGACGCTGGACCAGCTCGAACAGGTGGCCCTTCTGGCCGTTGTTCACCGCCTCCACCGCGTTCAGCAGCTTGGGCTCGTGACCATACTGCTGCGAAGTGCGGGCCAACGCCTGCACGTCCTTCGGGAAGCAGGAACCACCGTAGCCGGCGCCGGGATAGATGAAGTGCCAGCCGATCCGCGGATCGGAGCCGATGCCCTTGCGCACCTGCTCCACGTCCGCGCCGACCTTCTCGGCGATGTTGGCGATCTCGTTCATGAAACTGATCTTGGTCGCCAGCATCGCGTTGGCGGCGTACTTGGTCAGCTCGGCCGAGCGCACATCCATTTCGACAATGCGATCACGGTTTCGATTGAACGGCGCATACAGACGACGCATCCGCGACACCGCGGCGGCGCGCGTGGCGCCGATCACGATGCGGTCCGGACGCATGCAGTCCGCGACCGCGTCGCCTTCCTTCAGGAACTCGGGGTTGGAGACCACGTCGAATTCGTAGTCCACGCCACGTGCCTGCAGTTCGGCGCTGATCGCCTCGCGCACCTTGTCGGCGGTACCGACCGGCACGGTCGACTTGTTGACCACCACCGACGGACCGTCGATGTGCTGGCCGATCGTGCGCGCCACCGCGAGCACGTACTTGAGGTCGGCACTGCCGTCCTCGTCCGGCGGCGTGCCGACGGCGATGAACACGACTTCGCCGTGTGCGATCGCCGCGGCCGCATCCGTGGTGAAACGCAGGCGGCCGGCGGCGTGGTTGGCCTTGACCATGGGTTCAAGGCCGGGCTCGTAGATGGGGATGACCCCGCGGTTGAGACCTTCCACTTTGGCCTGGTCGATATCGACGCAGACCACGTGATGTCCTACTTCAGCCAGACAAGTACCAGTGACGAGACCGACGTAGCCGGTCCCGAAGATCGCAACGCGCATGGAGGGGGGGTCTCCGGGGGGGGATTACGGCAGGATACCCAGCAATTCGACATCAAACGTCAAAGTTGCGTCAGGACCGATGCCCCCCTGCGGCATGCCTTCAGGTCCGTAGGCCAGATCGGACGGAATCCAGAAGCGGTACTTGGAACCGACCGGCATCAGCGACACGCCTTCGCTCCAGCCCTTGATGACCTGGTTGAGGCCGAACTCGACCGGCTCGCCACGCTTGTAGGAGCTGTCGAACACGTTGCCGTCGAGCAGCTTGCCTTCGTAGTTGACGCGCACCTTGCTGCTCGGGGTCGGACGCTCACCGCTACCCTGGCGCAGCACCATGTACTGCAGGCCCGACGGCGTGGTGACCACGCCCTTCTCGGCCTTGTTCTTGGCCAGGAACGCATTGCCCTGTTCGCGGTTCTTGCCGGACGCGGCAGCCTGCTTGGCCGAACCGAACGCCTGCAGCGTGGCCTGCGCTTCCTGCGGGGTCAGCAGGGTCTGGCCCTTGCTCAGCGACGCCTGCAGGCCCTGCACCAGCACCGGCAGGTTGATGTCGTCCTTGATGCGCACCAGCGACGGGCCGACCATGCGGTCGCCCAGCATCAGGCCGACGTTCTGCTTGTTCACCGCCGGCGGCTGGCTGCCCGGCGCCAGGCCCGGCACCTGCTGGCCGTTGCGCGCGGCGAGGGTCACGCGCAGCGAGGCGTCGGTAGCCTGCGCCTGCTCGTCGCCGAGCAGCGGCTGGCCGCCCTTGAAGGCGTTCTCGATCGCGCGCTGCATGGCGGCGGTATCGACGTAATCGGCGATCGGCTCGAACGAGCGCGCGATGTCCATGCCGATGGCGTAACTGACTTTGTCTTTCTCAGAGGTCAAAACGGACTTCTCCTTGGCTGCCGCGGGCGTCGCGGCCGGTTGCTGCGACATCGCCGGCGCCGAAGCCGCCATTGCCACGATCATCAGCGACGCTGCCGCGCCGCGCATTCCCATCTTCATTCGCTGCAAATCCTAAGGATGTGTTGGTTGACGCCGGCGCCGGCGCGAGGGGCCGGTATTGTGGCACGCACCGGGTGCGCCGGCCTATGTCAGTGCGCCGCGGGCGCCTTGAGTTCGCGTTCGATCGCCGCGACCAGCGCCGGATCGTCCGGCTTGATCTTGCTGGGGAACTGCGCCACCACGTGGCCGTCCCGCGCGATCAGGTACTTGTGGAAGTTCCAGCCCGGCGCCACGCCGGTGGCCGCGGTCAGGCGCTGGTACAGCGGCGTGGCGTCGGCGCCCAGCACGTGCACCTTCTCGAACATCGGGAATTTCACCCCGTAGGTCAGCGTGCAGAACTCCTGGATCTGCTGCTCGCTGCCGGGCTCCTGTCCCTTGAAGTCGTTGGACGGGAAGCCGAGCACGGAAAAGCCCTGCGCCTCGAAACGCTTGTTCAGCGCCTCCAGCCCTTCGTATTGCGGGGTGAAGCCGCACTTGCTGGCCGTATTCACCACCAGCAGCACCTTGCCGCCGTAGGTCTTGTTCAGATTGACCGGGGTCTTGCCGGTCAGCGGACGGTAGTCCAGATCCAGCAGGGACGGCGCCGCGGCAACCGCCACGCCGCTCATGACGGCGATAAAACACATGAAAAACAGCTTCTTGCACGACATGGACGAGGCTCCTGGCGCGGCGGGGGGGCGAATTCATGCCCCCTGCCATTGGTTGGGTATGACAGTGGCTTGACGCGCTGCGTGTTGGTGTTATAGTTACATACAACACCAGCCACCCAACGCAGGGGGAACACAATGAACAGCAAGCTCTTCAAGCGATCCGTTCCGTTGTTGCTCCTGCTTTCCGGCTCCGCCTTGCTGGGGACCGGTCGGCTGGAATCCGCACCCGGAATGGTCAAGGACACCGGCGCCGATTATGGCGTCTCGGCGGCGGCAGAGGAAAACGCAGCGACCCCCACGCAGGAAGAAGCCCCCCGCAGCGCGCGGCGGGCCCGCACCTCGTTGTCGATGCCCTATTTCTCCTTCGCGCAGGCCCTGCGTCCCCGGAGCTGAACATGAGCGACATCACGTGGAGCGACGGCGCTCCCATCTACCGCCAGCTGAAGGATCGCGTCATCGCGATGATGCTGGACGGGATCATCAAGCCGGGCGACGCCCTGCCCTCGGTCCGCCAGGTGGCGGCCGAGTACCAGCTGAACCCGATCACGGTTTCGCGCGCCTACCAGGAGCTGGCCGACGAGGCCCTGGTCGAGAAGCGGCGCGGACTGGGGATGTTCATGACCGAGGAGGCGGCACGCAAGCTGCGCGGCAGCGAGCGCGACCGGTTCCTCAACGAAGAATGGCCGGCCGTGCTGGAACGCATCCAGCGGCTGGGACTGTCATTGGATGAACTGCTGCCTTCGGGGAAAACACCATGAATGCCGTCGCGTCGGAAAACGTCGTTACCGCACAAGGCCTGCGCAAGGCCTACCGCAACAAGCTGGCGCTGGACAACACGTCCTTCAGCGTTCCCACCGGCCGCATCGTCGGCCTGATCGGCCCCAACGGCGCCGGCAAGACCACCGCGCTGAAGGCGATCCTGGGCCTGACCGGCTTCGACGGCGACCTCAAGGTGCTGGGCCTGGACCCGCGCAAGAGCCGCGACGCGCTGATGAACGATGTCTGCTTCATCGCCGACGTGGCGGTGCTGCCGCGCTGGCTGCGGGTCGGCGAGGCGATCGACTTCGTCGCCGGGGTGCATCCGCGCTTCGACCGCGCCAAGTGCGAGCGCTTCCTGGCCAACACCCAGCTCAACCCGAAGCTGCGCGTGCGCGAACTGTCCAAGGGCATGATCGTGCAGCTGCACCTGGCGCTGGTGATGGCCATCGACGCCCGCCTGCTGGTGCTGGACGAGCCGACCCTGGGCCTGGACATCCTGTATCGCAAGCAGTTCTACCAGCGCCTGCTGGAGGACTACTTCGATGAGGAGAAGACCATCCTGATCACCACCCACCAGGTCGAGGAGATCGAGCACATCCTCACCGACGTGCTGTTCATCCGCGATGGCCGCATCGTGCTCAGCGCCGACATGGAACACCTGTCGGAACGCTACACCGAGGTACTGGTCTCGGCCGACGCACTCCCCGCCGCGCGCGCGCTCGGTGCCCTCGACGAACGCAGCCTGCCGTTCGGCAAGAGCGTGCTGCTGTTCGACGGCAAGCCCAAGGCGGAACTGGCCACGCTGGGCGAGATCCGCAACCCCGGCCTGGCCGACCTGTTCGTCGCCATCATGAAGGGAACCTACGCATGAACACCGCTCCTACCCATCATGTGACCCCCGGCCGCAAGTTCGGCTGGCTGCTCAAGCGCGAGTTCTGGGAGCATCGCGGCGGCTTCCTGTGGGCGCCGGTCATCACCGGCTCGATCGTGGTCCTGCTGTATGGCCTGCTGGCGCTGATCGGCTCGATCGCCGGGCACAACTTCAACGGCGGCTTCAACCTGGACGAAGGCCCGCAGAAGGTCCACGAGATCGTCGGCGCGTTCGGCGACGGCGTGCTGCTGGCCGGCATCCTGCTGGTCTGCGTGGTGCTGGCCTTCGTGGTGTTCTTCTATTCGCTGGGGGCGCTGTACGACGACCGCCGCGACCGCAGCGTGCTGTTCTGGAAGTCGCTGCCGCTGTCCGATACGCAGACCGTGCTGTCCAAGGCCGCCTGGGCCCTGCTGCTGGCGCCGCTGGTGGCACTGCTGATCGGCCTGGCGATCGGCCTGGCGCTGTGGCTGATCACCGGCCTGACCATCACCGTCAACGGCTTGCCGGCAGGCGGCGCGATCTTCACCCACTCGCACCCGCTGCGCATTGTCGGCACCGCGCTCGGCACGCTGCCGCTGTACATCGCCTGGGCGCTGCCCACGGTGGGCTGGCTGATGTTCTGCTCGGCGTGGTCGCGCACCAAGCCGTTCCTGTGGGCGGTGCTGATTCCGGTGCTGGCCTGCGTGATCGTCAGCATGATGGACATCCTGCCGGGCCTGCACATCCGTCACGACGTGCTCTGGTACATCGTGGTCTATCGCGGCCTGCTGAGCGTGGCGCCGGGCACCTGGTACGTGCTGGTGGATACGCCCAAGGGCGAGCTCAACACCCCGGACGAACTGGCCCGCGTGTTCGACCTCAGCGACGGCTGGCACGTGTTCACCACCCCGGACCTGTGGATTGGCGTGGTGGTCGGCGTGGCGCTGATCGTCGGGGCCATCTACATGCGCCGCTGGCGCGACGAGAACTGATCGATCCATCCGCATTCCAGGAGGAACATCCATGCGTGTGACCCTTGCTTTGTGCACGATGCTGCTGGCACTGCCGGCCATCGCGCAGGCCGACGAACCGCAGTGCAAGGCCAGTGAGCCGCGCGAGCTGAAGCTCGACCTGGCTGGCGTGAAGAGCGTGCTGTTCGAGGTCAACCACCACGACCTGCACGTGCAGGGTGGCCCCGGCGCCGCCGGCAACCTGAGCGGGCGCGCCTGCGCCTCCAGCCCGGAGCGGCTGAAGCAGCTGACCGTCACCCAGCGCAAGTCGGGCGACCAGCTGGTGGTGACGCTGGCGCGCAAGGCCGACGGGTTCTGGATCGGCAACACCTATGCGTACCTGGATATCCGCGCCAGCATTCCGGCCACGCTGCCGGTGCGGCTGGACGTGGGTTCGGGCGACGTGGACGTCGACAACATCGCCTCGCTGGCGGTGGACACCGGCTCGGGCGACGTGAAGGGTCGCGACATCAAGGGCGCGGTGACGGCCAAGACCGGTTCGGGCGATATCCAGCTGGAGCGGATCGGCTCGCTGAACCTGACCTCGGTCGGCTCCGGCGATTTCCGCGCCACCCAGGTCAACGGCGCGGTGGAGGTTGGCGGCGTGGGCTCGGGTGACCTGGACCTGGTCGAGGTGGCGGGCAACGTGCATGTCGGCTCGGTCGGTTCCGGCGATGTGGACGTGCGCGGTGCCAAGGGCAGCGTGGTGGTCGATTCGATCGGCTCGGGCGACCTGACCGTGCGCGACGTGGCCGGCGACCTGACGGTCAAGCGCAAGGGCAGCGGCGATGTGAACCACAGCGGCGTGCGCGGCAAGACCAGCGTGCCGAAGGAGGACTGAGTCATGACGACGATTTCATTGGGGCGTGTGGTGTTGGCGGGCGTGCTGGTGGCCGGGCTGCTGCCGCTGACGGCGTGCGGCCGCCATGGCGACAGCGCGCAGACGGCGCAGACCGCGCCCGCCGAGGCCGGAAAGCGCGACAAGGTGGTGAGTTTCAACGGCGGGGTCACCTTCGATGGCGACCAGGTGACGCTGCGCCGCGACACGCTGCCGGATGCGGTGATCACGCCGACCGGCGACCTGCTGCTCGGCGGCAAGACGGTGACCACCACCGATGCGCAGCGCCAGGCGATGGTGGCCTATCGCAAGTCGCTGCAGGCGATGGTCCAGCAGGGCATCGAGGTCGGCAAGGCTGGCGCTCAACTGGGCGCGCAGGCGGCGACCGAGGCGATCAAGGGGCTGTTCAACGGCGATACCGACCAGATCGAGGCCAAGGTCGAGGCCAAGACCGACGGGATCAAGCAGGCGGCGGCCAAGCTGTGCGATTACCTGGAGGCCATGCGGGTCACCCAGGATGCGGCGGTGGCGCTGGTGCCGGAGTTCAAGCCCTACGGCGGGCTCGAAAAGAGCGATGTGACCGACTGTCGCAAGTAGTCGCAGTGACCGGCCTGCCCTGCGTCGGCAGGCCGGTTTTCGCAGGCCGGCGGCGTAGAATGGGCGGCGATTCCCCCATTGATGGTCGCGTTCCATGAAGAAGATTTTTCTTGCCGCGCTGGCGGTGATGCTCTGCGCCAGCCTGGTGGCCTGCGAGAAACAGTCGGCGGCGCGCGCCGAGCGCTCCAAGCCACGCGTATCAGTCACCTCGCAGGTCGTGCAGATCCGCCGTGCGCCCGCGCCGAACGCGGATATCACCCCGGAAGGCAAGCTGCGCATCGACGATATCGAGGTGCCGCTGCCCGACAACCAGCGCCTGCAGCTGCAGCAGCTGTTCGGGCAGCTGCAGATGCTGCGCCAGGAAACCCTCGCTTCCGCACCCGCCGATCCGGATAACCGCGGGGTCAAGCTCCAGTCCAATGCGCAGATCGATGCCCTGCGCGATCAGGTGCTGGTCGAGATCGTGCCGCTCAAGCCTTATCAGGAGAGCTTCTCCAATATTTCCGGGGAGCGGCGCTGAGGGGCTGGCTTCCCTCTTGCCGATGCATGAAAGGGCGGCCTTGGGGTCGCCCTTTTTGCTTGATGCGCTTTGATGGTGGGGTTGGCGGCCTTCGAGGTGGATCGGCGCGCTGGGATCGTGCACGGCCTGCGGGGACGGGGCCGTTTCGGGACACGCCGTGAACCCCTCCATGGGGGCTCGA
>DJAN01000194.1 GCA_002429615.1 Lysobacteraceae bacterium UBA6001
CTTCCGATCTTCGCCTGACGTGCCGGTGCCGGCGACGCGGCACCGCCAGCGTCGGGCTCGCCCGGGCCGCCACCGGTCTGCGCGGGGGAGCCGCGGCCGATCATCTCCAGCTTGACCCGGCCTTCCTCGCCGCCGTCATCCTGCGGCTGCGCCCAGCGGACCACCGCCACCCACAGCAGCAGCATGAAGAACGCCAGGTGGATCAGGAAGCTCGCCAGCATCGCCAGCCAGTGATACGGACGCTCGTCGCGAGGACGCGGGTCCCACTGCTGCCACCACAGGCGGCGGAATGCCTGCCACTTCGACAACCGCGGCAGCACGCCAGTGGAGGGACGCGGCGGGCGCTGCGCGAATTCCGCGCTCAGCGCCCCGGCCGGATAGGCCACCGAGGCCACCACGTCGCGCGTGCGCGCCCAGTGGCCCCAGGCGAAGGGCAGCCCGCTGCGCCGGTCCAGCAGCGGACCGGCCGGCTTGCGCGCCAGCAGGACGTCGATGAGGTCGGCGGCTTTCGTCACCGGCGCGGCGCGGTCAGATCAGGCCGCGTCGCGCGGAATGTAGGGCGCATCGCCCGTGGAATGATCGGTGGCGTCGCGCACCGCGATCACCCCGGGCACGCGCCCCATCAGGGTCTTCTCGATTCCCTGCTTCAAGGTGACGTCGGCCATGCCGCAGCCGTGGCAACCGCCGCCGAAGCGCAGCAGCACCACGCCGTCGGAGGAGACTTCCTGCACCGCCACGCGGCCGCCGTGCGAGGCCAGCTGCGGGTTGATCTCGTTGTCCACCACCCAGCGCACCCGCTCGACCATGGACGCGGCATCGCCGGGCGCCTCGCCCTTGATCTTCGGCGCCTTGATGGTGAGCTGCTGGTTGCCGGTGGCCTGGGTGATGTAGTCGATCTCGGCGCCATCCAGCCATTGCACGCTGTCGGCGGCGATGTAGAGAGTGAAGCCCTCGCAGTCCACGGCCCATTCGTCGCCGGCCAGGTCGGCGGGCTCGGCGAATTCGAGGCGGGCATCGGCGGTCGGCGTACCGGGGTCCATCGCACTGAGGCGCACGCCCATGCCGGGCACGCCCTCGCGTTCGATCAGGCGGCGGAAGTGGCCCTGCGCTTTGTCGGATATCTGGATCATTTGGTTATTCTACCCCCGTCGCACCGGCGCCCCGTGCACCACCTGCATGTGTCGCATGCCATCTTCAGCCACCGCGAGGACTTCCCGATGACCGACCTGATTCCCCTGCAGCGGGCACGCTGCCTGCCGCGCAAGGGCATCGAGCACAAGCTCGGCGAAGCCCGGCTGGCCGAGCTGCTGCCCCAGGTCCCCGGCTGGGAACTGGCCGAGGGCGGCAATGCCCTCACCCGTACCTTCACCTTCGACGACTATTACGAAACCATGGCCTTCGTGAACGCGTTGGCATGGATCGCCCACCACGAAGACCATCACCCCGACCTCGGCGTGCATTACAACCGCGCCGTGGTCCGTTTTTCCACCCATGACGTCGGTGGCCTGAGCGAGAACGACTTCATCTGCGCGGCCAAGGCCTCCACCCTCGTCGACCCAGGAGTGTGACGATGCACCAGACCCACCGGATCGTCCTGCCCGCGCTCGCCGCGCTGGCCCTCGCCGCCTGCGGCAAGTCCGAGGCGCCCGCCACGCCGGCCATCGCGCCGACCGAACTGGCGGCGATCGAAACCCCGCCGCCGGCCTACCCGATCGAGCTGGCCTGCGCCGGCGCCGGCGGCCAGACCGTGCTGAAGGTGACCGTCGGCACCGAAGGCACGCCGACCGAGGTCGCACTGGTGCGCAGCAGCGGGCAGACCCAGCTCGACCAGCTGGCGCAGGAGAAGGTGCGCGAATGGAAGTTCCGCGCCGCCACCCGCAACGGCCAGCCGGTGGCGCAGACCATCCAGGTGCCGGTGGACTTCAAGCCGCCGCAGCCCAAGCCGGACGAGTGCTTCGCCATCGAGGAGCGCGCCAAGCGCGGCGGTTGAGCCGTCGCCCGCTTCGCCCCGACAACGCCCGGCCTTGCGCCGGGCGTTGTCGTTTCAGCGACGCCGACGCCGGCGCCACAGCGCGCGCAGGCCCCAGGCGATCAAGCCAAGCACGCTGAGCGCGGCCAGCGCCAGCACGGTCATGCGCACCGCGACGCCGTGCTGGAACACGACCTCCTCGCCCTGCCCGTCCAACGTGTAGGCGATGACGTAGTCGCCCATCGGGCCCAGCCCTTCGCGGCCGCCCGCGGCGATGACCACGTACTGGCGCCCGTCCACCGCATACACCGACGGCGTCGCCTGTCCGCCCGCGGGCAGCTTGGCGTCCCATAGCGTCTTGCCGGTGGCGGTATCCAGCGCGCGCAGGCGCGCATCGCCCGAGCCACCAAAGAAGGTCACGCCGCCGGCGGTGGCGGTCGCCCCGCCCAGGACCGGCAGGCCGGCTTCCAGCGGCAGCCACGGCAGGGTTTCCTCCAATGTGCCGATCGGGCGCTCCCAGGCCACCTGCCGGGTACGCAGGTCCACGGCGACCATCCGCCCCCACGGCGGAGCGATGCACGGCGTGCCCTTGGCCGACTTCAGCACCCCGCGACGCATGCCGTAGGCGGTGCCGTCCATGCTGTTGAATTCCTGCTCGGGGTACTGGTCGCGCTTGTCCCAGTCGAACTGCTCGCGCGGAATCAGCGCCACCTGCATCGGCAGGTCGGTGACCGGCAGGATCGCCAGCTGCCGCTGTGGGTCGATCGCGATGCCGCCCCAGTTCACCCCACCGGCCCAGCCCGGCAGCGCGATGGTGCCGCGCACGCTGGGCGGGGTGAAGATGCCTTCCGAACGCAGCTTGGCGATCTGCGCTTCGCAGTCGCGGCGCTCACCCGGCGTCGGGCCCCAGGCGTCGGCGGGCGTGAGCGCCGACAGGCGTGACAGGCGCAGCGCGGGCTCGGGCATCGGCTGCGTGGGCGAGGCATGTTCGCCGGGCACGTCGGAGGCCGGCACCGGCACTTCGCTGATCGGGAATACCGGTGCGCCGGTGCGGCGATCGAAGGCGAACAGGAAGCCGGTCTTGGTCGCCTGCAACACGGCCTCGCGCAGGCCCTGCGCGGTCTGCACCGTGGCCAGCGCCGGCTGCGAGGCCAGGTCGTAGTCCCACAGGTCGTGATGCACCAGCTGTTGGGCCCAGACGCGGCGGCCGGTGTGCAGGTCGAGCGCGACCAGCGAGTTGGCGTCGCGGTTGTCGCCGGTGCGTTCGCCGCCGAAGTAGTCCGGGCTGGCCGAGCCGGTCGGCACGTAGACCAGGCCGAGCGCGGGATCGACCGACAGCGGCGCCCATGCATTCGCCGCGCCGACCGTGGCGGCCTGCGCCGGTACCCAGCCCTGCGCGGTGGCCTGGGCGGGATCGCGCGGCACCGGATCCCAGCGCCACAGTTCGCGCCCGTCGCGCACGTCGTAGCCGCGCACCACGCCCTGCTCCAGCGCGCTGGCGCGGTTGTCGCCGATGGAGCTGCCCACCACCAGCACGTCGTCGGCGATCACCGGCGGCGAGGTCACCGCGTAGTTCTGCCAGCGCGCACGGGCCTCGGAGTGGATGTCCACGCCCAGCCGCAGGTCGAGCTGCCCGCTGCCGCCGAACTGCGCGCAGGGCTTGCCATCGGCCGCGTCCAGCGCGATGAGGCGCGCATCCAGCGTGCCGTAGACGATGCGCTCGCGGCACGGCGCACCGGCCGGTGCCTGCGCATCGCGCCAGAAGCTCACCCCGCGCGAGGCCGGATCGCTGTAGGCATGGGTACGCGAGACCTTGGCATCGTGCGACCACAGTTCGCGTCCGCTCGCCGCATCGAGTGCGAAGGCGATGCCGGTCCCGGTGTTGAGATATATGCGCCCGTCGATGACCAGCGGGTTGGCCTCGAAGCGACGGCGCTCCGGGTCTGGCAGGCCGGCGCCGAGCTCGCCGGTCCGGAACGACCAGGCGATGCGCAGGCGGTGCACGTTGTCCGGGGTGATCTGCGCCAGCGGCGAATACTGGCCGCCGCCCGGCGCGCCGGCGTAGTGCGCCCAGTCGCCCGCGGTCGCCGTGCCCTGCGCGGCGCTGCCGCCAGCGAATGCGCATGTCACAAGGGCGCCGAGTGCGCCGATCCTGAGCCTGTCCATCCACTTCTCCCTGTCGAACCTGCCGCGCAGTGTGGCCATGCGCGGGCGGCTTGCGGGCCGCGATGTGACGAAAGCCCGGCTGGCAGGGACGAAACGCGGGCGCGCGGGGTTGGTCCACGCGCCGCGGCGGGCCTTGCCCTGCCTTCACCCGTGCCGGGCATACTCCGTGCGTGTCGACCCTCTTCCCTTCCGCCGTCTGGATCGCCCTGGCGGTCACCCTCGCCGCCGGCCTGGCCACCGGGCTCGGCAGCCTGATGGTCATCTTCTCGCGGCGCCCGGACCCGCGCCTGCTCGCGTTCGGCCTGGCCTTCGCCGGCGGCGCGATGGTCTACGTGTCGCTGACCGAGATCCTGGGCAAGTCGGTCGCCTCGTTCTCCCAGGCGTATGGCCCGCAATGGGGGTTCGCCGCCGGCACCGCCGCGTTCCTCGGCGGCATGGCGCTGATCGTGCTGATCGACCACTTCGTGCCCAATCCGCACGACGGCCTCAGCATCGAAGACCCGGCATTCCGCGACCACAACCGTGCCTACATCAAGCGGGTCGGCCTGCTGACCGCGGTGGCGATCACCGCGCACAACTTCCCCGAGGGCCTGGCCACTTTCTTCGCCACGCTCGACAACCCCTCGGTGGGCGCGCCGCTGGCGCTGGCCATCGCCATCCACAACATTCCCGAGGGCATCGCCATCGCGGTGCCGGTGTACTTCGCCACACATCGCAAGGACTATGCCTTCGCCGCCAGCCTGGCCTCGGGCCTGGCCGAACCGCTGGGGGCGCTGATCGGCTATCTGCTGCTATCGAAGTTCCTGACCCCGCCGGTGTTCGGCGCGGTGTTCGGGATGATCGCCGGGATCATGGTGTTCCTGGCCCTGGACGAACTGCTGCCCGCCGCCAAGCGCTACGCCAAAGGCCACGAGACCGTGTACGGGCTGGTCGGCGGCATGGCGACGCTGGCGATCAGCCTGGTGCTGTTCAAGTGGTGAGCAGGCTCAGCCCAGGCGCTCCAGCACGTCGGCCAGCTCCGGCGCCAGCGGCGCGTTGAGCACGTAGGGCGTCTGCCCGCCGTCCAGCGCGAACTCCAGCGAGGCCGCATGCAGGAACAGCCGGCGCAGGCCGGCCTGGTCGCGCAGGCGCTTGTTGACCACCTCGTCGCCGTACTTGTCGTCGCCGGCCACCGGATGCCCCAGGTGCTGGGCGTGGACGCGGATCTGGTGGGTACGCCCGGTCTCGATCCGCACTTCGCAATAGGAATGCCCGCCGCGCCGTTCCAGCACGCGGAAGTGGCTGAGCGAGGCCTTGCCCTCCGGCCGCACCTGCACATGGCGCTCGCCGCCCTGGCGCAGGCCGACATGCAGCGGCGCGTCCACCGTCATCACGCCGTCCGGCAGCCGGCCGACCAGCAGGGTCAGGTAACGCTTGGTGATGCCGCGGCCTTCCTCGCTGTCGCCTTCACGCATCAGCGCCTGCAGTTCGCTCAGCGCCGAACGCTTCTTGGCGATGATCAGCAGGCCGGAGGTATCGCGATCCAGCCGGTGGACCAGTTCCAGGGTCTGGCCGGGGCGCAGCGCGCGCAGGGTCTCGATGGCGCCGAAGCTGATCCCGCTGCCACCGTGGCTGGCCACGCCGGACGGCTTGTTCAACGCCAGCAGGCGCGCGTCCTCGAACACGATGGCCGCTTCCAGCCGGGCCATGTAGGCAGCCGGTGGCGCGGCCTTCTCGCCTTCCTCGGCCACCCGCAGCGGCGGCACCCGCACCTCGTCGCCGGCATCGAGCTTGCGCTCGGCCTTGGCGCGGCCGCCGTTCACCCGGACCTGCCCGCTGCGCACCAGCTTGTAGACCAGGCTGCGCGGCGCGCCCTTGAGCTGCCCCAGCAGGAAGTTGTCCAGGCGTTGGCCGGCGCGATCTTCCGAGACGGTGAGATTGCGCGCCTGCGCCCGTTCGGCCGGTACGGCGGGTGTCTCGGCCACGGGGGCGGCGGGCTTGGCCGGGCGGGTTTCAGCGCGCGGATCCGGTCGCGCGGCGGGCGCCGATCGACGGGCATCCGCCGGCGCGCGTCCGGGACGCGGGGC
>DJAN01000106.1:0-6258 GCA_002429615.1 Lysobacteraceae bacterium UBA6001
GACACGCCGTGAACCCATCCATGGGGGCTCGAAGGCGCCATCCATGGCGCCTACGGTCCCGGCAACGCGCCGCCACCGGTCACCCGACAGCGCGTCGTGCCCGGACAGAAGATCAAAAGCGACGCGCCGCCATCCGCCAGCGCGTCGAGAATTTCCAGCGATCCGTTTCATCCCCGCTCCCACAATCCCGTGGGAGCGACTTCAGTCGCGACCCTGCACCCTCCGCCCGCGCTGCGCATAAGCGCCCACGATCAACGCTGGGCACGTGCCTCTGAATTTCGATCCGCCCACGCTGCACCGTCGGGTGTCCGGAGGCGGCGCCTGGCCGGGACCGTTGGCGCCATGGATGGCGCCATCGAGCCCCCATGGATGGGTTTACGGCGTGTCCCGGCCAGGGGCCGCCTCCGGGCGCCGCCGATAGCCCGTGAGCGAGGCGCTTCTCCGCAGCAAACCACCCAACGACCCAAGCTGCCCAGCCAGCGACCAATCGCCACGCATGACCGTAGCGGCAACGGCAGGACACCCGCCAAGACACTGACAGGACAGGCCCGGAGCCGCCGTATACGAAATGTTTATACTTGCCGCCCAATATTTCATTGGTATGGCATGGAAGGCCGAGCCTATCCTGCCGCCGCAGCTGAACGTGGGTAGGGGTCGATCCGTCCCCCACCTGCTACCGAGACCGACGCCACAGGACTTAGGCCGGATCAGCGGCAACCAAAATCGAGGGCAGGGCACACATCCCGTGTGACTCCCGCCAAAAAATTCAGTACATGCGTCCTGGGAGGGAGCACCATGTCAGTGCAATACCGCCACGTTCCGGCAGGGTCGGTCGTGGGTTCGCGTTCGATCCGTAACTTCCGTCGTTCGGTCATGGCTGTCAGCGTCGCCGCGCTGCTGAGCGCGCAGGCCTACGCCCAGGACGCCACCCAGGAAGACAAGCCGGCCGATACCGCCGCCACCCAGCTCGACACCGTCCAGGTCACCGGCACGCGTAGTTCGGTCACCAAGGCGCAGCTGGTCAAGCAGAACTCCGAGCAGATCGTCGACTCCATCGTCGCCGAAGATATCGGCAAGCTCCCCGACAATAACGTCGCCGAAGCCCTGCAGCGCATCTCGGGCATCCAGATCGCGCGCAACTACGGCGAAGGCAGCTCGATCGCCATCCGCGGCCTGACCCAGGTCCGTACCGAGCTCAACGGCCGTGACATCTTCACCGCCAACGACGGCCGCGGCCTGAGCTTCGAAGACGTCTCGGCCGAATTGCTGGCCGGCATCAACGTCTACAAGAACCCGTCGGCCGACATGATCGAAGGCGGCCTGGGCGGCACCGTCGACCTGCGCACCCGCCTGCCGTTCGACTACGACGGCATGAAGATCGCCGGCAGCGCCCAGTACAACTACTACGACCTGGCCGACAAGGGCGAAACCGCCTTCTCCGGCCTGTTCTCCGACCGCTGGCAGACCGGCATCGGCGAGATCGGCCTGCTGGTGAACCTGTCGCAGCAGGACGGCTCGTTCCGTCAGGACACCATCTCCATCGAACCGTGGTGGGTGCAGACCGACATGCCGGGCCACGAAGGCCAGGAGGTCTACGTTCCGCGCGGCGCAGGCATCAACACCACCGAAGGCGACCGCAAGCGCAAGACCGGCTCGGCCGCGCTGCAGTGGCGCCCGAACGATGACGTCGAGGTCTACGCGCAGGTGATGCGTTCGGACTACGACTTCCAGTGGCACGACTATTCGTTCTTCGTGTACGGCAACGGCAACCCGATGGTGGGCGCCGCCAACATCGTCACCAATGACAACAACGAGTTCGTCAGCGGTACGTTCAAGGACACCCCGGCCGACTCGAACACCAGCCTGACCACCCGCCACTCGGTCACCACCGACTACTCGGCCGGTGCCACCTGGCGCGTCAACGATCGCCTGAACCTGAGCACCGATTTCCAGTACGTCGACGCGACCACCAAGGGTACGCGCTACATCCTGGCGACCGGCATGAACAACGTGCCGTACTACACCATGGACCTGAGCGGCGACCTGCCGACCCTGTCCGTGACCGATGCCGCGGGTAACAACACCTACCTCAACGACCCGAGCAACTACGTGGGTTGGAAGTGGCACCTGGACAACAAGGACGACAACAAGGGCACCGAGTTCGCCTGGCGTTCTGACATGGACCTGGCGTTCGACGACGGCTTCGCGCGCAGCTTCAAGGCCGGCGTGCGCTACACCGACCGCGACGCGACCAACAAGGGCAACGTGTGGCGCTTCATGTGCCTCAACGGCTGCGCCGGCGCGGCGTTCTCGGACTACCCCAGCGTGCAGCTGGTGCAGAACCCGATCACCGACTTCTTCCGCAACGGCAGCTACGTGTTCGGGCCGACCTACACCGCGGCCGACTCGGCGGTGGAGAACTACGAGCAGACCCTGGCGGCTTTCGGCGCCGACCCGATCGTGTTCGGGCCGACCAACATCAACACCCAGACCGAGAAGACCTACACCGCGTACGGCCTGCTGCGGTTCGGCGTGGATGATGCCAGCGTGCCGTTCGACGGCAACATCGGCGTGCGCATCGTGCGTACCGAAGTCACCTCCGACGGCGTGCGCAGCGGCACCGACGCCGAGGGCGGCGGTCTGATCCCGATGAACGTCAAGCAGAGCTACACCGACGTGCTGCCGAGCCTGAACCTGCGTTGGTTCCTGGCCGACAACCTGCAGTGGCGCTTCGCTGCCTCGCGCGGCATCTCGCGCCCGGGCTTCGATAAGCTCAACCCGAACCTGTCCTTCAGCGACAACGCCACCGGCGGCGACATCTACGCCTCCTCCGGCAACCCGAACCTGAAGCCGATGACGGCCGACCAGTTCGACACCGCGCTGGAGTGGTACTTCGGCAAGGGCTCGATGGTCTACGGCACCGTCTTCTACAAGAAGGTCAAGGGCTTCATCGCCAATGCCGTGTTCGACGAAACCTACGGCGGCCGCCTGGTCCACGTGACCCGTCCGGTCAACGGCGACCAGGGCACCATCAAGGGCGCCGAAGTGGGTTACACCCAGTTCTTCGACTTCCTGCCGGGTTGGCTGAGCGGCTTCGGCGTGCAGACCAACTACACCTACGTCAATTCGGAAGCGCCGAGCCCGAGCGCCACCGACAACGAAGGCAACCCGCTGATCGTGCCGCTGGAAGGCCTGTCGAAGAACAGCTACAACTTCATCCTCAGCTACGAGAAGTCCAAGTTCCAGGCTCGCGCGGCGTACAACTGGCGCAGTGACTGGCTGGTGACCACGGCCGGCAACGGCACCGGCAACCTGCCGGTCTACAACAAGGGCTTCGGCCAGCTGGACGCCTCGATCCGCTACAACATCAACGATGTGTGGTCGGTGTCGCTGGACGGTACCAACCTGCTGGATACCCGCCTGGAAAGCTACACGGGCTTCGAGTCCCGTTACCGCGACTTCGTGATCAACGATCGTCGCTACGGCTTCACCGTGCGGGCCAGCTACTAAACGCGCCGTAGGAAGTGCGTCTCCGATCCGGCGTGCCTTGCGCCGCCGGATCGGTGTTTTACCCCGATGGCCCGGCCATCGGCCAGCTAGGGGAGCCTGACGACCGATGGGCAAGTCCATGCCCCGTGCCTGCCAGACTTTTGCCGGCGCGTGCTTTCATCTCGCGTGGGTATGGGTGTTGTGGCTGTGCGCCACACCTGCCTGGGCGTCCGAAGCGGTGCCGTACCAGTGGCGCAGCGTGGCCATCGGTGGCGGTGGCTTCGTCAGCGGCCTGCTGTTCCATCCGTCCGAACCGGACCTGTTGTACGCGCGTACCGATGTCGGTGGCGCCTATCGCTGGGATGCGGCGCAGCAGCGCTGGATCGCGCTGACCGACTGGATCGGCGCCGAGGACGAGAATCTCATGGGCATCGATGGCATGGCCGTCGATGCGAACGACCCGGACGCGCTGTATCTGGCCGCCGGAACCTACATGCACGAACGTGCCGGCAATGCCCAGATCCTGCGCTCGCATGATCGCGGCCGCACCTTCGCGCGCACCGACCTGCCATTCAAGCTCGGCGGCAACGAACTGGGCCGCGGCAACGGCGAGCGCCTCGCGGTCGATCCGCACGATGGCCGCATCCTGTTCCTGGGCTCGCGCGATTCGGGTTTGTGGCGCAGCAGCGACCGCGGCGAAAGCTGGCAGCGCGTGGCCTCCTTCCCGGCAGCGGCGACCGCACCCGGTTCGCGTGCGCGCAACCACGGCGGGCGCG
Organism: Lysobacteraceae bacterium UBA6001; assembly: GCA_002429615.1. Lineage (GTDB taxonomy): Bacteria > Pseudomonadota > Gammaproteobacteria > Xanthomonadales > Xanthomonadaceae > Stenotrophomonas_A. The sequence continues at coordinate 4,266 of DJAN01000106.1, forward strand.
AGCAGAAGGTGGGCATCGTCTTCATCGCCTTCGATGCGGCCAGCGGCAAGCCTGGCCGCGCGACACCGCGCCTGTATGCCGGCGTCTCCACGACCGGCCAGAGCGTGTTCGTCTCCGAAGACGGCGGCGCGCATTGGCAGGCGGTCGCCGGCCAGCCGACGCAGTTCCGTCCGAGCCACATGGTGCCCGGTGGCGACGGCAGCTGGTACCTCACTTATGGCGACGAGCCCGGCCCGGACCTGATGGCCAACGGCGCGCTGTGGAAGTACCAGCCGCGCGGCCATCGCTGGACCGACATCAGCCCCGAGCCGCAGCCCGCGCAGGGCCCGGGTTTCGGCTGGGGCGCGATCGCGGTTGATCCGCATGATCCGAAGGTGCTGCTGGCCAGCAGCTTCCGCCGCTATTCGCCGCACGATGACCTGTTCCGCAGCCTCGACGGCGGCAGTACCTGGCGGCCATTGTTCGATGCTTCCGAGTTCGATCATTCCAACGCACCGTGGACGGTGCAGGCGTACCCCCACTGGATGGCCTCGGTGGTGATTGATCCCCGCGACAGCGACCACGCGCTGTTCGTCACCGGCTACGGCATCTGGGCCTCGCGCAACCTGCGCGCCGCCGACGATGGACACACCCCACTGCAATGGTGGTTCCAGGACACCGGCCTGGAAGAGACGGTTCCCCTCGACCTGCACAGCCCGATGGCCGGCGCGCACCTGCTCAGCGCCCTGGGCGACATCGACGGCTTCCGCCATGACGATCTCGACCGCGCGCAGATGCAGTACGAAGGCCCGCGCCTGACCAACGGCGAGAGCATCGACGCCGCCGGCCAGCAGCCGCAGGTCGTCGTGCGCAGCGGCACCGTGCGCAACCGGCGCAACAACGAAATCCGCGCGCAGGTCTCGCGCGACGGCGGTGCGCATTGGCAGGCATTCGCCAGCGAGCCGCCGCAGGGCGAGGGCGCCGGCCACCTGGCCATCGGCGCGGACGGCAAGCGCGTGATCTGGACGCCGGTCAACGCGCAGGGCGCCTGGGCGACGGATGATTTCGGCGCGCATTGGCAGGCCGTGCGTGGCGTGCCGGCGACGATCCTGATCGAGGCCGATCGCGTCGATCCGCGCCGCTGGTATGGCGCGGATGCGGCCACCGGCGAATTCTTCACCAGCACCGATGGCGGGCTGTCCTTCACCGGCACCGGCCTGGACGTCGGCCTGCCGTCGCGCGTGGAGCGCACGCGTCCGCAGCTGCGTCCCGACCCCTGGCGTGCCGGCGTGGTGTACCTCGCCAGCCCGGCCAAGGGCGTGCAGCGCTGGCAGGACGGCCAGCTGCGCACGCTGGCCACGATGGAAGAGGCCCGTGCGCTCGGCCTGGGCGCACCGCTCGCGCCCGGCGCATCACCAGCCCTGTACCTGGCCGGCCGCATCGACGGGGTGAGCGGGGTGTTCCGCTCGACCGACGAGGGGGCACACTGGCAGCGCATCGACGACGACGCGCACCGCTTCGGCCGCCCCTACGCCATCACCGGCGACCCGCGGATTCCCGGGCGGGTGTATTTCGCCACCGGCGGCCGTGGCATTTTCTATGGAGATCCGCGATGACGTTTCCGTTCCGCCGCCTCGCCCTGGCCGCCGCGCTGTGCGCCGCCGTGCCGGCCTTCGCCGCCCCGCGCCTGCCGCTGCTGTTTGCCGACGGCGCCGTGCTGCAGCGCGATCAGCCGATGCCGGTATGGGGCTGGGCCACGCCCGGCGCGACGCTGACGGTGAGCCTGGATGGCAAGCAGGCCACGGCGAAGGCCGATGCCAGCGGCCGCTGGCAGGCGAAGCTGCCGGCGCATGCCGCCGGTGGGCCGTATGTGCTGCAGGTGCAGGGTGATGGCGCCACGCTGAAGGTCGCTGACATTCTGGTCGGCGACGTCTGGCTGGCCAGCGGGCAGTCGAACATGGAATTCCCGCTGCTCAAGTCCGATGGTGGCCCGGCCGCGGTGGCCGCGGCCAGC
>DJAN01000106.1:6424-6775 GCA_002429615.1 Lysobacteraceae bacterium UBA6001
GCCGCGGTGGCCGCGGCCAGCGACGCGAATATCCGCCACTTCAAGGTGCCCAAGTCGTGGTCGGCCAAGCCGGAGGACGAACTGGCTGGTGGCAGCTGGCAGGCGGCCAACCCGGCCAATGCCGGGGAGTTCTCGGCGGTGGGTTATTACTTCGCGCAGGATCTGCGCAAAAGCACCGGCGTGCCGATCGGCATCATCGACAGCACCTGGGGCGGCAGCGCGATCGAAGCGTGGATGGATGCCGCCTCGCAGGGCATCGACGCGGCGGGACTGGCGCGCCAGGGCGACGAGATGCGCCGCCGCGACGAGGCCGCGTTGGCCGGCGCGCGCGCGAAGCTGGCCCGCTACAGC
>DJAN01000126.1 GCA_002429615.1 Lysobacteraceae bacterium UBA6001
GATGCCGGCCGGCTTCGACGCCGACCGCGCGCAGCAGCAGGTGGCGCAGGGCTGGCGCGACCGCCTGGACCGCGTGCGCTTCGAGGTGCCGGCGGAAGGCAAGCCGGTGGTCGATACCCTGCGTACCGCGTTGGCGCACATGCTGATCTCGCGCAACGGCCCGCGCCTGCAGCCGGGCACGCGCTCGTATGCGCGCAGCTGGATCCGCGATGGCGCGATGATCTCCGAGGGCCTGCTGCGCATGGGCCGCGAGGACGTGGTGCGCGAATACGTCGAGTGGTTCGCCCCGTTCCAGTTCCAGAACGGCATGGTGCCGTGCTGCGTGGACGACCGCGGCAGCGACCCGGTGCCGGAGAACGACAGCCATGGCGAGCTGATCTTCAACATCGCCGAGTACTACCGTTTCACCGGTGACCGCGTCTTCCTGGAAACCATGTGGCCGCATGTGCTGGGTGCGTTCAACTACATGGAGCAGCTGCGTGCCAGCGAGCGCACCGAAGAGAACTTCATGCGCAACCCGGCGTTCTACGGAATGATGCCGGTGTCGATCAGCCACGAAGGCTACTCGGCCAAGCCGATGCATTCGTACTGGGACAACTTCTGGGCGCTGCGCGGCTACAAGGATGCGGCGGACATCGCCAACACGCTGGGCAAGGCGGACGAACTGCCGTTGATGATCGGCGCGCGCGACGAGTTCCGTGGCGACCTGGCCGCCTCGCTGCAGGCCGCGGTACGCCAGCACGGCATCGACTTCCTGCCGGGCTCGGCCGAGCTGGGTGACTTCGACGCCACCTCGACCACCATCGCCCTGGCGCCGGGCGGCGAGCAGGGCCGCCTGCCGGCCGACCTGCTCGACAACACCTTCCAGCGCTACTGGAACGAGTTCGTGCAGCGCCGCGACGGCAGCCGCCAATGGAAGGACTACACGCCTTACGAATGGCGCAACGTCGCCGCGTTCGTGCGCCTGGGCTGGCGTGATCGCGCCTGGGATGCGCTGTCGTTCTTCTTCAAGGACCGCGCGCCGCAGCCCTGGAACCAATGGGCCGAGGTGGTATCGCGCACGCCGCGCAAGCCGTTCTTCGTCGGCGACCTGCCGCATGCCTGGGTGGCTTCGGACTTCGTGCGTTCGGTGCTGGACATGTTCGCCTACGGGCGTGAGATCGACGACAGCGTGGTGCTGGCCGCCGGCCTGCCGACGCGCTGGTTCGAAGGGCAGGGCGTGTCGATCAGCGATCTGCGCACGCCTTACGGGCGACTGGGCTATCGCCTGCAGCGCAGCGACCGCCAGCTGGTGCTGGACGTGCCGGCCGGCATCACGCCGCCGGCCGGTGGCCTGGTGCTGGCGTGGCCGTACACCGGCAAGCCGGGCGACGCCAAGGTCAACGGCGCGCCGGTGGAATGGGAGAACGGCGAGCTGCGCATCCACGCGGTGCCGGCGCACGTGGAGATCGACGTGCCGTCGTCGGTGCGGCGCGCCGAGCGGTCGCAGAAGCAGAACTGAGCCGGACACGGCGGCGCCGGCCGGCGCCGCCGCGTTGCCTGTGCGCGGCGTCTCGGGCAGGATGCTTCCACTTCAGGAGGGGGAGTGGCATGGATACACGCAGCTGCGTTGCACTGGTGATGGGCGGTTGTCTGGCGATGCTGTCGCCGTGGGCGGTGGCCAAGTCGCCGAAGCTCACCGACGAGCAGGTCATCCGTCTGGTGAGCTCGCTCGAACAGCGGCCGCGTGATCCGGCTGCCCCCGTGGTACGCAGCGCGCTGATCGATTGGGAAGGCAAGCGTACCGACATCGTCGACTTGCTCTGCCCTGCCGTATTGGCGCCGATTCCTTCCGACGACCTGCCCAACAGCGGTGAGCTGCTGGTGCAGTTCGTCTTCGGCAGCGCCGCTGCCCAGCTCGCGCATCCCGAGCAGAAGGGGCAACTGCAGGCCAACCAGCTGGCCGGCATGCGCAGCATGCTCAAGGCTTACCAGTCGCTGCTCGCGCTCGATACCGGCGCGCGCATTCCGCGCCTGGACGAACTGTCGGCCAAGGAGGCCGATGGCTCCCTGGCCGCCTATCTGGTCCCGGTCGTCGAGGCCGGTTGCAAGGAAGGCTAGGTTCCCGGCAGGCGCTGGCGCCGCAGCCGCAGCGCATTGCCCACCACCGACGCCGAACTCAGGCTCATCGCCAACGCCGCGAACATCGGCGACAGCAACCAGCCGGTGAGCGGATACAGCACACCGGCCGCCAGCGGCACGCCCAGCCCGTTGTAGACCAGTGCGAAGCCCAGGTTCTGGCGCATGTTCGCCACCGTCGCCTGCGACAGTGCGCGTGCCACCGCGATCCCGCGCAGGTCGCCCTTCACCAGCGTGACCTGCGCGCTGTTCATCGCCACATCGGTGCCGGTGCCCATCGCGATGCCAACATCCGCGCGCGCCAGCGCCGGCGCATCGTTGATGCCATCACCTGCCATCGCCACCACCCGGCCTTCGCCCTGCAGGCGCTCGACCAGGGCCAGCTTGTCCTGCGGCTTGACCTCGCCGTGCACCTCATCGATGCCCAGCCGCGCCGCCACCGCGTGTGCCGTGGTCTGGCCGTCGCCGGTGGCCATCACCACGCGCAGGCCGGCCGCATGCAGCGTGGCCAGCGCCTCCGGCGTGCTGGCCTTGACTGGATCGGCCACCGCCAGCAAGCCGGCGAGGGCGCCGTCCACGGCCAGGAACATCACGCTCGCGCCTTGCGTGCGCAAGCTCTCGGCCTGCGCCAGCAGCGGCGCCACGTCCACGCCGGCCTGCGTCATCAGCGCGGTATTGCCCAGCGCCAGCGCGCGGCCCTCGACCCGACCGCGCACGCCGATGCCAGATCCCGACGCGAAGTCCGCCACCGGCGCGAGCGCCAGCCCTTGCGCACGCGCATGGCCGACGATGGCCGCCGCCAGCGGATGCTCGCTCCCCTGATCCAGGCTCGCGGCCAGGCGCAGCACGGTCTGTGCATCGAAACCGGTTGCGGGCACCACGCGATCGAACGCGGGTCGCCCCTCGGTGAGCGTGCCGGTCTTGTCGACGATCAGCGTATCGACGCGACGCAGGTTCTCGATCGCCGCCGCATCACGGAACAGGATGCCGAGTGTCGCCCCGCGCCCGGTCGCCACCATGATCGACATCGGCGTCGCCAGACCGAGCGCGCAGGGGCAGGCGATGATCAGCACCGCCACCGCGTTGACCAGCCCGAATACCCAGCCCTGCGCCGGCCCGAACAGGCCCCAGGCGAAGAAGGTCAGCAGCGCCACCGCCGCCACCGCCAGCACGAACACTCCGGCGACGCCGTCAGCCATGCGTTGCATCGGCGCACGCGAGCGCTGCGCCTGCGCCACCATCTGCACGATCTGCGCCAGCACCGTCTCCGCGCCCACGCGCTCGCTGCGCATCAGCAACGCACCGCTGGTATTGAGCGTGGCGCCGATCAACGCATCGCCCGGCCGCTTGCCGAGCGGCAACGGCTCGCCGGTGAGCATGGACTCGTCGACCGCGCTTTCGCCTTCCAGCACGCGGCCATCGGTGGGGATCTTCTCGCCTGGCCGCACGCGCAGATGGTCGCCGACCTGCACGTCGGCCAGCGGCACGTCCGCCTCGCTGCCATCGGCGTTGACGCGGCGGGCGGTCTTCGGCGCCAGGCCGAGCAGCGAGCGGATCGCCGCCGAGGTCTGCGCACGGGCGCGCAGTTCCAACAGCTGGCCCAGCAGCGTCAGCGAGATGATCACCGCGGCCGCCTCGAAGTACACGTTGACCCGGCCCATCGAACGGAACGACGCCGGAAACACGCCGGGTACCAGCGTCGCCACCACGCTGTAGAGGAACGCCGCGCCGGTGCCGAGGCTGATCAGCGTCCACATGTTGGGGCTGCGATGGATCACCGACTGCCAGCCGCGCTGGAAGAATGGCGCCCCGGCCCACAGCACCACCGGCAGCGTCAGCAGCAGCTCGACCCAGCTCTGCGTCGCCATCGCCATCAGGTGCAGGCGATGGCCGAACATGGCCAGCAGCATCACCACCATCGAGAGTGGCAGCGTCCACCAGAAGCGGCGCGAGAAATCGCGCAGCTCCGGATTGTCCTCCTCCTCCAGGCTGGGCATTTCCGGCTCCAGCGCCATGCCGCACTTGGGGCAGGTGCCCGGATGATCCTGGCGGATTTCCGGATGCATGGGGCAGGTATAGATCGTGCCGGCGGGCGCGGGCGCGGCTGGCGTGGCCGTATCGGCATGCAGATAGCGCTGCGGCGATGCCTGGAATTTCGCCGCGCAGCCGGCGCTGCAGAAGTAGTAGGTCTGGCCGTCGTGTTCGGCGTGGTGATTCGATTGCGGCGTGACGCGCATGCCGCAGACCGGATCGCGCAGGGGGGTGTCGTTGTCGGCGGCGGGCGCGGCGTGGCAGCAGGCGTGTGCCGTCGCATCGGCTTGATGTTCGTGGGGCGAATGCATCGAAAGCTCCTGTCGATGAGGCCATGGTAGGGCTTGAGGAGCAGGTCGGCATCTGCCTGCGACAAAACCAACCGCTTTCCGATCCGTCAGCGACTCACTGTCGGGACACCGGGCCCAGCCCCTGGCCGGGACCGTAGGCGACATGGATGTCGCCTTCGAGCCCCCATGGAAGGGTTCACGGCGTGTCCCGGCCAGGGGCTGGGCCCGGTGGCCGCGCGCGGACTGTGAGAGCCGCTTTCGTCAGTGGCAGGGGACGTCTGATGCCGCACGGTCGCGGCTGAAGCCGCTCCTACAAATTTGGAGCAACAGGAAAACGTGCCAACAGGAGCAACAGGGAAACGCGTCAATAAGGGCAACAGGGAGGCGCGCCAATAGGGGCAACAGGGGAACGCGGCAATAGGAACAGCACGGAAACAAAGCGCCGCGCCGGAAAAAAGAATGCCGCGCTAAGCGCGGCATTCCTTCAAACCATAAAAGGGAGCGAAAAACTCAGCCCGCGCGCACCTGCGCCACGATCTTCGCGGCCGCCGCCGCGCTGTCGCGCACCTTGTGCCACTCGCCCTTGGCCAGCCAGTCCTTCGGCACCATCCACGAGCCACCGATGCACAGCACGTTCGGCTGCGACAGATACTGCCCCGCCGTGTCCTCGCTGATGCCGCCGGTCGGGCACAGCTTCAGATCGGCCAGCGGACCGGCCAGACCCTTCAGCATCTGCAATCCACCCACCGCCGACGCCGGGAACAGCTTGCACACCCGGAAACCACGGCCCATCAGCGCCAGGAACTCGGTCGGCGTCGCCGCACCCGGCACCACCGGGATCGGCGCATCCGCCAGCAGGTCGGCCAATGCCGGCGGCGTGCCCGGGGTCACCAGGAAGTCCGCGCCCGCATCGATCGACTGCCGCATCTGCTGCTCGGTCAGCACCGTGCCCGCACCCACCACCAGCTCGGGACGCTCGCGCTTCAACGTCGCCAGCGCCTCCATCGCCACCGGCGTGCGCAGCGTCAGCTCGATCGCCGGCAGGCCGCCTTCCAGCAGCGCATCGGTGACCGCGCGCGCCTGGTCCAGGCTGTCGACGGTAATGACCGGGAGGATGCCGGCCTGCAACAGCAGCAGTTCGGCGCGGTTCTGGAGATCGGCAATCGTCATGGTGTCCTCGATACCTTGCAAAGTAGGGCAGGGCGCTTACGCGTCCTTGGATTCGTGTGGTGCCGCCGCGGCGGACGCTTCACCGCCGAGTTCGTACTCGGCGTCGTATTCCCAGATCGTGCCGTCCGCCGCCATCGGGCCGCAGCCGATCGAGATCGCGCCCTGGTCGGCCGGGCCCACCACCTGGCGATTGATCGCGAACAGGTTGCGGCCGATGTCGTGGCCAGCCGGCGCCGAATTCGGCGCCAGCTCGCGCGACGCCCATTCGGTGGCCGATACCTTCACTTCCAGCGTCCCGGCCTCGCCGTCGAGCACGATGATGTCGCCCTCGCGGATACGCGCGATCGGACCGCCGCGTGCCGCTTCCGGGGTCACATGGATCGCCGCCGGGAACTTGCCCGACGCACCGGACAGGCGCCCGTCGGTGACCAGCGCCACGCGCCGGCCCTGGTTCTGCAGCAGGCCCAGCAACGGTGCCAGCGAATGCAGCTCCGGCATGCCGTTGGCACGCGGGCCCTGGTAACGCACCACCGCCACGAAATCGTGCGGCAGCGCACCGGCCGCATGCAGCTTGTTCAGCACCTGCGGCGCGTCCACCACCACCGCCGGCGCCTCGATGCGGCGGTACTGCGGCTTCACCGCCGACAGCTTGATCAGCGAACGGCCGATATTGCCGCGCAGCAGGCGCAGGCCACCCTGGCCCTCGAATGCATTGGCCACCGGACGCGCCACTTCCTCGTCCGCGCTGGTGGCGGTGCCCGGCACGAACACCACCTTGCCGTCCTGCAGGCGCGGCTCCTGCGCGAAGGCGCGCATGCCGCCTTCCACCACCGTCGGCAGGTCGTCGTGCATCAGCCCGGCGTCCATCAGCTCGCGGAACACGAACGAGGTGCCGCCCGCCGCGTGGAAGCGGTTCACGTCGGCCTCGCCGTTCGGGTACACGCGTGCCAGCAGTGGCACCGTCTGCGAGATCAGGTCCATGTCGTCCCAGGTCAGCACGATGCCGGCCGCGCGCGCCACCGCGATCCAGTGGATCGTGTGGTTGGTCGAACCGCCGGTCGCCATCAGCGCGACGATCGCGTTGACGATCGCCCGCTCGTCGATCAGCCGGCCGAACGGACGGAAGTCATCGCCCAGCGCGGTGATCGCCAGCGCGCGTTCGGCGGCGCTGTGGGTCAGCGCATCGCGCAGCGGCGTGCCCGGGTTGATGAAGGAGGCGCCGGGCAGCTGCACGCCCATCGCCTCCAGCAGCACCTGGTTGGAATTGGCGGTGCCGTAGAACGTGCAGGTGCCTGGCGCGTGGTACGACGCCGCCTCGGCTTCCAGCAGTTCGGCGCGGGTCGCCTCGCCGGCGGCGTAGCGCTCGCGCACCTCGGCCTTCTGCTTGTTGGGGATGCCCGGCGTCATCGGGCCGGCCGGCAGGAACACCGCCGGCAGGTGGCCGAACGCCAGCGCGCCGATGAGCAGGCCCGGCACGATCTTGTCGCACACGCCCAGGTACACCGTGGTGTCGAACATGTCGTGGCTGAGGCCGATCGCGGTGGACTGCGCGATCACGTCGCGCGAGAACAGCGACAGCTCCATGCCGGCGCGGCCCTGGGTGACGCCGTCGCACATCGCCGGCACGCCGCCGGCGACCTGCGCGGTGGCGCCGAGCGCGCGCGCGGTGGCGCGGATCAGCTCGGGGTAATGCTCGAACGGCTGGTGCGCCGAGAGCATGTCGTTGTACGCGGTGATGATGCCCAGGTTCGGGGTGACGCTACCGCGCAGGCGGTCCTTGTCGGTCGGGCCGCAGGCGGCGAAACCGTGGGCGAGGTTGCCGCAGCTCAGGCGGCTGCGGAACGGGCCGTCGCGCAGGGCGGCGTCGATGCCGGCGAGATAGGCGGCGCGCGAGGCGGCGCTGCGCAGGCGGATGCGTTCGGTGACGGCTTGGATATTCGGATGCAGGCTCATTGGCTTGAACGGCTATGAGGAGGCCACGCGGGCGCCGGTACGGCGTGCGGCGGGACAGGAAGGACGACGGCACCAGGCCACCGTCCGCGGAGCACGCGTCATGCGCACCAGTGAACCCGCAGGTGCGCGCCAGGTTGCTGGATCGCCACGCGGATGGGGTATTCGTTGGGGTCGTCGCCGGCCAGCGCGGCCTGCAGCACGTCCAGTTTCTGCTTGCCGCGCAGCAGCAGCAGGCGGGTCTCGCACTGCGCCAGCCCGGCCGGGGTCAGGGTGATGCGCAGCGGCCAGCTGTTGGAGCCCGGGCAGCCGGTGGCGTCCAGCGCGGCGTAAGGCTGCTGGCTGGCCAGCGCCTTGGGCAGGTCGATGGCGCCGGGGAACAGCGAGGCGGTATGGCCGTCGCCGCCCATGCCCAGCACCGCCAGGCACGGCGGCGCGGCGTGGGTCGCATGCAGGTTGGCGTCGTGCACGCAGTCGCCCAGCGACTTGCCCGGGCGCACCAGCGGCGCGAACTGCGCACCCTCGGCGCGTTCGAGCAGGCTGTGGCGCACCAGGTAGGCATTGCTGTCCGGATCCTGCGGCGACAGCCAGCGCTCGTCGACCAGGCCGACTTCGACCTTGTCCCACTCCAGCGCCTGCAGCGCCAGCGCCTCGTATACCGGTGCCGGCGTGGTGCCGCCGGACAGCAGCATGCGCGCGTGACCACGCTTGCCGATCTCGTGGCCGAGGATGCTGGCCATCTCCTCGGCGATGCCGGCCACCCACGCGTCGGCGTCGGCGTGGCGGATCAGCGAAATGCGGTCCTGCCACGGGCTCATGCGCGGCTCCCCCGGTTGCGCTCGACATCGACCGCATAGGCGGCCGAACCGAGCAGGCCGGCATGCGGATGCATCACCGCCAGCGAGGGCACGCGCGACATGATCGCGGAGAAGCGGCCCTTGTTCTCGAAGCGCTGGCGGAAGCCGGAATGCTGCAGCGAGTCGAGCATGCGCGGCACCAGGCCGCCGGTCAGGAACACGCCGTCCCAGGCGCCCTGCATCAGCACCATGTCGCCGGCGATGGCGCCGAAGATCGCGCAGAACAGATCCACCGAACGCGCCGCGCGGGCATCGCCGGAGGCGGCGCGCGCGGTGATGTCCGACGGCTTGAGCGGGCCCGGGTCGGCGCCGGCGATCTCGCTCAGCGCGCGATGGATGTTGACCAGGCCGGGGCCGCAGATCAGGCGCTCGTTGGAGACGCGGCCGAACTGCTGCGACAAGATCTCCAGGATGCGGATCTCCTCCGGCGTGCCCGGCGGGAAGCTGACGTGGCCACCCTCGGTTTCCAGCGGATAGCAGCGGCCATCGCGGATCAGCAGCCCGCCCACGCCCAGCCCGGTGCCCGGGCCGATCACGCCGTAGTTGCGCGGCTGGCGGATGTCGGCCGGCTGCCAGCTGGCGCCGCCGACCTGCACCACGTCCTGCGGACGCAGCAGGCTGATCGCCATCGCCTGCGCGGCGAAATCGTTGATCAGGTACAGCTCGTCGAAGCCGAGCATGGCGGCGGTGCGCGAGCGCGAGATCACCCACGGATGGTTGGTGATGCGCGCCTCGTCGCCATCGACGCGGCCGGCCACAGCGAACACGCCCTGCTGGGCGGTGGCGCCGATCTGGTCCAGGTAATGCTGTGCGGCCTCGCCGAGCGAGGCGAAATCGACCACCGCGAACTCGCGCACGCTGTCTTCCAGCAGCGGCATCGAGGCTTCGAGATCGGCCAGGGCGAAGCGCGCATTGGTGCCGCCGATATCGGCGACCAGCACCGGTTGCATCGCCGCGCTCATGCCTGCGCCTCCTGGTCGATACCCGGCGGCAGGAAGGTGGTGGCGGACGCCGGGCCCCAGGTGCCGGCGGGGTAGGGCTGCAGCGGCAGCTCGGCCGCCTTCCAGGCGGCGCTGACGCTGTCGATCCAGGCCCAGGCCGCGCGCACTTCGTCATCACGCACGAACAGCGCGTGGTTGCCGTTGAACGCATCCAGGAACAGGCGCTCGTAGGCGATGCGGCGATGCAGGCCGGTCGGCACCGACAGTTCCAGTTCCAGCGGCTGCAGTTCCAGCGCGCCCCATTCCGGGCCGGCCAGCGAGCTCATCAGGCCCAGCTCGATGTTCTCCTGCGGCTGCAGCTGGAAGGTGAGGCGGTTCGGCGTGGCGTGCTGGCGGTCCGGGCGTTCGAACAGCCAATGGGTGACCGGCTTGAGCGTGACCACCACGCGGGTGGTGCGCTCGGGCATGCGCTTGCCGGTGCACAGGTGGAACGGCACGCCTTCCCAGCGCCAGTTGTCGATATGCGCGGTGACGCCGACGAAGGTTTCCACGTCGCTGCCTTCCGGCGGCTGGTAGGCCTGCGCCGGCTGGCCGTTGATGGTGCCGGCGGTGTAGCGGCCACGCACGCTGTCGCGCGCGGCATGCTCGGCCTTCAGCGGCCGCAGCGCGCGCAGCACCTTGACCTTCTCGTCGCGGATGCGGTCGGACTCCAGCGAGGCCGGCGGCTCCATCGCCACCAGGCACAGCAGCTGCAGGATGTGGCTCTGCACCATGTCGCGCAGCGCACCGGAACGCGCGTAATAGGCATCACGCCCGTCCACGCCCTCGCTCTCGGCGACCAGGATCTGCACCGACTCGATGTAGTTGCGGTTCCACACCGCCTCCAGCAGCGTGTTGCCGAAGCGCAGCGCGATCAGGTTCTGCACCGCCGCCTTGCCCAGATAATGGTCGAGGCGGAACACGCGGTCCTCGTCGATCAGCGCGCCGATCGCGCTGAGGATTTCCTCGGCGCTGAGCGAATCGTGGCCGATCGGCTTCTCCAGCATCAGCCGGTTCGGCGCGGCCAGCGCGCCGCCCAGGGCCAGGCCCTGGCAGGTGCTGATGTACAGGCCCGGCGGAATGGCCAGGTAGCTCACGCACTTGCGCGAGGCCAGGTCGCGCACCGCGGCGGCGACGGACTCGGCGTCGCGCAGGTCCACCGAGCGGTAGTCGATGCGCTGCAGCAGGTTGTCGATGTCGGCAGCGCCGGCATGCGGCAACGCCTGCTCCAGGCGCGGGCGCAGGATCTCGCGGAATTTCTCCGTGTCATGCGGCGACAGCGCCAGCGCGCGGATCTGGAAGTCCTCCGGCAGCAGGCCGTCGATGGACAGGCGCAGCAGCGACGGGAAGAGATAGCGCTGTGCCAGGTCGCCGGTGGCGCCGAACAGGAAAAGAGTGTTGTGCATTGGCCGAGTTTCAGTTTCTGCTGACATCGTTGTCAATGGCTTGGATCCTGGGTTTCAAGGGGCTTTCCGCGGGCATGTGTCCGGAAGGACGCGGCGCCTGCGAAGACCGGTCTGGCAGCGCTGTCGTGCGCATTCACGCAACGACCCGCAGTGCCGGGCCAAAGTCCCCGATTGTTGCAGGTATGTCGGCGCACCGTTAGGCCCCCGACGGCATAGCGGAGGCATGAATCACGCATGGCCCAGGCCCGCCTGTTCCATACGCAGGCGAACGGATTTTCCGGTTCATCGTCTTGCTCCTCCCGCTGCCGATGTTGCCAGATGAAAACGCTTACATGTCAGAATAAAACGAATGCATTCGATTGCGAGCAGTTTCATCGGCGACCATTCGAAGCCGGCGCGGACGTCCGCGCCGTGACGCACGATATCCAAAGAGGCTAGCGAATGGCGAAAGTGCAGTTGGAGAACGTCCGCAAGGTTTACGACAACGGACAGGTCGCGGTGCAGGGCGCCACGTTCGAGGTCGCCGACGGCGAGCTGATGGTGCTGGTGGGGCCTTCGGGCTGTGGCAAGTCGACCCTGCTGCGCATGATCGCCGGCCTGGAGGACATCACCAGCGGCACGCTGCGCATCGGCGATCGCGTGGTCAACGACGTGGCGCCGAAGGACCGCGACATCGCCATGGTGTTCCAGAGCTATGCGCTGTATCCGCACATGACCGTGCGCGAGAACCTGGCGTTCGGGCTGAAACTGCGTGGCCATCCGCAGGCGGTGATCGACGAGCGCGTGCGCAACGCGGCCGAGATGCTCGGGCTGTCGGACATGCTCGACAAGCTGCCCAAGGCGATGTCCGGCGGCCAGCGCCAGCGCGTGGCGCTGGGGCGGGCGATGGTGCGCGAGTCGGCGGTGTTCCTGCTCGACGAGCCGCTCTCCAACCTGGACGCCAAGCTGCGCCACAGCGTGCGCACCGAGATCGCCCAGCTGCACCGCAAGCTGGGTACGACGATGGTCTACGTCACCCACGACCAGGTCGAGGCGATGACGCTGGGTCAGCGCATCGTGGTGCTCAACGCTGGCGTGATCCAGCAGATCGACACGCCGATGGCGCTTTACGAGCGTCCGGCCAACCTGTTCGTGGCGGGCTTCCTTGGCAGCCCGGCGATGAACGTGCTGCGCGGCACCCTGCAGGACGGCGGGCTGCGCATGGCCGATGGCCGGCAGGTGCCGCTGTCGGCGCCGGAGGGGTTGCAGGGCAGGGACGTGCTGGTCGGCATCCGCCCGGAACACCTGCAGCCGGTTGCCGTGGGCGATACGGTCGCCTTCGAGGGAAAGGTGGAGGGCATCGAGCCGGTGGGCAACGAGATCTTCGTCAACCTCACCCTGGGCGAGCAGATGCTGGTGATGCGCGTGCCGCCGCAGCCGCTGCCGCCGGTGGGCGACATGCTCAAGGTGGCGCTGCATGGCGCGCACCTGCACTTCTTCGACCCGCAGACCGAGCTGCGGCTGTAAGGCGCCGGGTCGGCCCGCCTTAGCGGGCCAGGCCTTCCAGCAGGGGCTGGCGTTGCACCGGCACATCGCCGAGCTGCAGGGCCAGCCCTTCGCTTTCGATCGGCAGCACCGCCAGCGCCAGGGTGCCGCCGACGCTGGCCACGCTGCCGGCGGTCTGTTCGCCATGGTGCAGCGTCGCGCCGGGCTGGGTGCCCGCGGGCACCTCGACCAGCTGCGCCACGCGCTTGGCCTTGCCGAGGAAATGGGTGCGGGCCACGATTTCCTGTCCTGGATAGCAGCCCTTCTTCACGCTGTAGGCGGAGAGCCGGTCCAGCCCGATCTGCTGCGGCGTCCATTGTTCGACGGCGCTGTCATCGAGGCGTGGCAGGCCCAGGCGCAGGTCGGCCTCGCGCCAGCGGGTCTGGAAACCCTCGTCTTCGACGAAAGGATGAGACGACAGGCGCAGCGTGCGTGGCAGCGCTGTCGTGCCCAGATCGAAATCATTCGCATCGCCGTCGCTGTCGAGCACGTTGCCGTGTGCGCGTGCCGGGGGCTGGAAGCGGCCGCCGACATGCAGGTCGGTGCGCACGGCCAGCTTGACCTTGCGACGGAAAACAAAGCGTTGCAGCTGCGTGGCCAGTACTTCGGCGCGGCCATCGGCAAGCACCAGCCACAAGGTGTCGGCGGCCGGCCGGCACAGCATGAAGACCGCGATCACCCGCCCCTTGGCGCTGAGCCACGCGTTCCATTGCCACTGCCCGACGGGCAGGGTGCCGAGGTCGTTGGCGAACTGGGCCTGTGCGAAAGCGACCGAATCGGGGCCGTCCAGCGCGATTACCGCGTGCCCGGGCAGCGCCGCGAAAGCAGCTTCCGGAATGTGAAGGTTGTCATGCACGGGGGCGAGGCATAAAATTTGTGCGTTGCGAGACCCACATGATAGGCCAAACAACCCCCCATCCCGAATCCGAACCCGAAGACGCGGCGCTTCCGGCAGAGCCATCTGCGCAGGAAACCGTGCCTACGGAGATCGGTGGTCGCGGCGGACTGGATCCGGTGCGTTACGGCGATTGGGAGAAAAACGGTCGCTGCATCGATTTTTGAGCAGCGTGCAGCCAACGCGGCCGCCGTGCCGCCCAGCCGAGTATTAGTCAGCGAATGGCGACCCCAGAACGTCCCCTGTCACCGCACCTCGATGTGTACAAGTGGCAGATCCAGATGGCCACTTCGATCCTGCATCGAGCCACCGGCATCGTCCTGTCCCTTGGTGCCCTGATCATCGCCGCCGCGTTGCTGGCGCTGATGATGGGCCCGCCGCACTGGAACTGCTTCCGCCAGATCGCCGGCGCCTGGTACGGCCAGCTGTTCCTGTTTGGCTGGTCGTGGTGCTTCGCCTACCACCTGTGCAACGGCATCCGCCACATCGTGCAGGACTTCGGCCACGGTTTCGCCATTCCCGCCTTCGTGCGCAGCAGCTGGCTGTCGGTCATCGGCAGCCTGGTGATCACCGCGCTGATCTGGGCCTACGTGCTGTGCTGTGGAGGTGTCGCATGAACCGTTACCGCACCCCGTTGAAGAACGTGCGCGGCCTGGGCGCGGCCAAGACCGGCACCGAGCATTTCGTCCTGCAGCGCCTGACCGCCACCGCGCTGGTCGGGCTGGGCATCTGGTTCGTGCTGTTCGTGCTGAGCCTGCTCGGCGCTGACTACGTCGCCGCCACCGCGGCGATCTCCAAGCCCTGGAACGCCGTGCTGCTGGTCGGCTTCCTGGTGGCGATGTTCTGGCACGCCCAGCTGGGCCTGCAGGTCATCCTGGAAGACTACATCCACAACTCGCTTCTGGCCCTGGCGCTGCAGGTCACGGTGAAATTCATCGCCGTCCTGGGTGCAATCGTCAGTGTTTTCGCGGTCGCTCGCATCGCGCTGGGGAACTGATCACCGATGTCCGCCTACAAGATCACCGAACACAAGTACGACATGGTCGTCGTCGGCGCCGGTGGCGCCGGCCTGCGCGCGACCTTCGGCCTGGCCCAGAAGGGCCTGCAGACCGTCTGCCTGACCAAGGTCTTCCCGACCCGCTCGCACACCGTCGCCGCGCAGGGCGGCATCTCCGCCGCGCTCGGCAACATGGGCGAGGACGACTGGCGCTACCACTTCTACGACACCATCAAGGGGTCGGACTGGCTGGGTGACCAGGACGCCATCGAGTACATGTGCCGCGAGGCGATTCCGGCCATCATCGAGCTGGAGCATTACGGCGTGCCGTTCTCGCGTACCGAGGAAGGCAAGATCTACCAGCGCCCGTTCGGCGGCATGACCACCAAGTTCGGCGAAGGCCCGCCGGCGCAGCGCACCTGCGCCGCGGCCGACCGTACCGGCCACGCCATGCTGCACACGCTGTACCAGCAGTCGCTGGCCAACAACGCGCGCTTCATGATCGAGTACTTCGCGCTCGACCTGATCTTCGACGAAGAAGGCGTGTGCCGCGGCGTGCTCGCGCTGGACATGGCCGAAGGCTCGCTGCATCTGTTCCGCGCCCACGGCGTGGTGCTGGCCACCGGCGGCTATGGCCGTTCGTACTTCAGCGCCACCTCCGCCCACACCTGTACCGGTGACGGCGGCGGCATGGTGATGCGCGCCGGCCTGCCGATGCAGGACATGGAGTTCGTGCAGTTCCACCCGACCGGCATCTACGGCGCGGGCTGCCTGATCACCGAGGGCGTGCGCGGCGAAGGCGGCATCCTGCGCAACAGCAACGGCGAGCGCTTCATGGAGCGCTATGCCCCGCACTACAAGGACCTGGCCTCGCGCGACGTGGTCAGCCGTTCGATGACCATCGAGATCCGCGAAGGCCGCGGCGTCGGCGAGCACAAGGACCACATCCTGCTCGACCTGACCCACCTCGGCCCGGAAGTGATCAACGAGAAGCTGCCGGGCATCGCCGAGAGCGCCCACATCTTCGCCGGCGTCGACGTGACCAAGGAGCCGATCCCGGTCATCCCGACCGTGCACTACAACATGGGCGGCATCCCGACCAACTACCACGGCGAAGTGGTGCGCAAGGTCGGCGACAACCCGGACGAAGTGGTGCCGGGCCTGTACGCCATCGGCGAAGCGGCCTGTGTGTCGGTGCACGGCGCCAACCGCCTGGGCTCCAACTCGCTGCTCGACCTGGTGGTGTTCGGCCGCGCGGTGGCCAACCGCTGCGCCGAGACCATCAAGACCAACCAGCCGCACAAGCCGCTGCCGGCCAATGCCTGCGACAAGGCGCTGGCGCTGCTGGACAAGCTGCGCAATGCCAACGGCTCCACGCCGACCTCGGTGATCCGCGACAAGATGCAGCGCACCATGCAGGCGGACGCGGCGGTGTTCCGCACCAGCAAGACGCTGGAGGAAGGCTGCCAGAAGATGGATGAGATCTTCGCCATGTTCGAGGACGTCAAGGTGTCGGACCGCTCGCTGGTCTGGAACTCGGACCTGATCGAGACCTACGAGCTGTACAACCTGCTGCTCAACGCGGTGGCCACGATCAACTCGGCCGAACAGCGCAAGGAAAGCCGGGGCGCGCACGCGCACGAGGACTATCCGGATCGCGACGACGTCAACTGGCAGAAGCACACGCTGGTCTCGGTCGACGAGAAGGGCCAGTGCAGCTTCGATTTCCGCCCGGTGCACATGTACACGCTCTCCCAGGACGTGGACGTGGTGCCGCCGAAGCCGCGCGTCTACTGACCTAGCCGGGATGGGGCCCGCGACGGTCGCCGCATGACAGGCGACCGGCGCGTGCCGAATCCCCAATCCCCTATCCCGGATTCAAAGCCATGGCAGAGTTCACCCTCCCCAAGAATTCCAAGATCGGCAAGGGAAAGCATTTCCCGGCCACGGGCGCCAAGAATGTGCGCACGTTCAAGATCTATCGCTGGAACCCCGATGACGGCGCCAACCCGCGTACCGACACCTACGAGATCGATCTCGACAAGTGCGGCCCGATGGTTCTCGACGCGCTGATCAAGATCAAGAACGAGATCGACCCGACCCTGACCTTCCGCCGTTCCTGCCGCGAAGGCATCTGCGGTTCGTGCGCGATGAACATCGACGGCACCAACACGCTGGCCTGCACCAAGGCGATCAGCGCGTGCGGCAAGGCCGAAGTGCCGATCTACCCGCTGCCGCACATGAGCGTGGTCAAGGACCTGGTGCCGGACCTGACCCACTTCTACGCGCAGTACGCGTCGATCAAGCCGTGGATCCGCACCCAGACCCCGCCGCCGCCGGACCGCGAGCGCCTGCAGTCGCCGGAAGACCGCAAGAAGCTCGACGGCCTGTACGAGTGCATCCTGTGCGCCTGCTGCTCGACCAGCTGCCCGAGCTACTGGTGGAACGGCGAGCGTTACCTGGGCCCGGCGATCCTGCTGCAGGCCTACCGCTGGATCATCGACTCGCGCGATGAAGACACCGGTGCGCGCCTGGACGACCTGGAAGATCCGTTCAAGCTGTACCGCTGCCACACCATCATGAACTGCGCGCGTACCTGCCCGAAGGGCCTGAACCCCGCGCTGGCGATCGCCGAGATCAAGAAGCTGATGATGGCCCGCCGCGCCTGATCGGGCGTGCGGTTGAACGGCCACCGTCCGCGGTGGCCCAGCGCGGCACCGGCCTGTCGGCCTGGTGCCGCGTTCGTTTCGGGCGCCGCGCGCCCCCTCGAGGAAGTCCTGCGCGATGGATGAAGCCACCGAACTGAAGATGCTGCGCTGGCGCTGCCGCCGCGGCATGCGCGAGCTGGACCGGCTGTTCGACCGTTACCTCGACCGCCGCTGGGCCGACGCACCGGAAGCAGAACGTGCCGTTTTCCGGCTGCTGCTGGAGCGCGAGGACGATAAGTTGTGGCGCTGGTTCATGGGTTACGAGGTGTGCCCGGATGCGTCGCAGGCGGCCCTCATCGAGCGTATCCGCACCCTGCAGGCTTGAGTGGCGGCCCTCGCGCTGGCCGCCGCGCCTGCTGTGCGGCCTGGGCGCCTGCGCCTGCGTGTCGCTGTGGTTGTCGGCATGCCCGGCGTGGGCACTGCCGCTGGCGGGCGCGGTGATCTGTGGCGGGGTTTACCGGCGCGCCGGAAGGCTGTCGCGGCAGCCGCATCGCCAGCTGTGCGTACCGTGGGGCAGGGCGCCGGCATGCGTGGATGGCCTGCCGGTAGCGGCGCTGCGGGTCGAATGGCAGGGCGCACTGGTGCGGGTCTCCTGGCGGCGCGGGCCGGGGCGCCGCCAAGGGGTGCTGTTCTGGCCGGATACGCTGCCGCCGGCGCGGCGACGTGAACTGCGACTGGCCGCTGGCAGTCGTGTGGTTTCGCCCTCACGCCCGGCAATGGCACCATAGCCTCCCCTGAACGGTCGCAGCGCATGTTCAAACCCTTACCTGTCGCCATCGGCCTGCGTTACCTGCGCGCCAAGCGGCGCAACGGCTTCATCTCCTTCATCTCGATGGCGTCGATCCTGGGCATCGCCCTCGGGGTCACCGTGCTGATCACCACGCTGGCGGTGATGAGCGGCTTCCAGAAAGAAATCCGTGACCGCCTGCTGCAGATGGCCGCCCATGCCACGGTCAGTGCCGACGGCGCACCGCTGCGCGACTGGCAGACCGCCCTGCAGGTGGCCAGCGCCGATCCGCGCGTGGCCGGCGCGGCGCCCTACATCGAAAGCCAGGCGCTGATCACCGGCACCCGCAACCAGCCGGCCATCGTGCGCGGCGTGGTGCCGGCGCAGGAAGACAAGGTCTCGGTGCTGTCGCAGAAGATGAAGCAGGGCTCGACCGACAGCCTGACGCCGGGCTCGTACAACATCCTGCTCGGGCAGGAACTGGCGTTGTGGCTGGGCGTGAACGTCGGCGACAAGGTCGTGGTGATGCTGGCCGAGCCGCAGGCCACGCCGTTCGGCGCCGCGCCGCGCTACAAGCGCTTCACCGTCAGCGGCATCTTCGAGGCCGGCTACAACGAGATCGACCGTGGCCTGGCCGTGGCCAACATGGAAGACATGGCGCGCGTGCTGCGCATGGACGGCGTCACCGGCGTGCGGCTGAAGCTGTACGACATGGACCGCGCCTGGGAGGTGGCCAGCGACCTGGCGCTGAAGCTGCCGGGCGACCACCGCGTCAGCGACTGGACGCAGGAAAACGCCAACCTCTACCACTCCCTGCGCATGGAGAAGACGGTGATGGGCATCCTGCTCTCGCTGATCATCGCCATGGGCGCGTTCAACCTGGTCTCCTCGCAGGTGATGCTGGTGACCGACAAGCAGGCCGACATCGCGATCCTGCGCACCCTGGGCCTGACTCCGGGCGGGGTAATGAAGGTCTTCATGGTGCAGGGCTCGCTGATCGGCATCATCGGCACGGTGCTCGGCGTGGTCGGCGGCATCACCCTGACCCTCAACCTCGAACGCATCCTCGGGGCGATCGAGGCGCTGTTCCACATCAAGCTGCTGCCGGAGGATGTCTACTACATCACCGGCCTGCCGACCGACATGCAAACCCCCGACGTGATCGCGATCACCGTCGTCGCCCTGCTGATGAGTTTCCTGGCGACCCTGTACCCGGCGTGGCGCGCGGCGCGCACCCAGCCGGCGGAGGCGCTGCGCTATGAATGAGGCCGCGATGCACTCCAGTTCCGTGATCCAGGCGGTCGGCCTGGGCAAGACCTACGCCGAAGGCCGCATGCGCACGCCGGTGTTCGACGGCCTGGACCTGACGGTGGCGGCGGGCGAGACGGTGGCCATCGTCGGTGCGTCCGGTGCCGGCAAGAGCACCCTGCTGCACCTGCTGGGCGGCCTGGACGTGCCGAGCGCGGGCGAGGTGTATGTTGCCGGCCAGTCGATGTCCGAGCTTTCCGACGGCCAGCGCGGGCGTCTGCGCAACCGCGCACTGGGTTTCGTCTACCAGTTCCATCACCTGCTGCCGGAGTTCACCGCGCTGGAGAACGTGATGATGCCGGTGCTGCTGGCGGGCGAGGACGTGGCCCCGGCGCGCGAACGCGCCGCGCAGCTGCTGGAGGCGGTGGGGCTGGGGCATCGCCTGGAACACAAGCCGGGCGAGCTGTCCGGCGGCGAACGCCAACGCGCCGCGGTGGCACGTGCGCTGGTGAACCGGCCTGCCTGCGTGCTCGGTGACGAGCCGACCGGCAACCTTGATGACCGTACCGCGGCCACGGTGTTCGAGCTGATGCTCGACCTCAACCGCCAGCACCGTACCAGCCTGGTGCTGGTCACCCATGACCGCAGCCTGGCGTTCAAGCTGGACCGAGTGCTGGAACTGCACGAAGGCCGTCTGCGCGAGTTGAGCGCGCCGAAGGCGGCATGAGCCGACGTTCCAGTACGTTGCTTTCCCGCTGAAACACCCACCAAGGGCCTATGCGCCCTTGCGTGCTTTCCCGCTGCCTGGACGCTGGACGCCTCCCTAATCTGTATTCCGTGACGTGCCGGCGCCGCCGGCTTGGGCGACGGGCCTGCATTGCGCAGCCCCCCTGAGAGCGGGCGGGTCGGTCGGCCACCGGGTGCCGGCGGCGCCGTGCACGTCACGCGGCAGGGATGCAGGGTGGATATTCCAATGCGTGATGCGCCGATACCGAGCGCGGGCGGGCCGCGTGCGTTGCCGTCCGCGGCACTGATCGCGCTGCTGCTCGGGGCGGCCTTTGCAGCGTGGGCGCCCCGGCCCTGGCCGTGGGGTGGCGTGGCGGTCTGCGCCGTTGGCGCACTGGCGAGTGTCGCGGTCTCCCGTTGGTTTCATTGGCGCGCCACCGCATATGTCTGCGGCATGGCGCTCGCCTTTGGCCTGGGCGGTGCCGCCTGGACGGCCGCGCACGTGCTGCGGGTATTGGAAGGGCAGTGGCCTGCGCAGCGGGACGGGCAGGAGGTCGAGCTGCGGGGGCAGGTAGTCGATTTGCCCGAGGTGGGGCCGCGAAGGACGCGCTTCCTGCTACGCGTGGATAACCACGCGGATCAGCCGGCCCGGTTGCGTGGGCGTCTGCTGCAGGTGGCCTGGTATGACGACTTCGATGCGCGCACGCCGGGGCCACGCACCGCACTGCAGGCAGGAGCCGAATGGCGGCTATGGATGCGCCTGCGCGCGCCACGCGGCCTGCGCAATCCCGGCGGTACGGATGCCGAACGCCAGGCCGCCGCGCTGCGCGTGTTGGCGATGGCGCAGGTGCGCAGGCCAGGCGAGGCCCGCCTGCTGCGCGCCGCCCATGGGCTGGATGCCTGGCGTGATCGCATGAGCGGACGCATCGAGGCCGCGGTGGCGACGTCGGGGGCACGCTTCGTGCGGGCCTTGGCATTGGGGGATACGCGCGGTCTGGGCGAGGACGACTGGCGGATGCTGCGCGCGGTCGGGCTGACCCACCTGATCGCGATTTCCGGCTTCCATGTCGGCCTGGTCGCGATGGCGGCTGCCGCGGGCCTGCGCGGCGCTTGGCGATGCCTGGCGATCCTGCCGCGACGGTGGCCGCGCGAACTGGCCGCATCGGTGGCGGCAGTGCTGGCGGCGGCGCTCTACGCGGGCGTGACCGGCGCCTCCCTGCCCACGCTGCGCACACTGCTGATGATTGCCGTGGTCTGCGCCGCGCGCCTGTCGCGCAGGCGGGTCACGCCGCTGCGCGCGTTGGCGCTGGCGTTGCTGGCGGTGCTGGTGATCGATCCGCTGTCGCTGCTGCTGCCGGGGTTCTGGCTGAGTTTCGGTGGCGTGGCGTGCCTGGCCGGATTGATGCCGCGGAGCCGCCATCGCGTCGCCCTCGTGCCCGGCTTCCTGCGCGCGCAATGGGTCGCCACGTTGTGCCTGCTGCCCTTGTCGGTGGCGTGGTTCGCGCAGGCCTCGTGGGTAGGGCCTGCGGTGAACCTGGTCGCGATTCCGTGGCGGAGCCT
This sequence comes from Lysobacteraceae bacterium UBA6001, assembly GCA_002429615.1. Taxonomy (GTDB): domain Bacteria; phylum Pseudomonadota; class Gammaproteobacteria; order Xanthomonadales; family Xanthomonadaceae; genus Stenotrophomonas_A. The sequence goes on from DJAN01000126.1 coordinate 21,188, forward strand.
GGTCGTGGTGCCGTTGTCCCTGCTGGGGCTGGCACTGGAAAGCGTGATCGGCGGGGCGGGTGGTCCGGCCTGGCGTCTCGCTGATGCCTGCTTCGCGCCCAGCTGGCGGTTGTTCTCCTGGGCGGGGCGGGGCGGCTTCGCGCAGTCGGGGTGGCCGGACGCCAGCGTGGTCGCAACCGGCCTCGCATTGCTTGGCGCAGCGACGTGGCTGCTGCCGCGCGGAGTGCCGGGCAAAGGCCTGGCGGCGCTGTTGTGGCTGGCATTGGCGTGGCCCGATACCCGGCGCCCGCGCATCGGCGAGGTCGAACTGGCGGTGCTGGACGTAGGGCAGGGCCTGGCGGTGGCGGTGCGCACCCGGCACCACGCGCTGCTCTACGACGTCGGGCCGCGGGTGGAAGCGGGCTATGACGCGGGCGAGCGCGTGGTGCTGCCCGCCCTGCGCGCGCTCGCGGTGAGGCGGCTGGACGCGGTGGTGATCAGTCACGGCGATGGTGATCATGTGGGAGGCCTGCCGGCCGTGATCGCGCAACTGCGGCCGACGCGGGTCATGGCGCCTCCTGGCCTGCTGCTGGACGCCGCGTCCTCGCCCTGCCGGCGGGGCGTGCAGTGGCAATGGGATGGGGTGGGGTTCCGCTTCCTGCATCCTCCGCCCGGTTTCCCTTACCTGGGCAACGAGTCCAGCTGCGTGCTGCGCATCCAGGCCGGCGGGCGGGTGGCCCTGCTCACCGGTGATATCGGCAAGGTGATCGAGCAGCGCCTGCTGGCGCGAGCACCGGCCGACCTGCGCGCGGATATCGTGGTGGCGCCGCATCACGGCAGCGCTGGTTCCTCCAGTCCCCGCTTCGTCAGCGCGGTGGGCGCGCGCGTGGTGGTGTTCGCCAGCGGCCACGGGAACCGTTTCGGTCACCCGCGGCCGGCGGTGCGGCGGCGCTGGGCCGGGGAGGGTGCCGAGATCCTGGATACCGCCGAGGCCGGCGCGGTGCGGGTCTGGCTGCGGCGCCAGGGGCTGGCGCTGCGTGAGCAGCGGCGCTGGCGGCCACGTTGGTGGGACGCGGCGGAACGCCACCGCGCGACTGCTATCCTATCGGCCAGCAAACAGGCGGCCGATCGCGCCGGAGGATCTGAACGTGTGGGAACTGGTCAAGGCGGGCGGCTGGCCCATGGTGCCCCTGCTGCTGCTGGGGGTGCTGGCGCTGGCGATCGTGCTCGAACGCCTGTGGACGCTGCGCCGCAATGAAGTCCTGCCGCCCGGGTTGGGCGAGGAAGTGCGCAACTGGGCGGCGCGCGGCAAGCTCGACCCCTCCCATATCGAATCCCTGCGCCGCAGCTCGCCGCTGGGTGCGCTGCTGGCCGCCGCGCTGGACATGCGCGGCCGTCCGCGCGAACTGGTGCGCGAGCGCATCGAGGACACCGGCCGGCACATCATCCACCGCATGGAGCGCTTCCTCAACGCGCTCGGCACCATCGCCTCGGCCGGCCCGCTGCTGGGCCTGCTGGGTACCGTGGTCGGCATGATCCAGATGTTCCTGGGCATCCTCGACCACGGCATCGGCGATGTGAACCAGCTGGCTGGCGGTATCGGCAAGGCGCTGGTGTGCACCGCGACTGGCATGATCATCGCGGTGCCCGCGCTGATCTTCCACCGCTATTTCAAGGGTCGGGTCAACGGTTACGTGATCGAGATGGAGCAGGAAGCGACCCTGCTGCTCGACGCGCTCGACGGCCGCGGCGCTCCCGCCGCGCAGCGCCCG